>JAFWCK010000021.1 GCA_017536965.1 Lachnospiraceae bacterium | reverse complement strand
TTCTTATCTTCGTTTGGGACAGCACAAAGCTCCTGCCTATGTATCCTGGTCAGCCGAAAACCGATCGCAGCTTGTCCGGATCCCTGCTGCAGCAGGAGAGTACCGCCGTATGGAACTGCGTTCTCCAGACCCTGCTGCAAATCCGTATCTGGCATTTGCACTGATGATCTATGCCGGCCTGGAAGGGATCAAAAAGAAACTGCCTTTGGGCGAGGCAGCCGATTTAAACTTATATAAAGCAGATCCGCAAACCCTTTCCGCATTTGAAAAACTGCCGGAAACTTATCAGGCTGCCTGCACGGCTGCTCTTGAAAGTGATTTTATTAAAACACATATTCCTTCGGATATTTTGGATATTTACGGAAGAGCATAAAGAAAGGCACCTGTTATGAGTTTGAAAGAGCGCAGCTACCGCGTTCTAGTCGTTTCTGCGGCAGAAAAACTAAATACAGCGCTTTCTTCCCTTTTGGCAGAATCTCAGTACGACCCTGTTTTGGTCGTTTCCAATGTGAGCGCCGCAAAAAGGGCATGGGGCGAGCAGGAGTATGATTTTGTGATCATCAACTCTCCTCTTCCTGACGACCCGGGCATCCGACTGGCAATTGATCTGTCTGCTTCTCAAGGAACTGTAGTTCTTTTGTTTGTCCGTGCAGAATTACATGAAGATATTTTTGATAAAGTCGTGGAACATGGCGTTTTTACGCTGTCCAAACCTGTCCCGGTTCCCGCGATCGAACATGCGCTCCGCTGGATGGAAAGCGCCAGGGAACGACTTCGGAGCATGGAAAAGAAGACTCTTTCCTTTGAAGAAAAGATGGAAGAGATCCGTCTTGTTAACCGGGCAAAATGGCTCTTGATCTCTGAACTCAAGATGGATGAACCGCAGGCCCACCGCTATATCGAAAAGCAGGCGATGGACCGCTGCATTCAGCGCCGTGAAGTCGCAGAGGAAATCATACAGACCTATTCGTAATAGTTCTATTCTAATATATCTCCCTCTATCGATATCGTCACAACCCGGCATGGAACAGACTTGCCGCTGTTTTTCAGTGCCTTCTTAACTGCCATTTCCAAGCCGCCGCAGCACGGGACCTCCATACGAAGGACCGTTACTTCCTGAATATCATTGTTTTTAATGATTTCTGTCAGTTTTTCACTGTAATCCACCGCATCCAGTTTTGGACATCCGATCAGTGTAATGCGCCCTTTCATAAAATCTTCATGAACGGATGCGTAAGCATAAGCGGTGCAGTCGGCTGCTATCAACAGTTTGGCTCCATCAAAAAATGGTGCATTCACCGGTACCAGTTTGATCTGACACGGCCATTGTGCTAATTGAGATGTTCCCTGCATCTTCTGCTGTTTTGCTGCCTGTACGGCCGCTTCGTTATAGGCCGGCGCTTCCCGTTCTTCAAATGTAATGGCTCCTGCCGGGCAGGCAGGAAGGCAGTCTCCTAAGCCGTCACAATAATCTTCTCTTGTCAGGACCGCTTTTCCATCTATCATTTCAATGGCACCTTCGTGGCATGCACTTGCACACGCACCACAGCCAATACATTTGTCTTCATCAATATGAATGATTTTCCGTTTCATTTTTTTCCTCCTTCTGCTGCGCTTCCTTTCGAAGCTTCTGCTCTTCCGCAATCTTTTTCAGCTGGCGATATCTCTCCTCTCCAACACACAGCTTTGCATATTTGCACCACTGTACACAGCTGAGGGTATCGTTATAAATCTTAAATCCGCAGTTCTCACAAACCGCCTCCGTATCTACGGAGAAGACCTCTATCTCTGCTCCACAGTTAGGACATGTTTTTTCAAAAATCTGAACCTGCGGCTTTCCCTGACATCCGCTGAATATCATGTTTCCCATTGGTCAGCTCCTTTTTGGACTTTTCCCTTGTTTTTATATTGAAATACTATCATAATATTTCTAACAAGTATGTTTGATTTCAAACAAAACGAGACTTTAAGGAGACACATTTGAAAAAATACCTGAACCAGTTAAAACGATGTCCTTTTTTTACCGGCATGACGGATGAAGAGATCCTTGCCATCCTCCATTGTGTCAGCGCCAGAGCGCTTTCGGTAAAAAAAGATCAATTTATTTTCCGTGCAGGTGACGCCACCGAAGAAATGGGCCTTGTCCTATCCGGATCTGTTATCATCATCCAGGAGGATCTGTGGGGGCATCGCAATATTATGGGAAAATGCCTTCCGGGAGATTTTTTTGGAGAGCCTTATGCCGCTACGCCAGGCTCCGTGCTTAACATCAGTGTGACCGCAAGTGAAGATTCCGTGGTCCTTCTGCTGAATATCCGCAAAATGCTCACTACCTGTCCAACCGCCTGCGATCATCACAATAAGCTCACGCGAAATCTGGTTGCCGTTCTGGCCAATAAGGTTCTTCAGTTTAATGAAAAGATCACGCATATGAGTAAACGGACCACACGAGAGAAGCTTCTTTCTTATTTATCTTCCGAGGCTCTGCGTGCAGGTAATACATCTTTTGAGATTCCGTATGACAGGCAGCAGCTTGCCGACTTCCTCTGTGTGGAGCGCGCCGCGATGTCAGTGGAACTGTCCAAACTGCAAAAAGAAGGTCTTCTAAAGACCACGCGGAATCACTTTGAACTGTTAAAAGATACTTCTGAAGAAGGAAACCATTGAATTCCCTTTTGGGGTTTGGCAAAATAAATACAGAAATAAAATAAGTACCATCAACAAAAAAGAAAGGAATACGCCATGACAACCACAATCAAACGCTCCGGAACGCAGGATAATTCTCCTCGTCCATATGAAATCGAGCATAGTGCGCTTGCCCGCCAGATCGCGACCGAAGGCATCGTTCTCCTGAAAAATGACGGGAATGTTCTGCCGCTGAAAGAAAACAGCGAAGTTGCTTTATTTGGCGCCGGCGCCTTAAAAACCGTAAAAGGCGGAACCGGCTCCGGTAATGTTTATGCACGCCGTACGGTAAATGTTTTAGAAGGTCTGGAAGAAGCAGGTTTTCAGATCACAAACCGCAGCTGGCTGGAGGGCTATTCCAGTCTGTATGATGCTGCACGGGAAGCCTGGAAAAAAGAAGTCTGGGCAAAAGCGGATGAACTGAGTAAAAAGCCAAACGGGATCGGACCTTTGTTCGAAGCCTATATGATCACGCCATTTGATATTCCTGCAGGAGAACTCCCGGATAAAACACAACGGGGCGAAAATGCCATCTTTGTTCTCTCCCGCAATGCAGGAGAAGGTGCAGACAGGCGTCTGGAAAAGGGAGATTATTATCTATTAGATACGGAATATGCTCTGATAAAAGCCGTCTGTGACCAATACGAAAATGTGATCCTCATCATCAATGCCGGCGGTGCGATCGACATGAATTTCACGGAAGATTTTCCAAATATCAAAAGCATTCTTTACGTTGCTCAGCCGGGACAAAACGGCGGACCAGCCATTGCCGATATCCTTCTTGGCAAGGTGACCCCGAGCGGAAAACTTGCCGCTACATGGCCGCTTCAATATGACGATATCCCGTTTGCAGAAGAATACTCCAATCTGAACGGCGATCTGGACTATGATTATTATAAACAGGGTATTTTTGTGGGATACCGTTACTTTGATACATTTGACATTCCGGTCCGTTATGGATTCGGTTTTGGACTTTCTTATACGGATTTCACTCTGACAACAGAAGATATAACCTTAGATGGTGAGCAGCTGACCATCAAAGTACGTGTTAAGAACTCTGGTTCCGCTTATGCAGGAAAAGAAGTCGTTCAGGTCTATGTGTCCTGTCCGCAGGAAAAACTGCCGAAAGAATATCGGAAATTAGTTGGCTTTGCCAAAACAAAAACACTGGCTCCGGGAGAGGAAGAAATGGTTTCTCTATCCATCTCTGTTACCTCCTTTGCTTCTTTTGATGAAGAAAAATGTGCCTGGATCCTGGAAGAAGGTCTGTATGGACTCTTCATCGGAAACAGTCTGGAAAACGCTGCTTTTATCGGCTCTCTCCAGTTGGATGCAGACGCCGTCACAGAGCAAACGCAGCACGCCTGCGCAAGAACAGCGGATCTGGAAGAGATGGTTCCAGACAAAGGGATCATCTCTCATCTGAGAGGAACATGGGAAGGTCAAAAAGCAGATTATCCATGCATTGCCCTGAAGGCAGCAGATATTCCATACAAGGAAAATGTTTATGGCAGATATGATCAGGCGGAAGATGACGAAGATCTGGCATTAGTCAAAACACTTTCCCGTGACAAGCTGATCAAACTGTGTACCGGCGCATTTACAGCGACCAGCGACCAGGGTGCTTTAGGCGCTGCAGGCTGGATGGCTCCGGGTTCTGCTGCACAGACAAGCAACTGTGCAGAAGAAGACGGGATTCCAGTTGCCATTCTGGCAGATGGTCCAGCCGGAGTCCGACTGGTACAGGAATACCAGGTCGTAAACGGTGCACCAATCGTCCCGACACTGGAAGAATCCATTGAGGGCGGCATCCTTCTGCGGGGAGAAAAACTGATTGGGGATGAAACCTGGTATCAGTACTGCACAGCCTTCCCGGTGGGAACATTGATCGCCCAGACCTGGGATATCGAAACGATGATGGCTTTTGGCCGCGGGATCGGAGAAGAAATGGAAGAATTTGGTATCCGCTTCTGGCTGGCACCGGGTATGAATATTCAACGGAATCCGCTTTGCGGCAGAAACTTTGAATACTATTCAGAAGACCCGCTGATCGCCGGCATTGCCGCTGCATTTGTGACCATCGGCGTTCAAAGCTATAAAGGCTGCGGAACGACCATCAAGCACTATGCATGCAATAACCAGGAAAATAATCGTATGCGCGTCGATGCCATAGTTTCCGAACGGGCCCTGCGTGAGATCTATGTAAAAGGTTTTGAGATTGCTATCAAGGGAAGCCAGCCGATGGCCATCATGACCAGTTATAATCTGATCAACGGAATCCATGCAGCAAACAATTACGACCTTTGCACTAAGCTTGCAAGAGATGAATGGGATTTCGACGGAGTGATCATGACCGACTGGACAACTACAAACCATGGTCCGGACTGCACAGCTGCCGGATGCGTGCGTGCCGGCAATGATCTGATCATGCCAGGGCAGCAGATGGATCATGATAATTTGAATGAAGAGCTGGATGCAGGCACTCTCTCTATTGAAGAAGTACAGCGTTCCGTAGTCCGTCTTCTGAAGGCTTTAAAGAAGTGATGAAATTTTTCGACAGATATAAAAAGGACATCGCTATGCGATGTCCTTTTTTCGTTTCGATTTTTGTGTCCTTTAGTTCTCCTGCAGATATTCTTGTATCTGCTGCAGAATGTCTTCCACGTTTTTCTGATCCATCAAAAGGTCATAGATCCCATCCTCCGATAATGCGCCTCTGTCAATATCTTCCGGAATCAGCCCTGCTTCATCATCCTCAAAATCATGCAGCCAGTCGCTGCTATCATAATACTCTGCCAGCTGATCGATATGCTCTAATTCCTGTTCATATTTTTCCAAAGCATCCGCCAGTGCTTTCATGGCAGCATCCAGTTCATCACAGGCTTCTTTTGCGGATTTCAAATAACTGCTCATTTTTGCGATGCGTTCCAATTGATCCATTGTTTTCTCCTTTATCTCCCTGTTGTTTTACAGGCCGGCACTTTCAGTGCTCCTGCAAAAGATAAAATGACAACTGCAAGGCCAGCATCTCTTTTTGATCTTCCAGATGAATCCCTGTCATCTCCCGGATCTGCTGCAGGCGGCGGAATAGTGTAGTGCGGTGCACAAATAAGGCGTCTGCAGCCTGCGTTACATTCTGTCCTTTTTCTGAAAACACCCGCAGTGTTTCTGTCAGTTGACTGTCGTGTGTTTTGTCATAGTCTGTAAGCATCTTGATTGCCGGATGCAAAAGCAGTTCTCCGCCTGCGCTTGTCTCCCGTATCAGATCGATCATATAATCCAGACGATAATCGTCAAACCGGTAAAACCAGTAACTTGGGTTCTTCTTATATCCTGTCCTGAGAGCTGCCTTTGCCTGATCAAAGGCATCCGACAGCTGCGCGATCTCTGCAAAGGCGCTGCTGGCTCCCGCGCGGAAAACCGTCTCTCTTAAGAAAAGGAGCAGCTGTTGATAAAAGGCATATCTTTCATCCGCTGTAACGGATGCCGGACGCGTTGCCAGCCATAAGATCTGCTGCCCAACCGCTACTGCGCAGGATCCAGGCCATTCCTGTTCCAGCTTCCGGACCGTAACCGGAAGCGTGGTCTCCATCTGTGTCTCCCATCCGCTTGTTTTATATGGCTCCAGGCAAAAAACCTGATATGTCTGTGACGCAGAACGGAAAAAAGCGGCTGCCGCTTTCCGGATTTCTTCCGGATCGACCGCTTCGCCTTCGGCGATCAAACCACAAAGCTGGTGCAGCAGTTCGTTTTCATTCGAATAGGTTTTCAGTGTTTGATTCCGGACCATTTGTGTAAGAACACCTGCAAGCAGATTGGCAATTTGTTCTGCGCCGGAAGGAAGCGTTGACTCATCTGCATTTACATGTACGACCAATCTGGCATTATAGATTCCATCTGGGGAAATGTTAACGCAGTAGCAGTTCTGATCTGCACTTTCCATGTAATAATAAAACGGTGCTTCGGATGTGGCTACATCATGAAAATCTTTTGACATGATCAGTTCGTCAACGATCTCATCCGAAAACCCCTCTCCCAGTTTTGCCCGTAATTCACGTGCGATGCCTTCTGTTTCAAACATCACGAACATATCACGGTCAACTAACGCGAACTGCCGTTTCAAAAGCCTTGCTGCCAGATCCAGAACTCCTTTCGCGTCCTCCCCCTGTGCCTTCTCCAGAATCTCATTCTGCGTTTGCAGAAACTGATTCCAGGCAAGAAAGATCCGTTCTGTCAAAACGGATATATCTTTTTGTTTTGGAATCCAGGCGGCACTGACGGTATTCATCCATCCGGCTTCTTTGGTGCCTGGAAGGGAAAGCATTTTCAAGCTTTCTTCTGAGACAGCACATCTTTTACTGCAGACAAAAAGCAGAGCTCCCATCTTCTCCGGATACAGATACAGTACTCCTGCCTCGGTCTGTTTCTGTCCCTCATATTTCTGAAGGCGCAATAATTCGAAACGGTCCGCTCCATGCAAGATATGTTGCGCATCGTCCTTGTTGCTCAATAAGAAAAATAGGATTCCTGCTGTAATATTCAATGTTTTTCCCTCTGCAACATACTGTAGCATGAACTTGCTTATTTTTCAATGTTCTGCGTCTATCTTTCCATTCCTATTGGCTTTTATAATAAAACCAGTTGAAATGAATTGTTATTTAAAGAATTTAGGATAGGAGGAAATACTATGAGCGAAGAACAAATGGGCGGAAACTTTGCCGCTTTAGGACAACGTCTTGGACGTATCAAAACAGCCGTTGCTTTAGGACAGCCGGACCGCGTTCCGGTCCAGCCGTTTTTTGACGGTATCATTACCCGCTATACCGGCGGAAGCTATGAAGATCATTTTTATAATTTCGAAAAAGCCGGCAACTGCGCGATCGAATTCCTGAAACGTTATCCAAACGTGGATGCAGGATGCGTTCCGCTTTTCTACAGCGGACCGGCAAACGAGCTGGCAGGAACCAGGATCATTGACTGGCCGGGAAGACCGGGCAGCAAAGTCGATAAATACAGCACGCACCAGATCCATGAGATCGCATTTATGGAGCAGGAGGAATATCCGGAGCTGCTTTCCGACTACACCGGATTTATGCTGCGCAAATATATCCCGCGTGCATTCCCGAACATTCAGGGAACACAAAATATTGTCTTTGCGGATGGAACCATTCTGGACAGCTCTGCATTGAACGGTTTATATAATCCGCAGACACTGGAAGCAATCGATTTGCTTCGGAAGATCGGCGAAGAGAATGCAAAGGCGTTTGAAGCAACCATGAAATTTTCCGGCATCATAGCCGGGATGGGATACCCTGGCATGATCACCGGCATTTCGGAAGCACCTTATGATATCTTAGGTGACTATTTCCGTGGAACACTCGGAATTTTTGAAGATGTCACCGATGAGGACATTCTCCCTTACGTAGAAGAAACGGTGAACCGCTTTGCTGATATGCAGATTGCAAGACTGCAGTACCTGCGCTTCGTGGATATTCCGTTTAAATCCATCTTCTTCCCGCTGCATAAGGGAATGGACGGATTCCTGAGTGAAAGTCTGTATGAGAAACTGTACTGGAAGCCGTTAAAGAAGATCATCATGGCTTTGATCGATATGGGAGATGTGCTTCCGTATATTTATACAGAAGGTCCGTATGATACCCGCCTCGATTTCCTGACCGATGTGCCTGCAGGCAAAGTCCTGTATCACTTTGAGAAAGTCGACATGAAGAGAGCGAAAGAAAAACTTTCCGGCATCGCCTGCATCTCCGGAAATCTCTCCATCTCCCGTATGGAATTCGGAACAAAACAGCAGATCATTGATGATACAAAATATCTGCTGGATACCTGCGCTCCGGGCGGCGGTTATATCTTTGATTTTGACGGCAGCCTTGAAAATGCGAAAGAAGAAAACCTGGATGCTATGTTTGAAACATTAGACCTGTACGGAAAATATTGATCTGAAAGAAACCTGTTTGGTTTAACGGCTGGATCCTTTTAGGTTCCAGCCGTTTTTATTAAAATCCTGTTTCTACAGGATTTTTTTGACCTTTCAAAAAGGAATGTTATAATAAATTATCAATATACACGCTTCTTGGCATTGAACTGAAAGAGGAGAAAGACCATGTTTTGTCCAAATTGCGGAAAAGAAATAAAACCGGATGATCTGTTCTGTACCAGCTGCGGAACCAAGCTGGATTTCCTGCAGCAGGTAGCGCAGGAACAGCCAGAGTTTCTGGAAGAAGCACCACAGGAAACGCCGGAACAGGGAACCTGGCAGGAGGAAACTCCGCAGGAGGCTCCACAGGAAACACAGCCTGTGCAGCAGGAGCCGGATGATCAGAACGAGTATCCGGAAGACTATCCGGAAGAATACTCTGATGAATATCAGGACGAATCCCAGGATAATTACCAGGACGATGGTTATTATCAGGAGGATTACCAGGATTACTCTGCTCCGCCGCGCAAACGTCTGCCGATCTGGGCTCTGATCCTGATCATTGTTGGCGGTGTTGCGGTAATAGCGGCGATCGTCATCGCTCTCTTCTTCTTTATTTTGAAACCGCGTATTCAGGGACCGGACCTGCCGACAGAAATACGCACAGAAGAAGTGACTACCACAGAAGTCCCGACAGAAACTACCACAAAATCCGATTCTTCTAAAGAAACTACCACACAGGCTACGTATCCTAAAAAGAAGTGGGCAACCGCAAAGGACGGTCTACTGCTGCGTGAGGGTCCTGGCAAACAATATAATGCCATCTATCTGATCCTCCAGGGAACAGAACTGACTATCGATAAAGAGGAAAACAACTGGGCGCACACAACGATTGCAGGATTGACCGGCTGGTGCTCCTGCGATTATCTGACGGATACACCTCCGGAGATTCCGCAGCCGACGACTGCTGTCTCCTCCGACCCGAATACGCTGGTCTACCCGGATCCGTGGATCGATTATGGTTACCACGGTTATGTGAATACCACAGACGGACTGATGTTCCGCCTGGGACCGGGTACAAATTATACCGCAATCGATGTCATCCCATATGGAACGGAAGTTGCCGAAGAAGGCTGGTACGGAGACTGGATCTTTATCAAATACAATGGCCGTTACGGCTGGGTCAACTCCCAGTACATCACCGCTTCCGGCGGTATGGCAAAACCGGCGATCTATCTGTATCCGGAAACCACGCAGATCGTATCCGTGGATGTGGAACTGTCAGAAGGAACCTTCACCCGTACGGCTCCACTCTATCACAACGGATGGAATGTGCTGGCTGCGCCGAATGGTACCCTGACAGACCTTGCATCCGGAAAAACCTATGACTATATTTTCTGGGAATCTGACAGCGAGCCTGCATATGACTGGTCGGAAGGCTATGTGGTCGCAGGCAAAGATACGCGTGCCTTCCTGCTGGATATTCTTCCGAAGATGGGTCTGATCCCTTCAGAGTATCTCGAGTTTATCAATTACTGGCAGCCGCGGATGCAGAAGAACGCATACAATCTGATCACATTCCAGGAAGAATGTTACACAGATGTGGCAAAACTGAAAATTGACCCGCAGCCTGATTCCTGTCTGCGAATCTTCATGGCTTATAAAGCTATAGATGCGCCGGTCGAGATTCCTGCTCCAAAGATCACTCCTTTCGAACGGAAAGGGTTTACCGTTGTCGAGTGGGGCGGCGCTGAAGTACATTAAGAAAATGGCGGGGTTCCCGCCATTTTTTATACAACCAGATCCGGACCGTTTTTACTCTGGTACGAATACCAGGTACTGTTCTCATTGAGGAATTCCCTGGCCAGAAACGTCAGTAATTCCTCGCTTTCGCCGTTTTGTAATATCTCTTCTTCTGCAGTTTCGTAAAGAGCGATCATTCTTTTATGATCATCGATGATATTGGAAAGCGACATTTTTCCATAATAGCTTCCCGTGAACAGCGTAATAGCAGACATCGTCCCGAGTACAATTTTCAGCAGTGCCCGGATCAAGTTGGCATCGACCGCCCCCTGCGCATTCCTGTATACGAGCAATTCATACAGCAAAGCAGCAACATATGTTGCAATCGTAATGATGAGCACTATTTTTGCAATACGACCGTCTTTACGGTTTTTGATTTCATTTTTTCCGAGTGCTGCTTTATGATACGTTTTCTGAACCCTTATCCAGGGATCGAGAACCGACCGCTTTTCTGAGGATTTGTTTTCCGAAATTGATGACAGGACCTCCGCGATCCAGGGAATCCCCTTGCGGATAGACCATGGCAAAATCTCCATGACACGGATCCCGGTTCCTGCAAAAGAGAGAAAGAACTGACACCGCAGACATTCCGCAAGCACCCGGTATTCCAAATATTTTCTATGGCACTCCAGTCTGTTGGCAATGCGTCGGACAAAAAACAGGCACAGCACCATCACACCACAGGCAAGGATCAGCCCGTGCAGTTCCGCCTCATCATAAAGCAGAAAAGCGAGTGTCAGTAATGTTCCTATAATAGAAAGGCTTAGTAGGATCCTACGATGCTTTTTCGCATTTTCAATGCTGAGGACATCCGCGGCGCCAAATAACTCGTTGAGCTCCTGCAATGAAGAGTCTATTTCCCCTTCCATTACTTGAGTAAGTGGAAGCCTGCAGTTTTCCTTTTCACGATAAAAGGTTTCTTTCTCATTCATGATCGGCTTGCCTATTGTCGTAACTATCTCCTGTAGACAGGGACGCGTAAACGGCAACTTTTCCATTTGGAAGAAATGCTGCGAGCTGCAGGGTATCTCCTGCGGCTTTTTTTTGGAATGTCAGAACATTCCCTTCAAAACAAGGGGTCTTATAATGGATCTCCATCTCGGAGATCTTTTTTTCCTGCCATTCTTTTGCCGGAAAGAGTCCGGCAATGGCGCGGATATAAGCGATATTATTCATATGTCCGCCAAAATCGATATCGGTCGGACGAACAGTATATGTGGCGAATTCCTCGCCTTGAAAGTTTTTATCAAACTGGGTAAACGGTTCCGGTATGGCAAGGTCGTCTATCGCCTGAAACCCTTCCGGATATAAAACATCCACTTTGTGCAGTTTACTTGTTTTCATATTCAGAACGGCCCAGAGTGTTTTGCCCAGAACCAAGGTTTCGTCACCCTTGGTGATGGAATAGTCCCTGTTACACCTTGTTTCCTGCGGTTCTTCCGGCCAGGTGGAAACGGTGACTTCTTCCATCATGCGCGGTCTGCGGATGATCTTGATCTTGGAACGGACCGTCAGCCAGAAGAGTCCTTGTTTTGCCAGATCTTCTGTGCCGCACTTCAGCATTGGAGCGTGCACTGCCGCTACATCCATAAACAGGGAAAAACAGTCCGGAACACTCAGTTTTCCACTGCTGTCTGTTAAGCTTGGCAGGATTATCATTGGCATATCATATTTTGGAATCCATTTATTCTCCATTATTTCTCTCCCAGATAACAAACTGCCACGGGGTACGCGGCAGTTTTCGTATTTGTATGTATTATTTGCGATCAGCCGCCCAGGTAAGCTTTCTTGATTTCTTCCGAGCCGGCTAGTTCTGCGCCCGTGCCCTGATGTGTGATCACACCATTGGTCAGAACATATGCCCGATCCGCAATACCAAGTGCCTTTTCTGCATTCTGCTCTACCAGCAGAATGGTGATGCCTTTCGCATTCATGTCTTTGATGATCTCAAAAACCTGGCTCACCAGTAAAGGTGAAAGTCCCATGGATGGCTCATCCAGCATCAAAAGCTTCGGATTTGCCATCAGCGCGCGGCTCATTGCCAGCATCTGCTGCTCGCCTCCGGAAAGCGTTCCCGCAATCTGGGACCGACGTTCTTTCAGGATTGGGAACTGCTCAAAAACGTTTTCGATACGGGCTTTGATCTTGCTCATATCTTTTTCCAGATAGGCACCCAGCATCAGGTTGTCATAGACGGAAAGCTCCTGAAAAATACGTCTTCCTTCCGGAACCTGGCTCATACCCATATTTACGATCTTATGGGACGGTAATTTTGTGATGTCTTTGCCATCGTAATGGATCGATCCGGCTTTTGGCGGGATCAGGCCGATGATGGTCTGCATCGTCGTTGTTTTTCCTGCGCCGTTCGCCCCGATCAGAGTTACGATCTCGCCTTCGTTGACTTCAAAGCTGATCCCGTTCAGTGCACGGATCACGCCGTAATTCACTTGAAGGTCTTTCACTTCCAACAATGCCATCTCATCAACCTCCAATATATGCCTTGACCACTTCTGGATCGTTCAGGCAGTCTTCTGTCTTTCCCTGTGCCAGCACCGTACCAAAGTTTAAGACGGTGATCTCTTCACAAAGACCGGCGACAAATTTCATGTCATGTTCGATCAGAAGGACCGTCAGATCAAAATCATCACGGATCTTCTTTACGATCTGCACCAGATCTGCTGTTTCCTGCGGATTCATACCAGCTGCAGGCTCATCCAGAAGAAGCAGTTTCGGATTTGTTGCAAGTGCACGTGCAATTTCCAACTTCCTCTGTTTTCCGTATGGAAGGTTGCAAGCCAGGTTGTTCCGCTCATCTTCCAGATCAAAGACCCGAAGGAGTTCTTTGGCATGCTCACGCATTGCCTTTTCTATCTTAAAATGTCTTGGCAGACGGAACATGCTGGTCAGGAAGTTGCATTTATACTGCGGCTGATTATGCAGGCCAACCATAACATTACGGATCACGGACATATTGCTGAACAACCGGATATTCTGGAATGTTCTGGCAATGCCTTTATGATTGATCTGTTCCTGCGTTTTGCCTTTCAACTCTTCTCCGTTCAGGAAAAAAGTTCCTGTGGTCGGAAGGTACACGCCGGTCAGCATATTGAATACGGTCGTCTTACCGGCTCCGTTCGGGCCGATCATACCGTAGATCTGTCCTTTTTTGATCTTGATGTTAGCATCCTGCACCGCTTTCAGACCACCGAAGGAGATGCCAAGATTTTGAGTCTCTAAAACATATTCTGACATGTTACTTCTCCTCCTTTCTGTCTAATGGCCGGTACAGCTCATCTTTTGTTGCCTCCATCGGAACAACATCCTCTCCCGGCGGGACCGGATCATCCGCGTAGCCGCTTCTTGTGTCTGCACTTAAGACCTCATCGATATTGATCTTGGTCGGGATGCGGTCCCATTTTGCTTCATCGCTCCGGGTCACGCTGGCGTCGGGCTTCTTTTTGGAGATCCTTGCCAGAATTGCTTTTGGATTGATGCTCTCCCGGAAGTTCTTGAGAGCCGGTGCGTTACTGAAGATGACGATGACGATCAGGATCAGCGCGTAAACGATGTTCTTGACAGGAGCCAGAGAACCGGAAAGCTGATTCTGAAGAAGGATGTTCAGATAAGTAATGATCGTCGCTGCGACCAATGATCCATTGATGCTTCCCATGCCGCCCAGGACGACCATGACCAGGATCTCAATGGAATAGTTGAAGGAGAAGGTCTCCTGACGGATCGTTCCGATGGTCGATCCATAAAGGACACCTGCAATGCCTGCGAAAAACGCCGCAACGATAAAGATCAGTAATTTGTAAAACGTTACATTGATGCCCATTGCCTTCGCCGCAATCTCATTATCACGGATTGCGATCACGGCACGGCCGTGTTTACTGTTGATCAGATTCTGGCAGCAGAAGACGACGATCAAAAGAACAATAAACGCAAGGATAAACAGCGTATTGTTATTATAGATCTTCGTGCTCATACCTTTGGCGCCGCCAAATATTTTCAGGTTCTTGAAAATACAGCGTACTATCTCGCCAAAGGCCAGCGTGGCGATGGCCAGATAGTCGCCCCGTAGACGCAGTGCCGGCACACCGATCACAAATCCCATGATCGCTGCCACGATACCCGCAATGATCATCGCGATGATAACGACGACCAGTTCAGGGAGGGCTGTTGCATCTCTTAAAGTATTTGCCACAAAACATCCCAGATAAGCACCGACACACATAAAGCCGGCATGTCCCAAGGACAGCTCACCCAGGAAGCCGACCACAAGGTTCAGAGAAACCGCCAGGATACAGCTGAACGCGATCCGGGCAAGCGTACTCTTGTCCCCTCGGCCAAGTCCCACTGTCAGATTTAGAATGATCATGATTGCCAGGAAGGCAATGATCACAATGTAAGTAATATAATTTTTCCAGCCTCCCTTTGCGAAGAGGTTTTTTTTCTTGGTACCTTCCATTGTCATACCTTTACCCTCCTCTTCTTTCCAAGGAGACCGATCGGTCTGACTAACAGAATGATGATCAAAAGAGCAAATTCAATGGCGGTCGTATAGCTGGCCGTTGCTTCAAAACTGTTGCAGACTACCTCTACTACGCCAAGGAGGATTCCTCCTACCACGGCGCCCGGAATGGAACCGATTCCTCCGATGACGGCTGCTGCAAAAGCTTTGATACCAGGCATCGAACCAAGCGTCGGACTGATTGCCGTTGTCGGCAGATAGAACAGCGCAGCAAACGTTGCCAGTCCGGATCCGATTGCAAAAGTGACGGAAACGATCTTATTGACATTGATACCCATCATCTGTGCGGCGCCTTTGTCTTCTGAAACTGCCAGCATAGCACGTCCGGTGCGGGTCTTCTTAACGAACAGTGTCAGTCCGATCATCAGGATCGCACCACAGACAACCGTGATGATACTGCTCCATCTGATCGCGACCGTTCCTACTCTTACGGTTCCCAGACGATCCAGGATGGAGATCGATCTCTGCTCTGCGCCCCAGATCAGCTGTGCAATACCCTGCAGCAGGTAGCTGACACCAATAGCGGTGATAAGAGCTGCCAGCGGCGAGGCTCCACGGAGCGGTTTGTATGCCACTTTTTCGTTTACCATTCCCAAAAGGGTGCAGACAACAATACTGACCACAAATGCAATCAGGGCTCCTGCCCAGATTGGCAGAGACCCGGTGGTCCAGGTAAGCGTGCATAAAGTATAGATCATATACGCGCCGACCATGATAACATCACCATGAGCAAAGTTCAGCATCTTGGCGATACCGTAAACCATGGTGTAGCCTAATGCGATCAGTGCGTAAATTGCGCCCAGGCTCAGGCCGTCAATAGCGATTACCATTTGAATTCTCCCGTTTTTACGATACGTTTAAAAAAGTTTGTAAGACCACGGGCAGTTTCTGCCCGTGGTCTTGCGATATGTTAGGAATAATCCTTTTGTCTCTTAGTTACTGAAGCTGTACGATGTTGAGGATCTTGTCACAAGCACCTTCTTTGGTCCACTGCATCTGGCCGGTGATACCTGTATAGGAGAAGGATCCGTTTGTCAGAATACCAACAACTGCTGCAGACATATCTTCTGCGGACATGTTTGCATCATTAACGCCTGCTGCTTTCAGTGCTTCGAAGATGACATAGATAACATCGTATCCGTCTGCTGCGAACTGATCCGGAGTTGCTCCGAATTTTGCAGAGTAATCATCAACGAATTTCTTAACTTTTGCATCTGTAGAAGTAACATCCAGAGGAGTGATATAAGTGATCGGGTTCTTGATCGTATCATCGATCAGAGCTGCCAGACCATCCAATCCGTCACATCCGTAGATCGGGATGTCGTTAAGGCCTTTGTTTGCACATGCTTTGCAGACAAGGCTTGCTTCTGTGTAATAGAATGGGCAGAAGATAACGTCGCAGTCTTTCAGTGCTTCAACCTGAGCAGAGAAATCCTTCTTGTTATCCTGGTCAAATGTTCTTGTTACGTAAGCGTCCTGTTTGCCAAGCTCTTCCATCTGTGCTACGAAACCTTCGTACAGACCTGTGGAATATGTATCGGATGTATCATAGATAACACCGATCTTTGCATATTTCTCAGAAAGATCTCTTGCTGCCAGAGCGCCCTGCTCCGGATCGGAGAAGCAAAGACGGAAAATTGTGTCGCCCTGCTCAATGATGGACTGCTGAGAAGCAGAAGGAGTCAGAACGAAGAGTCCGTCTGCGGTTGCTCTCTGTGCAAATGCATCGCAGGCACCACTGGTGACAGAACCCATGGACAGCTGCATGCCAGCATCAAATAACTGGTCATATGCGGAAGCTGCATCGGTTGCTGCTGCTTTGTCGTCTTTCATCTGCAGTTCAAGCATAATGCCATTCAGGCCGCCTGCTGCGTTGATCTCGTCAACTGCCATCTGTGCGCCCTGGTTTACGGAGATACCGTAAGAGGAAGCATCGCCAGTCAGAGGACCGGTTGCGCCGATGATGATCTTGCCGCCTGCTGCCGGAGCTTCACCGCTGCCGCTGCCTGCAGGAGCCGGTGTGTCACCACCCTTGTTTCCGCCACATGCAGTCATTGCAAGCATTGCGACTACCATGACGATTGCGAAAATCGCTGTAAATAACTTTGTTCTTTTCATGATTTTCCCTTTCTTTCATTTTCGCCCGTGGGCTTAATTTGTTACGGCCCTTACGGGCTTTTATTGTCCCGAGAGATTTTGGAGATGCTTCTTCTAATCTCTCAAACACCCCCTACAGGAATCGAACCTGTAACTAGCCCTTAGGAGGGGCTTGTTATATCCATTTAACTAAGGAGGCTTATCTTTGTCGCAGTAATGCGGTGAAGAACTAAAGTGTTTATTTGTTTGGCACAAGAACTTCTTTTCCGCCCATGTATGGCCGGAGCACCTCAGGAATCGTTACACTGCCATCGGCCTGCAGGTGATTCTCCAGGAAAGCGATCAGCATTCTTGGCGGTGCAACCACGGTATTGTTAAGGGTATGTGCCAGATATCTGCCCTCTTTACCCTTTACTCTGATCATGAGTCTTCTTGCCTGTGCATCACCAAGGTTAGAACAACTGCCTACCTCGAAATATTTTTTCTGGCGCGGCGACCATGCTTCAACATCACAGGATTTCACCTTCAGATCTGCCAGATCTCCCGAGCAGCATTCCAGCGTACGGACAGGGATCTCCATGGAACGGAACAGATCTACCGTGTTCTGCCACAGTTTGTCATACCAGATCTTGCTCTCTTCCGGTTTGCAGACAACGATCATTTCCTGTTTTTCAAACTGGTGGATACGGTATACTCCCCTCTCCTCCAGTCCGTGAGCGCCTTTTTCTTTTCTGAAGCACGGGGAATAGCTTGTCATTGTGATCGGCAGCTGGTCTTCGTCGATGATCTGGTCAATAAACTTACCGATCATGGAATGTTCGCTGGTGCCGATAAGATAAAGGTCTTCACCCTCAATCTTATACATCATCGCATCCATCTCTGCAAAGCTCATAACGCCGGTCACAACATTGCTGCGGATCATGAACGGCGGAACGCAGTATGTAAATCCGCGGTCGATCATGAAATCTCTTGCATATGCGATAACGGCACTGTGCAGTCTTGCAATATCGCCCATCAGATAATAGAATCCGTTGCCCGATACTCTGTGAGCAGAATCCAGATCGATGCCGTTAAAGCTTTCCATGATATCTGTATGATATGGGATCTCATAATCCGGAACGAAAGGATCGCCAAACCGCTCTATTTCAACATTTTCACTATCATCTTTACCGATCGGAACAGATGGGTCGATCATCTGAGGGATGATCATCATCTTTTCTTTGAGTTCCGCTTCTACTTCCCTTTCACGGGCAGACAGTTCATCGATCCGGGCATTGTCCCTGGCGACTTCTGCTTTTACTTTTTCTGCTTCATCTTTAAGGCCCTGCCCCATGAGCTTTCCGATTTCCTTGGAAATCTTGTTTTTATTTGCTCTGAGTGCTTCCACTTCCGCTTTGATGTCTCTGTTTTCTCTGTCCAGAGCGATCACAGCATCAACCAGCGGGAGCTTCTCATCCTGATACTTCTTTTTGATATTTTCTTTTACAGCTTCTGCGTTCTCACGAACAAATTTAATGTCCAGCATTATTTCGCTCCCTTATTGATAATTCCATATAATCTGTCGAGTTCGTCCTCTGTAAAGTAACTGATCTCGATCTTTCCTTTACCTTTGTCTTTCCGTTTGATCTTGACCTTGGTTCCCAGGGCTGCTGTCATTTTTTTCTCCAGGTCCCGGTAAATAAATCCCATGTCATCATCATTTTTAGCTTTTTTCTTCGCAGATGGTTTTGCTTCGTTGAGTTCTTTCACCAGATCTTCTGTCTGACGAACGCTCAAGTTCTTTTCCACTACTTCGTTAGCAATCTTCAGCTGCTGCTTTGGATCTTCCAGCGCCAGGATGGCTCTGGCATGGCCAGCGGAAAGTCTTCCGTCTACAAGCATTTTCTGCACATCTTTATGAAGCTTCAAAAGCCGCATTGCATTGGTGATCACGGTCCTGCTCTTGGAAACACGCTGTGCCAGCTCTTCCTGTGTCAGGTGATAATCGTCGATCAGCTGCTTGTAGCTGAGCGCTTCTTCGATCGGGTTCAGATCTTCTCTCTGAATATTCTCTATCAGCGATATTTCTGCGATCTCCCGGTCGGAATACTCTTTGACCACGACCGGAACTTCTTTTACGCCTGCTTTTTTTGCCGCTCTCCATCTGCGCTCGCCAGCAATGATCTGATAATAATCATCTTTCTTGCAGACAATGATCGGCTGGATGATGCCGTACTGCTTGATCGATTGAGCCAGTTCATCGATTTTCTCACTGTCGAACGATTTTCTTGGCTGCTCTTTGTTTGGCTCAAGCATAGACGTCTTCAGAACAACAACATCTTTTTCCTCTTTTTCTGCCGGCTCTACCGGAATCAAAAGATCTAATCCCTTCCCGAGTCCGCCTCTTGCGGCTTTCTTTTTTACTGCCATATCCGCTTCCTTTTCTGAAAAAGTTTATGAGTTTCTTCCTATTATAATAGTACCTGAAATACTATACCTTGTGGTCGATTACTTCCATTGCCAACAACCTGTACGCATCTGCTCCCGGTGAGGTTGGGGCGTATGCTGTGATCGGCATCCCGTAACTTGGCGCTTCCGCCAGCTTGATGCTTCGCGGGATGATCGTGTTATAGATGTTCTCTTTCAACGTCTGCTTGACGTTCTCTACGACCTGCATAGACAATTTGGTCCGTGCATCATACATCGTAAAGACGACTCCCTCCAGCTGCAGATGCGGATTCAGTCTCTTCTTTACCAAATTGATGGTATGGATCAGCTGAGACAATCCCTCTAATGCATAATACTCGCATTGGATCGGGACTAATACCGTGTCCGCTGCGGTCATTGCATTCACAGTCAGCATGTTCAGTGACGGCGGACAATCAATTAAAATAAAATCGTAGTCATCCTTGATCTGCTGCAGAATATCTTTCAGATGATACTCCCGGTTTTCCATATCGATCAGGTCGATCTCCGCACCGGAGAGATTAATATTGGCAGGAAGGACGGATAAATTAAGGAAATCCGTCTCTAACAGGCATTCATCCAGCGTGGTCCTTCCGACAAACAGCTCATAGACCGTGTTTTCCAGGTCTCTTTTGTCCACGCCAACTCCACTGGTAGCGTTTCCCTGCGGATCCAGATCCACTAAAAGGACCTTTTTCCCCTGCTCTGCCAGTGCTGCGGATAAATTAATTGTCGTTGTTGTCTTTCCGACGCCTCCCTTTTGATTGGCGACGGCAATCGTTCTTGCCATAAAATACTCCTATTACCCTACAATAGACGCGATTATACACAATGATTTTTGCAATATCAACCCTTTTGCGGCTATTTTTTGTTTCACGTGAAACATTTTCAATTTCTCTTTTTTTAACATGAGCAAAATTCATGTATATAAATCGTTTTCTTCAAGTCTGTTCTCTCCTCTCTCGTGATTCTCTATTGATTAAACAGGCCGTCTATACTATAATTTCTATATTGACCAGGGAGATTTATTTTATGAAAAAAATCGGAAAAGTTTTTTATTGGATCATTTCTATAGCGCTGAAGATCTTTGCGGTCATTGCAGGCGTAAACTTGATCTTTTCCTATATTGGAGACCGCAAACGCGGGCCTCTGCCGGAAAATGGCAAGTTTTATGACTGGAAATTTGGCCGTGTCTTTTACAGGAAACGCGGATACGGCGCTCCTGTGCTTCTTTTGCACGGATTTGAGCCTTCTCACTCATCAAAGGATCTGGAATCCTTGTCCAAATACCTGGCAGACAAACATACGGTGTATTCCGTAGACCTTTTGGGATTTGGTTTTTCAGATAAACCATGGATCACCTATACAAATTTCCTTTATGTTCAGTTGATTCAGGATTTTATTAAGAACGTAATTGGCGAGATCACAGATGTTGTCGCGTGTGATGGCTCTGCATTAACTGCTTTGCAGGCATATCATTTTGATGAATCCAGGCTTGGAAAGATCGTTTTGATCGACCCATGCCGTTCCGAAAACTTAAAAGCAGCAAAACCTTTTGCTTTAAAGCTGAAATCTGTATTGGATTTCCCAATCTTTGGTACATTTCTTTACAACATCTACAGCCTGACCGGTGCGGCGCCGTTTGATAAAGAAGGCCGGCATGTATTTGCAAGCCGCCTGACAGGACATCTGACAAGTGACATCGGAAAACGGCCGGAGCTTTTAAAACCGGAGATCATTGTATTTGGTGATCCGGCCAAAGAACCGAAAACATTTACATATGGTGATATTGGAACTTCTTTGATGTAAAATTAATCACCGGATTGGTGATTTAGATGGTTTTCCCGGGCGGCGCGGATATTTATCCGGCGTCGCTTTTGTTTTGCGGATCACAAGAAGACTGCGGCGGATATCTGTTTCCGGCAGAAAGAAATCCTGCACATCAACCAGTTTGCCGCCCAGTTCCTGCAGCGCTGCCTGTGCTTCGTTTAATTCTTCCTCATAATCCCCGGATTTATATAAAATGCAGAATCCATTGATCTGCACGAACGGCAGGCAATATTCCAAAAGAACAGGCAGAGAAGCAACCGCTCTGGAAACGCAAAAGTCAAATGTTTCACGTGAAACACTGCCGACTTTTGCCATATCTTCTGCGCGGGCGGCTATAGCAGAAATGCCTGTTAATTCAAGGCTTTCAATGATTTTATTGATAAAATTGATACGTTTGTTCAGAGAATCCATCAGAACAAATTCTGCCGACGGAAACGCTATTTTTAAAGGGAGCCCCGGGAATCCCGCACCAGTCCCGACATCGATCAGGCGGAAGGATGCGTCCTGTGGCAGAAGCTCGGTACGGATCTCAAAGATTTTTTCTGCCCAAAGGGAGCAGAGGAGAGGAACCGCTTCCAGAGAGTCAATAAAGTGCTTGATCTCGATTTCTTCCGGATCTTCAATCGCAGTCAGATTCATGACTTTATTTTCTTCAACAAGAAGAGAGCAGAGGTCTTCAAATTGTTTCTGCTCCCGTTCCCCATATTTGATTTGGGTTTGTCTGGCAAATTCTGCCAGTTTTTCAAAATGTTTCACGTGAAACATCACTTTCCTTCTTTGGAGAGGTATACCAACAGCACCGAAATATCTGCCGGTGTCACGCCCGAGATGCGGGATGCCTGTCCGATTGAATGCGGTTTAAATTTATCCAGCTTCTGTCCGGCCTCCAGACGAAGTCCGCTGATGCTCTTATAATCGATGTTTTCATCCAGCTTTCTGTTTTCGACACGTCTGAATTCATCCACCTGTTTCTGCTGGCGGGCAATATAGCCTTCATATTTGATCTCAATATTGATCTGTTCTATTACATCTTGTGGCAATTCTTTATGTTCCACATCTAAATCTAGTAGTTTTTCGTAATCCAGCTCCGGACGCCGGATCAGCTCCCCAAGCGTTGTTCCGTTATTTAACGGGGAACTTCCGTTCCGTTCCAGGACCTCCTGTGTTTTGGCATTGGCCCCGATCGGGATCTCTTTTACCCGGGCGACTTCCGCTTCAATCAGTGCTTTTTTCTCTCTGACTTTCTGCATCCGTTCTTCACTGACCAGACCGATCTCATAGCCGATCTCGGTCAGACGCAGATCCGCATTGTCCTGTCTGAGCAAAAGGCGGTATTCCGCACGGCTTGTCATCATTCGATATGGTTCCAGGTTTTCTTTTGTTACCAGATCATCGATCAGCACACCAATATAAGCCTGCGAACGGTCTAAGATCACCGGTTCCTTACCATCAATCTGACGGGCCGCATTCACACCAGCCATCAGGCCTTGTGCGGCGGCTTCTTCATAGCCGGAGCTGCCATTTAACTGTCCTGCGCTGAAAAGTCCTTTAATTGCCTTAAATTCCAGGCTTGCTTTAATGTCTGTCGCGTAAATGCAATCATATTCAATCGCATATGCATTCCGGACGATACGGACATTCTCCAGGCCAGGCAGGGTCTTATACATAGCAAACTGAACATCTTCCGGAAGAGAAGAACTCATGCCGGAAAGATACATCTCGTTGGTGTAATTGCCTTCTGGCTCCACAAAAATCTGATGCCGCGGTTTGTCGGGAAATTTCACCACTTTATCTTCAATAGAAGGGCAGTACCTAGGTCCGGTTCCTTCAATGGCGCCGGAAAAGAGAGGAGAGCGGTCAATGTTTTCCCGGATGATCCGGTGCGTCTCCTCATTAGTATAGGTCAGCCAGCAGGAGACCTGTTCTTTCTGGATCGTTGCGGGATCTGTAGAAAAAGAGAATGGCACAATTGGGACATCTCCCTTTTGTTCCTGCATTTTGGAAAAATCCAGGCTGCGTTTATCTACTCTGGCCGGTGTTCCCGTCTTAAACCGGCGGATGGCAATCCCATTCTGCTCCAGAGAAGCACTCAAATGGTTTGCGGCCTGCAGGCCATTTGGCCCGGTATAATTACTGACGTCTCCATATATGCAGCGCGCTTTCAGATAAGTCCCTGTTGCCAGGACCACTGCCTTTGCGCGGTACTCTCCGCCAGAATATGTTTTGACACCGCGGATCTTACCCTCTTCAACGATCAGCTCAGCCACTTCGGCCTGCCGAATAGTCAGATTATCTGTATTTTCCAGTGTTTTCCGCATTTCACGGGAATAATCCTGTTTATCTGCCTGTGCACGAAGAGAGTGGACTGCAGGTCCCTTGGACAAATTCAGCATACGGGACTGGATAAAGGTCTTATCTATATTTTTGCCCATCTCGCCGCCCAAGGCATCCAGCTCTTTTACCAGATGTCCCTTGCTGGTCCCGCCAATATTCGGGTTGCACGGCATCAGCGCGATACTGTCCACGCTGACTGTAAAAACAATCGTTTTCTTTCCAAGCCGTGCTGCTGCCAGCGCAGCCTCACAGCCGGCATGGCCTGCGCCGACAACGACTACATCATATTCCTCAATTACATGCGTCATAGAGTATTCCTCTGTATTGTTTTTCTTATACGGAATTCGTATAAGTAATTTTTCTTATTTTCCCATGCAGAAGCGGGAGAAGATTTCATCTGCCAGATCATCTTCCACCGTTTCACCAATTAAAAGTCCCAGCTGGGTATAGGCTTCCATCATATCAATGGTAAAGAAATCTTCCGACATACCCATATTGATACTATCCATCGCTTTGGTCAGTGCATCTTCTGCTGCTGCCAGTGCGCTTTTCTGCCGGGCATTTGTAATATAGACCTGGTCGTTGAAATTGATCTCTTTCTTGTAGAACATTTCGCGAACGGTCGACACAAACTGATCCAGCCCGGTATTTTCCACGATCGATGTTTCGATCACCGGGATCTGTCCCAGTTCCTCTTTTAACGTTTTCAGATCCGCTGCGACTGCAAGATCCTGCTTGTTGAACAGTGCAATGACCTTTTTATCCCGGATGATCTGAAGGATCTCATAATCATCCTCATCTAAAGGACGCGACGTATCAACCACAAAAACGATCAGATCTGCTTCTTTTGCATATTCTTTTGCTTTATCCACACCAATCTTTTCGATCACATCTTCCGTATTCCGAATGCCGGCTGTATCGATCACGTTTAATGTCACATCATGAATGCGCAGACTTTCTTCCAGGGCATCTCTTGTTGTCCCGGCTATATCGGTTACGATTGCTCTCTCCTGTCCAAGAAGTGCGTTCAGAAGAGAAGATTTCCCAACGTTCGGCTTTCCCAGGATAACTGTGCGGATGCCTTCCTTCATGATCCGGCCGTCATCGGCGTTTTCCAAAAGTTGCCTGATATCCTCACGGCATTCAGAAAGGATCGGGAGTAGAGTAGAGCCATAGCCTTCCATCTCTATATGCTCCGGATCATCCAGCGCCGCTTCAATATATGCAATCTGGGAGAGCAGAAGCGCACGTTCTTTCCGGACTTTTTCCGAAACACTGCCCTTAAGCTGTGTCATGGCGCTTTTTAAAGCAAAATCGTTCTCCGCATTGATCACATCGATCACGGCCTCCGCCTGACTTAAGTCAATTCGTCCGTTTAAAAAGGCTCGCTTAGTGAATTCGCCCGGTTCTGCCGCTCTGGCTCCGTTTTTCAGGACCAGTTCCAGTGTTTTATTTAAGACATACATTCCGCCATGGCAGTCGATCTCCACGGTATCTTCCCGGGTATAGGTATGCGGCGCGCGCATGATCAGCACCAGCACTTCGTCCACGATCCGCTCTCCATCCATAATGGTTCCGTAGTGAACCGTATGAGAAGCAACGGTATCCATATCTTTTTCCTTTGCAGGACGAAAGATCTTCCGAATGACGGAAAATGCATCTTCGCCGCTGATCCGGATGATCCCGATGCCGGAATTATTCATTGCAGTCGCAATTGCTGCTATGGTTTCTGTCTGATGTATCATTTCCTCTTTGAAAAACAAACGCCCCTCCTTCAGGAAGGGGCGCTACATGGCTTATCGTTTGTAATAAACAACTACTTTTCGGTTCGGCTCCTCACCTTCACTCTTCGTCGTCACATATTTATCGGACTGCAGATAAGAATGAATGATCCCTCTTTCATAAGGATTCATTGGTTCCAGCACGATTTTCCGTTTTGTTTTCTTAACTTTGGCGGCAATGTTCTTTGCCAGATTTTCCAAAGTCTTCTTTCTTCTTTCGCGGTAGTTCTTGGTATCCAGCTTCACGCGGTAATAATCTTTAGACTCTTTGTTCGCAAGAATGCTGGTCAGATACTGCAGTGCATCCAGGGTCTGTCCGCGTTTTCCGATCAGATCGCCGGTGTCATCGCCCTCCAGATTAATGTTGTAAACTTTTTCTTCTTCATCGAGTTCGATCACCGGTTCTGCGGTAATTTCCATCTTCCCCAGAACTTCTTTTAAAAAGGTATACAGTTTATCGCTGGTGTTTTCTTTTTTCCGTACTTTGATAACGGCTTCCTTGGAGAACATACCGAACAATCCGCTGCTGCCTTCTTCTACTACTTCATATTCAACTTTATCACTGGTTGTTTCCAGTGCGATCAGGGCTTCCGTGAGTGCTTCACTGACGGTTTTGCCTCTGTATTCTGTATATTCCATTGTCTTCCTCCTGCCTACTTCTTATACTTTCTGCGCTTCTTGCCGGTTGCCGTGGTCACGACATCATCGGATGGATCATCTCCATGTTCCAGATTATACTGCGCAACCAAAGCAGCCTTTGCTGCCAGGGAATCCGGAGCCGGTGCTGCTTTTTTGGCAGTATCGGTTCCTACCGTCATATTGGCTTTCTGCGCAATAGAACTTGGATTGTTTGCAGGAGCTGCGCTTTCAATATTCTTTGTGTTGGTGTTAGCTGCTGCAGAAATGACAGAGCCTTTGACACCTTTCTTTTCCCGTTTCTTCTTTTGTTTTTCTTCTGCCTTCCGCAGATTTTCCGCAACAAAAGCATCCATATCGATCTTCCGGTAATGCCGGTTGATCAGGATCTGCAGGATAACCTGGAGGAGAGAGCTGAATGCCCAGTAAACACCAAGGCCCGCATTCAGCGTAAAGCAGATGAAAACGGAGAACAGCGGCATCACATAGCCCATGGAGTTTGCTGCAGCCATCGGGTTTCCGCTGTTGGCAGCAGAAGAAGCATACGTTTCTCCTTTTGCCTGTGTCAGTTTAAAGGACAGCCACTGTGATGCGCCTGCAAGCAGAGGAAGAATAATAGAAATAATTCCAATGCCGCCTGCTGTCATTAAGTTCCATGGAGTCTGGCTCAGGTCAAATCCCATGAAAGAGTTTGCCGCAACCATCTGTCCATGCAGATCTGTGATTTCTGCTGCCATCTGCGGATTCACAGCTGTAACAGCTTCGGTGAGTGCTGTCCATCCTTTCATCGGGAGTGCATAGAGCGTTGACATCTGAACGGTGTCTGCTACAGCCGAATTTCCGATGATGCCGTTAAGTTTTGCAGCTGCAAAATCTGCGCCGCTGGAATTTAACAGGGTAACGATCTTGCTTAATGGCACTGACAGTTTGTCGATCAGAAGAGGCACCTGACGAAGAGCGCCGTACAAAGCGATCAGGACCGGCATCTGAATACCTGTCTGCAGGCAGCCGCCCATCTGAGAAACACCATACTTTGCGTAAACGGCTTTCTGCTCATCCTGCATTGCCTGCATGGATTCCGTATCTTTTCTGCCGGTATACTTTACGCGGATCGCATTCAGTTCCGGCTGCATGATGTTGGTCAGCTTAGAGAACTTCTGCTGTTTGATCGTAAGCGGTAATAAACAGAGTTTTACGAGAAGGGTGAATGCAATTATAACCAGACCGATATTTGCAATACCGATCATGTCAAAGAACTTATAAATGTATTCAATTATCCAACCGAAAAAAATGACGATCTGTTTAATTACCGGCCAGTCATAACATCCCCCCGTGGATGCTGCTGCGGATTGTCCGCAGGCCAATAAAAAATTAAACACTTATAGATCCTCCTTATGGTACCGGGTCATAACCACCCTTGGAGAATGGATTGCATCTTAAGATACGCCAGATTGCTAATCCCAGTCCTTTAAGCGGACCATACTTCTCAATTGCTTCGATCGCATACTGAGAACAGGTAGGGTAATATTTACAATGTGTATAGCGTTTTAGCCCGGAAAGATACTTTTGATAGAACTTAATAGGGTAAATCAATATTTTCTTCATCATGATTCTTTTACCAAGTTCTGTTTCTTGCACAAATGGAGCAAGGCATCTTCCACTTCCTCCTGCTTTTTCCCGACGATGCCGGCCCTGCCGATAACGATCAGTGCCGTATCTTCCGGAAGCTGCTCTTTTAAATGGAGATAACTTACCCGGATCAGTCTTGCCGCTCTGTGCCTGACTACACTATTACCTATTTTTTTGCTGACCGATATCCCCAGCTTTTTTCCCTGTGCGGGTGCGGAATATAAGACCAGCAGTTTGTTTGCTACGGATTGGTTAAATTCGTAGACTTCTTTGAATGCCGAAGTATTCTTAAGCGAGTCGATATTTCTCACGTTTAATTTCCTTCCAAGCAAGAAAGGATAGAACTCATGCGAGTTCTTCTGTTCGCTCAAAGCCGCTAGGCTCCCTCGACCTTCGGTCGGGGGCAGAATAGAAGAAGAAAGACCACCTTCTTCATGGGTGGCCTTAAGCTGATAAAACTTTTCTTCCTTTTGCTCTCCTTGCAGATAACACTTTTCTGCCGCCTGGAGTGCTCATTCTTGCTCTAAAACCATGAACCTTCGCTCTTGATCTTTTTTTCGGCTGAAAGGTCATTTTGCTCATAAGGCTACCACCTCCTTGTTATTCTAGAAAAATAGCTTTTTTATTGTACTCGTGGGTTTTCTGTTCGTCAAGTTTTTTTTCTTTTCTTTATCCACAAAATGTTCAAAACATCCACAAGCACCATTTTGTACGAAATAAAAAACACTTTTTCTTTCCAAAAATCTTTATTCCCTGTTTTCAATTCTCAAAAATGCCTTATTTTATGGGATTTTTAACGATGAAAAGTTTTCCACATATTGTTGATAAAATGTCATTAACTTTTTTTCAGACCCCTCTGAAATCTTTTTATCCACACGTTATCCACAAAATTTTGGGTATTTCTTTTTTGCCTGTTTTGTTGAAAACTTTCCTTATTTATATTATTATATATACAGATCAATCAGGCGGCAAATTTCTACCGCTTTTATTCTTGTAAAGGAGAACTTTTATGTTAGAGCAGATCCGGGAACGCTGGCCCGAAATCCTCAATCATTTAAAGCAGGAATATGACATTTCGGATGTCTCTTTTAATACCTGGCTGCTGCCGCTTACGGTAGAAGCGGTCGAGAATGACACCATCATTGTTGTCGTTCCGGAAGAGTCTGTCGGACTTCAGATCATCAAGAAAAAGTATTATCTTCCATTAAAAGTATCTGTGGAAGAAGTCCTTGGTTCTCCTTATGAAATTGAATTTATCCTTCCAAATCAGCTGAAGGAAACAACGGAAGCCATTTCCAAAGAAGCTCATTCCGAGCAGATGGATGTCTTTGAAAAGGCTGGTCTGAACCCGAAATATACGTTTTCCAATTTCGTAGTCGGGGAAAGCAATAACCTGGCACATGCTGCTGCTCTTGCTGTTGCAGAGTCTCCTGCAGAAATCTACAATCCGCTTTATATTTACGGCGGTGTGGGTCTTGGAAAGACTCATCTGATGCAGGCCATTGCTCATTTTATTTTGGAACACAATCCTTCTATGCGGGTATTATACGTGACCAGTGAGACCTTTACCAATGAAATTATCGATGCGATCCGTGGACGGAACGATAATCCTCTGGCAAATACATTATTCCGTGAAAAATACCGCAACGTGGATGTTCTTCTGATCGACGATATCCAGTTTATCAGCGGAAAGGAAAGTACACAGCAGGAGTTTTTCCACACGTTCAATGCTTTATACGAAAGCAAAAAACAGATCATTATTTCTTCGGATAAACCGCCAAAAGAGATTGATAATCTGGAAGAGAGGCTTTGTTCCCGTTTCTTATGGGGTCTTCCGGTGGATATCCAGTCTCCAAATTATGAAACCCGTGTTGCAATTTTAAAGAAAAAGATTGAATTAGAACAGGTTTCCGGAATTGATGATGCTGTGATCAACTATATTGCAACAAATGTTAACTCGAATATCCGGGAGCTGGAAGGTGCCTTAACTAAGATCATTGCATACTCCAAGCTGACTTCCACTGATATCACCCTGAAATTTGCAGAAGATGTTCTTTCTGATCTTTTCAACGAAGCACAGAAAGAAGTCACGCCGGATATGATCATTAAAATCGTTGCGGAACATTTTAATATTTCCGTCAGTGATATAACTTCCAAGAAGAAGAGTCAGGATATTGTCTATCCAAGGCAGCTGATCATGTATCTCTGCAGAACGCTGACCGATGTGGCTCTTTCTGTCATTGGAAAGAAAATAGGCAACCGGGATCATACAACGGTGATCCATGGTTATGAAAAGATACAAAAAGAAATAGAAAAGAATGAAAAAGTGAAAAAAGATCTGGAAATCTTAAAGAAAAAGATCATTCCTGCTTAATTAACATCCTTTCCACAGATCAGGCTTTTTTCCGTGCCTAATATGTGGATGCGATGGGAACACTTTTTTCCAGAAAAAGGAAACTCCGCTTTTTCACAAATCTTCCGATTTTGATAAACAGAAGTATTCACATCCGTTTTTGTTATAGCTGCAAGGGTTTATCTGTCCTTTTCACAAATTAACAGAAACTACGGTTACTACTGGTTATTATATATATATTTATTAAACACATTTTTTCTCGAAGGGAGATATACACAAATGAAAATATCCTGTTCAAAAAATGATCTGCTCTATGGAATTAACATCGCACTTCGTGCCGTTCCGGGGAAAACGACACTTCCTATTTTGGAATCGTTTCTGATCGATGCTACCAGCGATATCCGTATTATTGCAAACGATAATGATATGGGAATCGAGACTGTTATCAATGGCAAAATCGAAACTCCGGGCAAAATTACAATCAATGCACGTATCTTAAGTGATATTGTCAGAAAACTTCCTGACAACCAGGTCGTGATCGAGACCAGTGTAAACTTTAAAGTGCGGATCACTTGTGAAGATTCCGAATTTGTCCTGAATGGAAACAATCCAAACGAATTTCCGGAGCTCCCGCGGGAAAATACAGAAAATAAAATAACGATGTCTCAGTTCTTATTAAAGGAACTGATCCGGCAGACAATTTTTTCTATTGCGGCTACGGATGCAAACGCCATTATGCGCGGTGAATTATTTGAAGTATCCGGTGACCAGATCAAAATCGTGTCTTTGGACAGCCATCGTATTTCCATCCGCAAAGAACAGCTGGCAAATACGTATGAACCTTGCAAAGTCATTGTTCCGGGAAAGACATTAAATGAGATCAGCCGTATCTTAGGCGGAGAAAAAGATGATCCGGTGGATATCACCTTTGATAAGAAATTCATTAAATTCAGTTTTGGCAGCACGAAAGTGATTTCCCGTCTGATCGAGGGAGAATATTTCAACGTAGATCAGATGATCTCTTCTGACTATGAAACCGCAGTAAAGATCAATCGGAATGATTTCTTAAATACAATCGATCGTGCATTTACGCTGACTCGGGAGGGCGAGAAAAAGCCGATCATCTTTGATATCCGGGATGGTGAGATCAATATTGAGATTTCTTCCTCTTTAGGATCCATGAACAGCCACCTTTACATTCATAAAGATGGAAAAGACCTGGTGATTGGATTTAATCCGCGGTTCTTCCTGGAAGCATTGAAAGTCATTGATGATGAAGAAGTTGATATTTTCTTTGTCAATTCCAATGCTCCTTGCTTCATCAGAGATAAAGATGGTGGATATATTTACATTATCCTGCCAGTCAATATCAACAGATAATGGAAAAAATCGTTTTAAGAGATGAATATATCAAGCTTGGACAGGCGCTGAAAGCGGCCGGTCTGGTTGACAGCGGTGTGGAAGCCAAAATAGTGATTGCAGACGGAGAAGTTCTGGTCAATGGTCAGGTGGAAACACAGCGCGGAAAAAAACTCCATGATGGAGATCAGGTGGAATTTCACGGAGCGAAAATTCTCATATGCAAATAAAAAGTCTTGAATTTAACAATTTCAGAAATTATGAGAATCTTTTCATCGAATTTGCGCCGGGGATCAACATTATTTACGGAGAAAATGCGCAGGGAAAGACCAATATCCTGGAAGGCATTTATATGTGCGGGCTCGGAAAGAGTCACAGGCACAGCAAAGAAAATGAGATCATCCGGCTGAAGGAAACACAGGCGCATATCAAAGGGGAATTTTTTAAAGATACCTTCCCCCTGCGGATCGATATCCATCTGAAAAAGAATGGCAGCAAGGGAATTGCGGTCAACCGGATCCCGATTAAAAAGTTAAGTGAACTTTACGGAAACGTTAACGTTGTCATTTTCTCTCCGGAAGATCTGGATCTGATCAAAAGGGGGCCTTTGGTTCGGCGGACCTTTGTGAATCAGGAACTCTGTCAGATCGACCCGATCTACGTAAATGATCTGATCAATTATTCCAAAATCCTGAATCAGCGGCATGAGCTGCTGAAAAAAATGGATGAAGACAGATCCAGAACGCAGGAACTGCTGGAGACGCTGGATATTTGGGATCTGCAGTTAGCACAGTACGGAACACGCATCATCGAACGGAGAACCTCTTTTCTGGAAGAAATGAACGATATCATTTTTGATATTCATTATCAGATCACGGAAGGAAAAGAAAAACTGAAACTGGTGTATGAACCAAATGTTACAGCAGAAGCGTTTTATGAAGCACTTTTGAAAAACCGCGACCGGGACCGGATTTACAAGAATACATCCGTCGGTCCGCACAGAGATGATTTTTCATTTTTCGAAGATACGAAAAATTTAAAACTATTTGGCAGCCAGGGCCAGCAGCGGACATGTGTACTTTCCCTGAAAATGGCCGAGATCAAAATGATCGAGAAGATCAAAAAAGAAAAACCGATCCTCCTGCTGGACGATGTTCTTTCGGAACTGGATCGAAACAGGCAGCAGATGCTGCTGAAGAGCATCGGGGAAACGCAGACCATCATCACCTGTACAGGTGTGGATGAGTTTGTGGAAAACGAGATTGGATCAGCAAAAAAATTCTATATCAAAGACGCAGCAATCAAAGAGTAAGAAGGAAAAACGATGGCAGAAGAAAAAGATTTACAGAATACAGAAGTAACGGCAGAATACGGCGCGGATAATATCCAGGTCCTGGAAGGTCTGGAAGCCGTCCGGAAGCGTCCGGGTATGTATATCGGCAGTATCTCGGAGAGAGGACTCCATCATCTGGTCTATGAGATCGTAGACAACGCAGTCGATGAAGCCCTGGCCGGCTACTGCACGGAGATCAAAGTGACGATCAATCCGGATGATTCTATCACAGTCGAAGATAACGGAAGAGGAATTCCGACAGGAATCAACTCCAAAGAAGGCGTTTCTGCCGTGGAACTGGTCTTCACAAAACTGCATGCCGGCGGAAAATTTGGCGGCGGCGGTTATAAAGTTTCCGGCGGTCTGCATGGTGTTGGCGCATCTGTTGTGAATGCGCTTTCAGAGAAGCTGGATGTCACCATCTACCGGGAAGGCAAGATCCATCATCAGCAATATACTCGTGGAAAAGCAAAACATGCACTGGAGGTTCTGGGAGACTGCCCGGTTGAAAAGACAGGTTCTACGATCACGTTCCTTCCGGACCGGGAGATTTTTGAAGTTACTGTTTATGATTATAAAACCCTGCAGACAAGACTCCGTGAGATGGCGTTCCTGACAAAAGGACTTAAAATTACGCTGATCGATACCCGCGAAGGAAAAGAGCAGGAAAAAACCTTCCACTACGAAGGTGGTATTAAAGAATTCGTTGCCTACATTAACCGGAGCAATACGCCTCTTTATGAGGATATTATGTATTTCGAAGGCATGAAGAACAATGTGGCAGTCGAAGTAGCGATGCAGCATAACAATGGATACAACGAAGGCATTTATACCTTTGTTAACAATATCAACACACCGGAAGGCGGCACCCATCTGGAAGGATTAAAGACCGCCCTGACCAGTGTGTTTAACAACTATGCGCGAACCAATAAGATTTTAAAGGAAAAAGAGCCAAATCTTTCCGGCGAAGACATCCGCGAGGGCTTAAGCGCGATCGTTTCCGTTAAGGTCGAGGATCCACAGTTTGAAGGACAGACCAAGCAGAAGCTTGGAAACTCCGAAGCAAAGACGGCTGTTCAGGCAGTTGTCCGCGAACAGCTGACATATTTCCTGGAGCAGAACCCGCAAGTTGCCCGTACGATCTGTGAAAAATCCCTTTTGGCACAGAGGGCAAGAGATGCAGCAAGAAAAGCCCGAGAAGCAACCCGGAAATCTCCGCTGGCAGGCGGTGCACTTCCTGGAAAACTTGCAGACTGTACGGATAAGAATCCGGAAAACTGTGAAATCTTTATTGTTGAGGGAGATTCCGCAGGCGGCAGCGCGAAAAAAGCAAGAAAGAGAAACACACAGGCAATCCTTCCGCTCCGTGGCAAGATCCTGAACGTGGAAAAAGCAAGACTGGATAAAATTCTGGGCAATGCAGAGATCAAAGCCATGATCACTGCGTTCGGAACAGGAATCCATGAGGATTTTGATATTTCCAAGCTGCGTTACCACAAGATCATTATCATGACCGATGCCGATGTCGACGGAGCGCATATCGCCACCTTGCTTCTGACCTTCTTCTATCGGTTCATGCCGGAGCTGATCAAGGGAGGATATGTCTATCTGGCAAAACCGCCGCTGTATCAGGTAACCAGAAATAAAAAACAGTACTATGCATACAGCGATGCCGAACTAAACCAGATCATGGAAGAGATCGGAAGGGATAACCAGAATAAGGTACAGCGGTACAAAGGTCTGGGCGAAATGGATGCCAGCCAGCTTTGGGAGACCACAATGGATCCGAATACCAGGATCTTGTCCAAAGTCCTGATTGATGATGAAAATCCGCAGGATCTGGATGTGACTTTTACCACGCTGATGGGCGATGAAGTAGAACCAAGAAGAGAATTTATCGAATTAAACGCAAAGTATGCGACAAATATCGATGTCTGATCTCAAAATAAGACAGACACGAAACAACAGGAGTAAAAATGGACGAGCATATTTTTGACAAAATAGAAGAAGTCGATCTGAAACAGACAATGGAGACCTCCTATATCGACTATGCGATGAGCGTTATTGCTTCCAGAGCATTGCCGGATGTCAGGGACGGATTAAAACCGGTCCAGCGGAGAGTCCTCTTTTCGATGATCGAACTGAATAATGGTCCGGATAAACCACACCGGAAATGCGCCCGTATCGTCGGCGATACCATGGGTAAGTACCATCCGCACGGAGACTCCTCCATTTATGGAGCATTGGTCAACATGGCACAGGATTGGTCGACCAGATATCCGTTGGTTGACGGACATGGAAACTTCGGTTCAGAAGATGGCGACGGTGCTGCTGCCATGCGTTATACCGAAGCAAGACTCTCAAAGATCGCAATGGAGATGCTGGCGGATATCAATAAAAACACCGTAGACTTTATTCCGAACTTTGATGAAACAGAAAAAGAACCGACCGTTCTGCCTTCCCGGTATCCAAACCTTCTGGCTAACGGAACAACGGGTATTGCAGTCGGTATGGCAACCAATATCCCGCCGCACAACCTGGGAGAACTGATCGACGCGGTTGTAAAGATCATAGATGACAAGACAGAAGGTAATCAGACCACGATCGAAGATGTCATGAAGATCGTCAAAGGACCGGATTTTCCGACCGGAGCAACGATCCTGGGAAGAAAAGGCATCGAAGAAGCTTACCGGACTGGCAGAGGCAAGATCCGGATCCGTGCCGTTTCAGAGATCGAACCAATGGATGGCGGCAAAAACCGTATTGTGGTCACCGAACTTCCATACCTTGTCAATAAAGCAAAACTGATTGAAAAGATCGCAGAACTTCATAAAGATAAAAAAGTTGACGGCATCGTAGACATCCGTGATGAGACAGACCAGGAAGGTGTCCGTGTCGTGATCGAACTGCGTAAGGATGTCAATCCGAACGTGGTCCTGAACCAGCTTTACAAACACACGCAGCTGCAGGACAGCTTTGGTGTGATCATGCTGGCATTAAAGAATAATGAGCCGAAGATCTTCAACCTTCTGGAAATGCTGGACAGCTATCTGCAGCACCAGGAGGAGGTCATCACCCGCAGGACCAAATATGACCTGAACAAGGCGGAAGAGAGGGAACATATTATCGAAGGTCTGTTAAAGGCATTGGATAATATCGATGAAGTGATCCGGATCGTCCGCGGCAGCCGCACAACACAGGATGCCAAAGATGCATTGTGCGCAAGGTTCGGTCTGGACGATGTGCAGGCACAGGCAATCGTTGATATGAGGATCCGTGCCCTGACAGGTCTGGAACGGGAAAAACTGGAAGACGAACAGAAAGAACTTCTGGAAAAGATCCGGTTCTATAAAGCGATCCTGGCAGACGAAAAGGTTCTTCTTGGCGTGATCAAAGAAGAAATTCTCGTCATGAAAGAAAAATACGGGGATGAAAGAAGAACCGCTATTGGCATCGACGACGGAGAACTGGAAGATGAAGACCTGATCCCGGATGAGAGCACTGTCATCACTATGACACGGCTTGGCTACGTGAAGCGGATGGATATCAATAACTTCAAAGCACAGGCCCGCGGCGGCAAGGGCATCAAGGGAATGCATACCATTGATGAAGACGTGACCGAGCGGATGTTCATCACCACGACACATCACCGGTTGCTATTCTTCACCAACAAAGGCCGTGTCTATCTGCTGAAAGCATACCAGATTCCGGAAGCATCCCGGACAGCCCGCGGAACGGCTATTGTGAACCTGCTCCAGCTGCAGCCGGATGAAAAAATCGCAACGGCGATGGTCGTAGAGCAGTTTGAAGGCGCGCAAAATCTCTTGATGGCAACAAAGAAGGGTATTATTAAGAAGACACCTCTGGCAGCATACGACAATATCCGTCAGACCGGTATCATTGCCATCGGATTACGTGAAGATGACGAGCTGATCGATGTGGATATGACCGACGGAAAACGGGAGATCATCATGATCTCTAAGAACGGTCACAGTATCCGCTTTAACGAAGAAGAAGTAACGCCGACCGGAAGAAGTGCAATGGGTGTAAGGGGCATGCGCCTGACAGAAGGTGATGAAGTCATTACGCTGGCGCTGGACGTGCAGGGAGAAACGATCCTCTTTGCAACGGAAAACGGCATGGGTAAACAAACGAAGTTTGAAGCCTTCAATGCACAGCATCGCGGCGGCAAAGGCGTACTCTGCTATAAGGTCAACGAGAAGACCGGAAAGCTGGCTGCAGCAACAGCCGTGAATGAAAACGACCAGATCATGCTGATCACGAATGAAGGTATTGTGATCCGGATGCCGGTGGACGGCATCGCAAAGATCGGACGGAACACCTCCGGAGTGAAGCTGATGAATGTCAGCCAGGGCGATGATATCAAAGTGGCAGGACTGGCACGCATTCCGGCCGATTGGATCGAAGATGAAACAGAAGACGCTGCGGATGTGGAAGCAGAGGCTGAAACCGGAGAGGAAACAACCGAAGCGTAACGGAAGATATTACCAAAAAAAATCTTTATAAAATTTTTTGGAAAAGGGTAACTATAAAAAAGTTGCCCTTTTTTGTTACAAGTAGTATGATTATTTTCATTAAAGTTGTAAATATTTTTAGATGAAACAAACAAAAGCACCCATCAGTGTTTATTTGGACGTCAATAAAACTACCAAAAAAAATATTTATAAAAAGTCATAGCAGGAAAGTTTTGGTAAAAAAATGGAAAAGAGTTTAAAAGAACAGGCAATCAAATACGCGAATCACTTTGGTTCACTTTTAGACGTGCCATGTGCAGTGGTGGATCTGTCGGAAAAGAACTATACACCGGCAGGAGAAGGAAAACCGTTTGACGCCTGTGCAAACTGTCCGCACAAAAACTGCAAAGGATATGAACAGTTCGCTTACGGGTGCCGGGAGGCATATCGCTGGGACGGGCTCTATACGTTCCATTGTTATCAGGAAATGGTCGTTGTCTGTGCATCCATTGCCAGTGAAAAGGGAGATCTGGCAGGAGGGCTGGTGATCGGACCGATCATTTTGGATAATAAAGAAGAACTGTTAGCTGGAGCAGATAAAAAATTTAAAAAAGCGCTGGAAGGCGTGTCCGAATATTCTCCGCACCATATCCAGGCAATGGCAGAGATCCTTGCTGGTATCGCAGGAAGTATTTCCGATCTTTCCCATGGCAGGGCAGGCCGCTATTTCTACCGGCAGGAAAGCCTGTTGAACGCAATGTATGTGGAGCGGATGAAAAAGAGCGAGACCTCAGATTACTATACCTATCCGATCGCGATAGAAAGAAAGCTCCGTACAGCTGTCCGCAGCCGTGACAAAGCCGGTTCTCAGACCTTGCTGAACCAGATCCTGGCTCATATCTATGTTTCCAATAACAATAATATTGAAGCTATCAAGCCTAGGATCACGGAACTGATCGTCGTGATCTCCCGTGCAGCAGTGGATGCCGGCGCGGATATCAATGAGATCTTCCTGATCAATGAAAACTTTACCGCGAATATTGAAGAGTTTACAAATTTGGAAGACTTAAGTGCCTGGGTATCCAATATGCTCCAACGCTTCATCTCTTTCACCTTCGAATTTGATAAAGTAAAACATGCGGATGCCGTCTATAAAGTTATTGAATATATCAAGACCAACTTCCGCCGGCACATGAGCCTGGAAGATATCGCGGCAAGCACATATTTAAGCAAAACCTATCTGAGTTCCCTGTTTAAAAAAGAAACAGGCTACAGTATTTCTGAATATATCAATATTGTCCGGATCGACCGGAGCAAATCGCTGCTCATGGAAGAGAATATGAGTATCATTGAGATCGCAAACCTGTGCGGGTTTGAAGATCAGAGTTACTTTACCAAAGTATTTAAGCATATTGTCGGCATAACCCCGAAAAAATACAGGGAAAACCGAGGAAAAAATGAAAAGAGGGATATTATACTGCGATGATTACATTAAGTGAGGGTCCGGTTCTTTATCAGAACGGAAAAATCACAGAAACGGACCAGGGACAAAAAGCAAACCAGCAGAAAACGATCGCTTATCAGATCCTGAAGGCACATAATACAGCGCCGACCATGGACAAACTACAGGTGCGGTTCGACAAACTGACCTCCCATGATATTACCTATGTGGGAATCATTCAGACTGCACGGGCATCCGGACTGGAACGGTTCCCGATGCCGTATGTTCTGACAAACTGTCATAACTCTCTGTGTGCAGTGGGCGGCACGATCAATGAAGATGATCATGTCTTTGGCCTGACTTGTGCACAGAAATATGGCGGCATCTATGTTCCGCCGCATCAGGCTGTCATCCATCAATTCGCCAGAGAGATGCTGGCTGAGGCAGGCGGCATGATCCTGGGAAGCGATTCCCATACCCGCTATGGTGCATTAGGCTGTATGGCTGTGGGCGAAGGCGGCCCGGAGCTTGTAAAACAGTTACTGGATAAAACGTATGACATCGATATGCCGGAAGTAATATGCATCTATCTGACCGGAAAGCCGGAAAAAGGTGTAGGTCCGCAGGATGTGGCGCTGGCTCTGATCGGTGCAGTCTTTAAAAATGGCTATGTGAAGAACAAAGTTCTGGAGTTCGTAGGACCGGGCGTGCATGCGCTTTCTGCAGATTACCGGATCGGGATCGATGTCATGACGACCGAGACTACCTGCCTTTCCTCCATTTGGGAGACCGATCAGGAGATCGCCGATTTTTACGAGATCCACGGCAGAAAAGAAGCCTACAAAGAATTAAAACCGGATGAAGGTGCGTATTACGATGGTGCGGTGATGATCGATCTGAGTCAGATCCGTCCGATGATCGCAATGCCGTTCCATCCAAGCAATGTTTATACGATCGAAGAGGTGAACGCAAACCTGGAAGACATCCTGCGCGAAGTGGAAAAAGGAGCAGCCATCAGTCTGGACAATGCTGTACCGTATTCCCTTACGGATAAGATCCGGAATGGAAAACTGTACGTAGAGCAGGGCGTGATCGCCGGATGTGCCGGCGGCGGGTTTGAAAATATTATGGCAGCAGCAGATATTTTGAATGGTGCCAATATTGGAAACGGGGAATTTACACTTAGTGTTTATCCGGCCAGCATGCCGATCTATATGGAACTGGTCAAAAACGGAACGGCTGCAAAGATCCTGGAGACAGGTGCCGTACTGAAGACCGCTTTCTGCGGACCGTGCTTTGGCGCAGGCGATACACCGGCTAACAATGCGTTCAGCATCCGCCATTCAACCCGAAACTTCCCGAACCGTGAGGGCAGCAAACTGCAGAGCGGACAGATTGCATCAGTGGCATTGATGGATGCCAGATCCATTGCTGCAACAGCCGCAAACAAAGGATTCCTGACTGCTGCAACTGATTTTGATATTGAATATACCAAGCCAAAGTATTTCTTTGACAGCAAGATCTATGAGAACCGTGTCTTTGACAGCAAGGGAATTGCAGATCCTTCCGTTGAGATCAAGCAGGGCCCGAACATCAAAGACTGGCCTAAGATGGAAGCGCTGGCAGATAACCTTCTGTTAAAGCTGGTCAGCGTCATACATGACCCGGTCACAACGACGGATGAGCTGATCCCATCAGGCGAAACGTCGTCATACAGGTCTAATCCGGAAGGTCTTGCAGAGTTTACACTTTCCCGGAAAGACCCGGCTTACGTGGGTGAAGCTAAGAAAGTGCGTGCCGCAGAGATTGCGCGTGTGGAAAACGCTAGTATAGAGGAAGCACTGCCGGAAGTTGAAAAAGTGACGGAAGAGATCAATAATCATCTGTCGAATATTTTCGACAGTTACTGCATCGGCAGTACAATTTATGCGGTAAAACCAGGCGATGGCAGTGCAAGAGAACAGGCGGCTTCCTGTCAGAAAGTGCTGGGTGGCTGGGCCAATATTGCAAAAGAGTATGCCACGAAACGTTACCGTTCCAACCTGATCAACTGGGGCATGGTTCCATTCCTTTGGCCGGAAGAAGAACTGCCGTTTGAAAAAGGCGACTGGATCCTGGTTCCGGATGCAGCAAAGAGAATTGCTGATGGCGAGACTACATTCTGTGCATATATCATCCGTCCGGGTCAGGCAGATTCCTGGAAAGCGATCGAACTGAAAATGGATCCGCTGACAGATGACGAGAAAACAATCGTCTTAAAAGGCTGTCTTATCAATTATTACCGCAGATAGACTTAAAACCACGCTTATTCTGCGTCGGCAGAAGTGAATGTCCTGGATACCAGAAGCTCTTCTCCGGCGGTGTAGTTGACGATGGTTTGGATTCCAGTAATTCCGGTCTCATCTTCGACGGATTTGCAGATGTCTCCGAAAACGGCTTTCTGCGCATCAATCGCATCAGCCAAAGCTGTTTTCGTAGCGTCGCTCTTAAGGGCTTCCGAATCGGAGCTGAGAACAGTCATGTCATAAGTATAGATGAGATCGTTGCCCTTGATTTCGATGGTGAGACCTTCGTTTGCTTCCATCTCTTTTTTCATTGATTCCTGTATGCTGCTGTCTTTGGCAGCCACAGACTCCAAGGTTTTCGTACCCGTACCTGAAGGTTTCTTGCCGCAAGCCGTGAGAGCAAAGCAGAACGCAAAGCAAACAATAAGTATTAAAGCGATATAATTAGTTTTTTTCATTTTTGAACTCCTTTTTAATAACAACAAACTGCTTATTTATTATACTTATTATTAACAGACAAAACAATATGGGAGAAGCAGCCGCTGATGAATGACGTAAAAAAATCTTAATAATTTATTTATTGACATTGCCGCGAGGCAGGCATAAAATCCAAGGCACACCAATCCAGGTGTGCCTTTACTTCTTCCGGTTCCGGAAAGTAATTTCAAAAAAACAAAACATAAAGGAGCATTTCTTTGGGTAAACCAGTGGTGGCTGTATTTGACAGCAGCCGGGAATACGTGGACCGATTTTTAAGTTACGTAAAAAAGAAGCGCGGGATCCTGTTTGAAACGATTGGCTTTACAGATGATCAAAGTCTGGAAGAATATCTTTCCAAGAACAGAGTGCAGATCCTTCTTTATTCGCAGGAGGAGTTTGTGGACGAGAAAGATAGCAGGGAAGGACAGTGCGAAAAATATATCGACCACAGCAATGTTGGGAAATTTATTTACCTGGGTAAACGCAGGAATTCCAGAAGCCGTCTGAAGCACATCGTTAAATATCAGTCCATGGAAACGATTCTGTCAGAATTGAATGAGTTTCTTGATCTGCGATTGGAAGATAATCGGGAAGAGTGGAAAGGGGACATTAAAATCATCGGCATCTATTCACCCGCCCCCGGCCCGTCTTCTTTACCGACATCTTTACGGATCGCAAGCGGATTTTCTGCTGGCAGCGCCATTCTTTACATCAACCTGGACCGTTTTCCTCTTCTTGGCCAAATAGAGGATCGCGGCAACGGTCTTTCTGATCTGATCTTTTTTTACAGGACCAACAAAGCACAAATAACAGAAACCCTGAATAGGACAAAGGAAAGAAGAAACGGATTTGATCTGCTTTGCACGTCCTGTGATATGGAAGATGTGGAAGAGATCCGCGTGGAGGAATGGCAGGATTTCCTTTATGAATTGGCGATCCGCGGAGAATATGACATCCTGATCCTGGATATGTATGAAGCTTTTCGGAACCTGGAGGAAATCTTTTCGATCTGTGATGAAATATACATCCTAACCAGTGAGGATTCATACGCAAAACAAAAAACAGAAAAAATGAAGCAGTTTTTTGTAGAAAAAGGACGTACAGACCTGCTTCAGAAAATGACGCGCATTTGCACGGAGGACTTAAAAAATGGCATTGATTGATGAATTGAAAAGCAGATTGATCAACAGTATTGATCTGACCCGAAATTTAAGCGATCAGGATGTTTACGAGATCATTACAAAAATGGTTATCGATGAATATCAGGACAAACGCCTGTCTTTAAAAGAAAAAATGAGGATCAGCCGGGAATTGTACAATTCGATCCGCAGGCTGGATATCCTTCAGGACATTTTGGAAGATGATGAAATTACAGAAATCATGATCAACGGATATGACAATATTTTCATTGAGAAGCAGGGAAAACTGTTTCGTTATGACGGCGCATTTTCTTCCCGCGAACGGCTGCAGGATATTATCCAACAGATCGTGGCTAAGGCAAATAAGCGAGTGAATGAAGTATCCCCTATTGTCGACACCAGACTGTCTGACGGGTCCCGTGTCAATGTTGTTTTATCTCCCATTGCTCTGAACGGGCCGGTCGTTACGATCCGGAAATTTCCCAAAAATCCAATGACAATGGAAGAGCTGATCGATCTGAAAACGATTACAGAAGAAGCAGCAGAATTTTTGAGGAAATTAGTCGTTGCCGGATACAACATTTTTATCAGCGGCGGAACTGGTTCCGGAAAAACGACGTTTTTAAATGTTCTTTCCAATTACATTCCGAAACATGAACGCATAATCACCATTGAAGATTCTGCAGAACTGAAAATAACCGGTATTGAAAACCTGGTCAGCCTGGAATGCCGCCAGGCAAATGTGGAAGGAGAAAACGAAGTAACGATCCGGGATTTGATCAGAACTTCTCTGCGAATGCGCCCGACCAGGATCGTGGTTGGAGAAGTACGCGGCGCAGAGACGTTAGATATGCTGCAGGCCATGAATACAGGCCAT
>JAFWCK010000138.1 GCA_017536965.1 Lachnospiraceae bacterium | reverse complement strand
GGTACCGCCTTTATCTATATCTTCGCTCTGTCCCGGCATAAAATCAATCACTTTATGCTGGCACTGCTCATCAAATTCACCGGAATTCGCATCTGCAATACCTGCCACATTCCGGGCAAACTCAATTACCTCGATCTGCATACCAAGACAAATGCCAAAATAAGGGACATCTTTTTCCCTTGCATACTGCGCGACAAGGATCATGCCCTCAATCCCGCGGCTGCCAAAACCTCCTGGCACAATGATCCCGTCCAGCCCGGAAAGGATCTCTTCCACATTCTCCGGACGGATCTGTTCGGAATCGATCCAGTGGATATTAATATGCACATTATGATAAAAGCCCGCGTGATGCAGTGCTTCTGCTACAGAAAGGTACGCATCATGCAGTCCGACATATTTTCCGACCAGCCCGATCTCTACACAATGTGTCCGCTGGCCGTTGATGCGGTCGACCATTTCTTCCCATTCGGCAAGATCCGGTTTTGGCGCATCGATCTGCAGTTCCCGGCAGACGACATCTGAAAAGTTCGATTTCTCCAGCATCAACGGTGCTTCGTAGAGATTTGGCACCGTTATATTTTCTATGACGCAATCCTGTTTCACATTACAGAACAATGCGATCTTCTGGAAGATGGATTCCTCCAGAGGACTGTCGCATCGCAGCACGATAATGTTCGGATTGATGCCCATTCCCTGCAGTTCCTTTACAGAATGCTGCGTTGGTTTGGATTTGTGTTCCTCAGAACCACTCAGGTACGGAACCAGCGTCACATGGATAAACAGGCTGTTCTCACGCCCTACCTCCAGAGAGATCTGCCGCACAGCTTCGATAAAAGGCTGCGACTCGATATCTCCGATCGTGCCTCCAATCTCCGTGATCACCACATCCGCATTGGTCTTTTTTCCAACACGGTAAACAAATTCTTTGATCTCGTTTGTGATATGCGGGATCACCTGCACCGTGGATCCCAGATACTCCCCGCGGCGTTCTTTGTTCAGTACGTTCCAATAGACTTTGCCAGTGGTGAGATTGGAGTATTTGTTCAGATCCTCATCAATAAACCGCTCATAATGGCCCAGATCCAGATCCGTCTCTGCTCCATCTTCTGTCACATAGACTTCGCCGTGCTGATACGGGCTCATCGTTCCCGGATCTACGTTAATATAAGGATCCAGTTTCTGCGCAGCAACTTTCATGCCGCGCGCCTTCAAAAGTCTTCCCAAAGATGCCGCCGTAATTCCTTTTCCCAGACCGGAAACCACGCCGCCGGTCACAAAAATATACTTTGTCATCGCTTTTGCCTCCCCCAAAGGCTTTGTCTTTTATTCTACAGTTACCGATTTTGCAAGATTCTTTGGTTTATCAATGTCACAGCCGTTTTCTTTCGCTACATAATAAGCCAGGAGCTGTAACGGAATGATCTCCACGACCGCTGAGAAGACCGGATCAACCTCCGGAATGAACAGAAAGTCATCTGCTGCTGACAGAATCTTCTGGTTGTTCCGAAACGTCAATGCCAGCACTTCTGCGCCGCGGGATTTCACCTCTACTATATTACTGAGTGTTTTTTCCATAATGGATGGATTGCAGCATACCGCGATGACCGGCTGATGATCTTCGATCAGCGCGATGGTACCATGCTTCAGTTCACCAGCTGCATAGGATTCCGCATGCAGATAGGAGATCTCCTTCATTTTCAGGGCTCCCTCCAGCGCAATCGCATAGTCTGTATTCCGCCCGATAAAGAATAACGATTTGCTGGAATGGTATTTCTTGGCCAGTTCCGGGATCTGTGCATTCATATCGATGGCCTGTTGGATCTTACGAGGCAGCGACTCCAGCACTTTGAGAAGGTGTGCCTCTTTCTCTTGCAGGCGTCCCAGCTTATCTGCAAAATGCATCGCCAGAAGATAAAGTACTGCAACCTGGGTGGTAAAACCTTTTGTGGTTGCGACTGCAATCTCCGGGCCAGCCCAGGTATATACGGTATCATCCGCCAGTGTTGCTACCGTACTGCCCACCACATTTACAATGGCAAGCGTTCTTGCGCCTCTGGCTTTGCATTCTTTCATTGCCGCAATGGTATCTGCTGTCTCTCCGGATTGGGAAATGACGATCAGCAATGTATGCTCATCGATCAGCGGATCACTGTACCTCAGCTCACTGGCCAGCTCTACCTCGACCGGGATCCGAGCCAGCTTTTCGATCACATACTTTCCGGAGCAGCCCGCATAGTAAGCAGAACCGCAGGCCGTGATCACGATCTTGCGGACCTTTTTCAGGTCATCCTGCGTTATGTTTAATTCTTCAAAAAAGACTTTCCCATCCCGGATACGCGGTGCGATCGTTGCTTTGACCGCACCCGGCTGCTCCATGATCTCCTTGAGCATGAAGTGTTCATAGCCGCCTTTTTCTGCTGCCTGCACATCCCAAAGGATGCGTGTCACTTTTTTATCGATCGTTTTCCCCAAAACATCAAAGATCCGGACGGATTCTTCCGTCAATTCAGCAAACTCGCCGTCTTCCAGATAGATCACATTCCTTGTATAGTTCACGAGTGCTGTGACATCGGATGCGAAAAAGTTTTCCCCTACGCCAACACCTAAGATTAAAGGACTGGCTTCTCTGACAGCATAGATCTTTCCCGGTTCCTCTGTGCAGATCACACCAAGAGCATAAGATCCGCGCAAACGGTTTGTTGCCCTGATCAGTGCTTCGCGCATGTCCCCCTCATAATACATTTCAATCAGATGAACAATGACCTCTGTATCAGTCTCACTTTCAAAATGATAGCCGTCTTTGATCAGCTCCTCACGCAGTGCGATATAGTTTTCGATGATGCCGTTATGCACAACTGCAAACCGGCCGTCATTGGAAAGATGCGGGTGCGCATTTTCTTCCGTCGGTGCCCCATGTGTTGCCCAACGGGTATGCCCGATGCCGCATGTTCCCGGTACAGCCTCACCATCCTTTGTTTTTTCGCACAGATTTGCGATCCGGCCTGTCACCTTCACAACTTCGATCTGCGCCTGATCCATGACCGCAATGCCGGCTGAATCATAACCACGATATTCCAGTTTTTTCAGTCCATCCAAAAGAATTGGTGCTGCACTTTGTTTTCCTGTAAATCCTACAATTCCACACATATCATACCTCTGTAATAAATATATCTTTTTGCCGCGCCATCAGGCTTTGGCTTACTTTTCCAATAACTGCACCAGTCTTTTTGCTGCTTCCTGCGTATCTTCCGGACTGCCAAATGTCGAGAAGCGGAAATATCCTTCCCCGCAGGCTCCAAATCCTTCCCCCGGTGTTCCAACCACCTGTATCTCCTGCAGCAGATAATCAAAAAATTCCCAACTGCCCAAACCTTTTGGACATTGCAGCCAGATATATGGCGCATTCTTTCCTCCGCAGTACCAGATTCCGAGCTGATCCAGTGCCTCCATCAGTGTTTTTGCATTGTTTTTATATACCTGTATATTTTCCCTGATCTGGCGCTGCCCTTCTTCTGTAAAGACGGCTGCGCCTCCTTTTTGGATAATATAGGAAACCCCGTTTGTTTTTGTTGTCCGGTTGCGAACCCACATTTCATTAAAGCACATTCCATTCCGAACCAGGTCTTTCGGAATGACAGTGTATCCCAGGCGTGTTCCGGTGAAACCTGCTGTTTTTGAAAGTGAGCAGATTTCAATCGCGCAGGTCTTTGCCCCCTCCATTTCAAATATGCTGTGCGGCAAAGAATCATCCTCGATAAATGCTTCATATGCTGCATCAAACAAGATCACAGAACCATTGGCATTGGCAAAATCCACCCAGCGCTGCAGTTTTGCTTTGTCAAAAACAGCTCCTGTCGGATTGTTCGGTGAGCAGATATAGATCAGATCTGCCTTTGCCTCCTCATCCGGTTCCGGCAGAAAACCATTCTCTTTCCCCGAGGCTAAATGGATGATCCCTCTTCCAGCGATCACATTCGCATCAACGTATGCCGGGTATGCCGGTTCGATGACCATCGCCGAGGAGGATTTGTCAAACAAGTCCAGGATATCTCCTAATTCATCACTGGCTCCACTGGATACAAATACTTCTTCATAGGTCAGGTCGATCCCTTGCTTATGATAATGATCCTGAATGATCTCTCTAAGAAACGGCGCGCCGCATTCTGGCATATATCCATGAAAGCGCGCTTTCTCCGCCTGATCATCTACCGCTTCGTGGAGAGCTTTAATGACTGCATCGCAAAGCGGCAGAGAAACATCTCCTATCCCCATGCGGAACAGGTGTTTTTCCGGATTTGCCTCCAGATAGGCATTCGTCTTCTGCGCAATATGATAAAACAAGTAGGATTCTTTCAGGTCGGCATAATGCATGTTTGGAGTAATCATAGCACATCTCCTTCAAAAACGGTCTCTGCAGGTCCGCTCATTGTGACTGAATGGTCTTTTGTGATCTGAATTTCCAGCACGCCTCCATCCAGTCGAACAGAAACCGGTGTGCGGAAATGACAATATTCTTTTTGGATTGATGCTGCAACGGCGGCACAGGCACCCGTCCCGCAGGCCATGGTGATTCCGCTGCCTCGTTCCCAGACTCTCATGCGAAGCTCCTGTTCAGAGAGCACCTGTACAAACTCCACATTCACCCCGCCCGGGAAGACTGCATCTTTTTCAATGACCGGCCCCAGTTCTGCAACCGGCACCTCTTCAATTGCATCCACAAAAAGGACTGCGTGCGGATTTCCGACAGATACCGGTGTACAGAAGACTTTTGTTCCGTTCAGATTCAGTTTTATATCTTTTCCGGCTTCTGCGGTCCCCATATCAACGGTAACTTCTTTCACTTTTCCCCTCAAAACCTGCATACGAAGAGTTTTGATTCCGGAAAGTGTCTCAATTGTCAGATTTGTTTTATCAGTATATCCCTTATCATAAACATATTTTCCGACACAGCGGATCCCGTTTCCGCACATCATACCTTCACTTCCGTCTGCGTTAAAAATACGCATTTTGAAATCGGCTTGTGTAGATGGAGAAATATAGATCATGCCATCTGATCCTACACCAAAATGGCGATCAGAAAGCCGTCTGGATATCTCGGCAATATTTTCCGGGACTTCCCCATACACATACAGATAATCATTTCCTAACCCGTGCATCTTTGTAAAGTGCATTAACTTTTCCTCCCTTAATCTGCATCGATGGTGGAAACTCCCATCGTCCCCTCTTCCAGGACATCGAGCACCATGCGTACCGTATCCAAAGATGTCAGCATTGTAATGTTATTCTGTGCGGCACAGCGGCGGATCTCCACGCCATCGCCGTAATGTACCCCGGAAAGGATCGCCCGGGTATTGATCACATAGCTGACATACCCTGCGCGGATCGATTCCAGGACTTCTTCACTTCCTTCACTCATCTTGCGCCGGATCCTGGTACGGATCCCGTGATTCTTCAAAACCTCTCCTGTCAGGGAGGTGGCTTCGATATTAAATCCCATATTATAGAAGCGGCGGATCAGCGGCACCGTCTCTTCTTTATCTTCATCTGCTACGCTGACCAGCACAGTCCCGTAGTTTGGCAATGTCAGACCAGATGCGATCAAGGCCTTGTAAGCCGCACGATGCAGCTGCTTATCATATCCTATCGCTTCTCCGGTGGATTTCATTTCAGGAGACAGATATGCGTCCATACCCCTCAGTTTGGAGAAAGAGAACGCAGGAACCTTTACATAGTAACGCGATTTCTCTTTCGGATACCGCTCAAATATTCCTTGTTCCCTTAGCGAAACGCCCAGCATGACCAAAGTTCCGATATCTGCCAGGCTGTATCCGGTCGCCTTGGATAAGAACGGTACCGTCCGGGAAGAGCGCGGGTTGACTTCGATAATATAAACTTCCTCCGATGCATCCACTATGAATTGGATGTTGTAAAGCCCTTTGATCCCGATCGCCAGTCCCAGTTTTTCTGTATAATCCAGAATTGTCGTCTTCACTTTTTCCGAAAGACTGTACGATGGATAGACACTGACAGAATCTCCGGAATGAACACCGGTCCGCTCCACCAGTTCCATGATACCCGGAACAAAAACATTTATGCCGTCACAGACAGCATCGACTTCTACTTCCTTGCCGCGTATATATTTATCCACAAGAACCGGTTTGTCCTGATCGATCGCTACCGCATTCTTCAAGTAATCCCACATGGACTGCTCTTTTGCCACGATCTGCATTGCACGGCCGCCCAGAACAAAACTTGGCCGTACCAGCACCGGATAACCTATTTCCTGTGCTGCTTTAATACCAGCTTCAATACTGGTCACAGCCTGTCCCTTTGGCTGCGGGATATTCAAAGATAACAAAAGTTTTTCAAACAGATCCCTGTTTTCAGCTCTGTCAATTGCTTCACAGCCGGTCCCGATCAGGTTCACTCCTCGTTCCATTAACGAATCTGCCAGATTGATTGCGGTTTGTCCGCCCAAGGTCGCGATCACTCCTTCCGGCTGTTCCAGATGGATGATGTTCATGACATCCTCTATTGTGAGCGGTTCAAAGTATAATTTATCCGAGCAGGTATAATCTGTGGATACTGTCTCCGGGTTGTTGTTGATGATAATGGCTTCATAGCCTGCCTTCTGGATTGTCCAGACCGCATGGACCGTGGAATAATCAAACTCCACGCCCTGGCCGATGCGGATCGGGCCGGAGCCTAAAACGATGATCTTTCGTTTATCAGAAACGATGGACTCGTTTTCTTCTTCATATGTGGAATAGAAATATGGAATATAGCTCTTAAACTCCGAAGCGCAGGTATCGATCATTTTATAGACCGGGAAAACACCATGTTTCTCACGCATCCGATAGACTTCCATTTCGTCTGTATCCCAGAGGAAGGCAAGTTCCCGGTCCGAAAAGCCCATCTTTTTGGCGGCGATCAGATGCTCTAAGTCCCATGGGTACTGCTTAACTTCCTTTTCCATCTCCACGATCTTTTTGACCTTTCGCAGGAAGAAAAGGTCGATTGCCGTGATATCGGCAATGATATTCTCGTCAAATCCCCTCCAGAGCAGTTCCGCGATCGCATAGAGCCTGTCGTCCGTGCCGATGCGGACATAGTCCAGGAGTTCCTTTTCTGTCATATCGTCAAACTTAGGAAGATACAGATGAAAAACGGCAATCTCCAGGGACCTTGTCCCTTTCAGAAGGCTTTCCTCGAAGGTCCTGCCGACACTCATGACTTCGCCGGTTGCTTTCATTTGTGTGGAAAGCGTATTGTTGGCATCCGCGAATTTGTCGAACGGGAACCTTGGAAGTTTGGTCACCACATAGTCCAGCGACGGTTCAAAAGAAGCCGGTGTGTTGGCAATCCTTATCTCATCCAGCGTCATGCCGACACCGATCTTTGCTGAAACACGGGCAATCGGATATCCGCTAGCCTTGGATGCCAGTGCCGAAGAGCGGGATACCCGCGGGTTGACTTCGATCACATAATACTGAAATGAATGCGGATCCAGTGCAAACTGCACATTGCAGCCGCCTTCGATCTGCAGCGCGCGGATGATCTTTAACGCACTGTCCCGGAGCATGTGATACTCCTTATTGGTAAGTGTCTGTGACGGGCAGACTACGATGGAATCTCCCGTGTGGATCCCCACCGGATCCAGATTTTCCATATTGCAGACGGTGATGGCGGTATCATTGGAATCCCGCATCACTTCGTATTCAATCTCTTTGTATCCTTTGACGCTCTTTTCCACCAGCACCTGCCAGACCGGAGAAAGTTCCAGTGCATTTTTCAGCACTTCCCTGCATTCGTCCTCATTTTCTGCAAATCCTCCGCCGGTACCACCCAGCGTAAAAGCTGGCCGAAGGACAACCGGATAACCAATCTGTTGGGCCGCTGCAAGTCCTTCTTCAATAGAAGATGCGATGTCCGATGGAAGGACTGGCTCCCCCAGTTCTTCACACAGAAGCTTGAACTGCTCCCGATCTTTTGCTTTCTCGATCGAACTGCTCTTCGTGCCTAAGAGTTCCACGCGGCATTCCGCAAGGATCCCTTTCTTTTCCAGCTGCATAGCCAGATTCAGACCTGTCTGCCCGCCGATGCCCGGCAGGATCGCATCCGGCCGTTCGTGACGGATGATCCGGGCAATATATTCCAGCGTCAGCGGTTCCATATAGACTTTATCGGCAATCTGCGTGTCCGTCATGATCGTGGCAGGATTAGAATTGCAGAGGATCACCTCATACCCTTCTTCTTTCAGCGCCAGACAGGCCTGCGTGCCCGCATAGTCAAACTCTGCGGCCTGGCCGATCACGATCGGTCCGGAACCGATCACCATGATTTTATGAATGTCTTTCCGTTTCGGCATGCTGCTTCTATCCCTCCATCTGCTTCAGAAACAGATCAAACAGGTATGGGCTGTCCTGCGGTCCCGGCGCACTTTCCGGATGGTACTGCACACTAAAAGCCTTATCTTGATCGCAGCAGACGCCCTCGATCGTTTCATCGAGCAGATTGATATGTGTCACAGATAATGGTGTTTCCGGAATACTCTCCGGATCTACCGCATAGGAATGGTTCTGCGAGGTGATCTCAATCTTTCCGGTCAGAAGGTTTTTAACCGGATGATTTCCCCCGCGGTGACCAAATTTTAATTTATAGGTTCTTGCTCCATAAGCAAGCGCCAGGATCTGGTGTCCGAGACAGATCCCAAAGATGGGATATTTCCCCAGAAGATCCTTCACTGTCTGAATGGTTTCCGGAACATCCGTCGGATCCCCCGGTCCGTTGGAAAGAAAGATCCCATCCGGACGCAGCGCTTTAATAGCTTCTGCCTTTGTGTTCCATGGAACGACCGTGACAGAACAACCACGATTTACCAGAGAGCGGACAATGTTCTGCTTCATTCCGCAATCGATCGCCACTACATGAAACTTTTCTTTTTCTGCCGGATATTTTTTTATCTCCTTGCAGCTGACGCGTGCTACCTGGTCATGAGGAAGTTTTGCCTCCTGCAATTTCTCAAGGCATTTCTCAAGCGGAACCTCCGCGTCGGTCAGCAGTGCCTTGCGGCTTCCGTAATCGCGGATCGACCGGTTCAGCTTTCGGGTGTCCATGCCGTAAATACCTGTAATGTCATAGCGTTCCATGACCGCACCAAGCGTTTCCTTACTGCGGAAGTTAGATGGCTCGTCATTATAATCATGTACGATCAATGCCCCGATCGTTGGTGTTTGTGTTTCATAATCATCGGCATTCATGCCGTAATTGCCGATCAGCGGATACGTCATGACAACCGCCTGATCTGTATAGGATGGGTCGGATAAGATTTCCTGATATCCAACCATGGATGTATTAAAAACGATCTCCAGGATTTTTTCCCGTGTGGAACCAAAGGAATATCCTAAATATTCCGTCCCGTCTTCCAGCACGATCTTTTTATCCGGCTTCTTTAACATACGTTAACCTCGTCATTTATTTCAGACAAACGGCGTTCAAACCGGTCTTTCCGCGAATCTTTCGGAATCTGCGTCGGATAAACCCCGTCAAAACATGCGCTGCAGAATCTGCCGTCTTCCACAAGATCTTTGAGGCGTTCTTTTGGCAGATACCCCAGGGAATCAGCCCCGATCATTTCTGCAATCTCCGGAACAGAATATCGGCAGGCAATCAGATTATCCTGTGAGTCGATATCCGTTCCGTAATAGCAAGGGAACAAAAACGGCGGTGCGGAAATCCGCATATGCACTTCTTTTGCCCCGGCTTCCCTAAGGAGCCTCACGATCCTTCCGCTCGTCGTCCCCCGGACGATCGAATCATCGATCAGAACGATCCGTTTATCCTTAACCACTGACTCTACAGCCGACAGTTTGATCTTGACCTGATCCAGTCTGCCGTCCGGCGCTATAAACGTCCTGCCGATATATTTATTTTTGATCAGTCCGATCTCACATGGGATTCCTGATTCCCGGCTATATCCCAGTGCTGCATCCAGCCCGGAGTCCGGGACACCGATCACAATGTCCGCCGAAACCGGATGGGTCCTGGCCAGTGCCATGCCGGCATTGATCCGGGCTTCATGGACAGGAATGCCATCCACTACCGAATCCGGTCTTGCAAAGTATATATATTCAAATACACAGATCTTTTTCTCTTTTTTCCCGCAGTGTTCCTTCCGGGATCTGATTCCATCCTTACTAAAGATCAGGATCTCTCCGGGTTCCACATCGCGGATGAACTCTGCTCCCACCGCTTTGAGTGCACAGCTTTCGGATGCGATGATATACATGCCGTCTTCGGTTTTTCCATAGCAGAGCGGCCTGAACCCATATGGGTCACGTGCACAGATCAGTTTCTGCGGGGAAAGCAGGATCAGCGAATAGGCTCCTTCCAGAATATTCATCGCCCGGCTGAGAGCTTCTTCGATCGAAGGGGACTGCAGCCGTTCCTTGGTCACGATGTATGCGATCGTTTCCGTGTCAGAAGAAGTGTGGAAAATCGCGCCGGAAAGTTCCAGTTTGCTCCGCAGCTCTGCCGCATTGGATAAATTG
>JAFWCK010000137.1 GCA_017536965.1 Lachnospiraceae bacterium | reverse complement strand
GAGGACGGTGTGGTCACGATCGATCCGGATGTCTGCATCGGCTGCCGCGCCTGCATGAATGCATGCCCGTTCCACTGCAACAGCTACAATCAGGAAATGCGCATTATGGATAAATGCACACTCTGCGCCGAACGCAGGGAAGAAGGTCTGGAGCCGGCCTGCGTGCGCAATTGCGCTGGCGGTGCACTGCACTTTGGCGACATCGATGATCCAAACAGCGAAGTCTCCCGCCTGTTGGCAGAAAACGAAGGACATGTCTATACACTGCCGGACCGTTTTGGCAATCAGCCTTCCGGCCGCTTCATTCTGAAGAACGCAAAGTGGATCGACATGATGCCTTATACATTTGAGAAAGCACTGAAGGAAGGTACGCTAGATGAATAAAGAAATGAAAGAACTGAATCAATACCGGGAATGGATGTACCGTTTCCTTGCCTCCGTCTTCATTCAGGAGATTGACGAAGCTATGCTCGCCTCCATGCAGAAGATGACATTCCCGGCCTTCCCGGAAACAAATACACCTTGGCAGCAGGATCTGAACGCCGGATTCCGTCTGATCGAATCCTACCTGGCTGGTTTCGACGGAAAGTCGGAAGAAGAAGTCCATGCCCTGCTGGAAGATCTGGCAGCTGATTATGCGAAAGTCTTTCTGGCAGCCGGTGATGCTGCAGGAAAAGCAGCTTTTCCTTATGAATCCATCTATACCGGTTTTGACAGCGCTTTCGGAGGCAGCCTGCAGATGAACCTTTCTGCGCTGTATGCGTCAAAGGGGCTGACCATGCGGGAGGATATGTTCAAGATCATGGAAGACCATATTGGTCTGGAACTTAACTTTATGGCAGAGCTGCTGAAAGAAGAATCTGACGCCGCAGATGAAGCCGCTGCAGATGATCTGCATAGACAGCAGCGCGAGTTCTTCCAAACCCACCTGATCAACTGGGCAGCGCAGTTCGCAGCTGATATTTATAAATACACAGAAAGAGATTTTTACAAAGGAGTCGCGCGAATGACCATGGGCTTCATGGAAGCTGAGCAGGCATTCTTTCGCGCATAGGTAAAGACAATGGGATATAAACTAAACGCTCTCACAATGGATGGCATACTGGATGCGCTTTCAAAGGAATACCGCGTCTTTGCGCCTAAGTGGGATAAAGCAAAAAAGAATGTACGTTTTTCTCAGATCCGTTCGGTCTCAGAGATCGTAACTGACCGTCAAAGTGACTTCTCCACAAAGGAAGCTTATTACCCGATCTCACAGGTCATGATGTACTTCCGCTCAGATACGGTGGAAGAAGAACAGCTTGCAGATGAACGGAAGATCCTGATCATTGCACGGCCGTGCGACATCAATGCCATCCGCCGTCTGGATACGATCTTTCTGGAAAATGGAAATCCGGACTTCTATTACGCAAGGATGCGCAAACTAGTTTTCTTCGCTCTTCTGGAATGTAAAGAAAGTTTTGAGAATTGTTTCTGTGTTTCCATGGGAAGCAATCAGACGGATGACTACTGCATGGCGTTCCGCTTTGAGAAAAAGGATGATGGCACCGCAGGAGATACTTATGTAGAGATCAAAGATCCTGCGTTTGCATCATACTTTGAAAGTGTCAGCGAAAATGATATGGTGATCGACTTCAAGCCGAAATTTGTGACAGAAAATAAGAAAGTCATGCATGCACCGGATATCAGCCGCGCGAACCTGAAAGCCATCAGCGACATGGAATACTGGACTCAATTTGATGAGCGATGCATCGGATGCGGCGGATGCAACACCGTCTGCGGAACCTGCAGCTGCTTTGATACATCCGATATTATTTACGAAGAAGGCAAGCCGGACGGCGAGCGCAGACGCGTCTGGTCTTCCTGCATGATCCCGAACTTTACGGAGACTGCCGGCGGTGCACGTTCCCGGAAAACACAGGGTGCAAACATGCGGTTTAAAGTCTTCCACAAGTTTTACGATTTTGCTGCACGGTTCGGCAAGGAAAACATGTGTGTCGGCTGCGGAAGATGCGATATGCGTTGTCCGCGTCAGATTTCCTTCTTTGATACCGTCAATGACCTGACAAAAGAAATAGAAAAACTGGAGAAATAAATGAACGAACAACAACAATTCGATACTATGGTCAATATAATGAAACCGGAGCCGCACAAGATCTTAAGCGTTACGCATGAGACACAGGCAGAGTTCACCTTCCGTGTGGCTTTCGATAAACCAACACACAATGGTCAGTTCTGTATGCTCTCCATTCCAAAGGTTGGCGAGGCACCGATCTCCATCAGCGGCAAAGGCGACGGCTACGTGGAATTTACCATCCGGAAAGTCGGCCGTCTGACGCAGGGTGTCTTTGATCTGCGCGAGGGCAGCACACTGTTCCTTCGCGGGCCTTACGGACACTGGTGGCCAGTGGAAGAAACGTTCGCCGGAGAAGATCATCATCTTCTGATCATCAGCGGTGGTACCGGGCTGGCACCAGTTCGGACCACACTGAACTATTTCTACAATAACCCGGATCAGATCGCATCGCTGTATCTGATCTCCGGTTTTAAGGATGTCAGCGGCGCACTGTTTAATGAAGAGCGCGAAAAATGGTCGAAGGCAGAGAAATTCCACACGATCTATACGCTGGATGCCTCTGAGGCGCCAGGCTTTGAAACCGGTATGGTAACGGCTCACATCAGCAAAGTCCCGTTTGATTCTTTTGGAGACAATTACAATGTTGCGATCGTAGGCCCGCCGCCAATGATGCACTTCTCCGCTCTGGAATGTATGAAGTTAGGTGTGCCGGAAGATAAGATCTGGGTATCCTTTGAGAGAAAGATGAGCTGTGCCGTGGGCAAATGCGGACACTGTAAGATCAATGAGACTTATGTCTGTCTGGAAGGACCTGTACTGCATTATCCAAAGGCAAGAACATTGTTTGACTAGAATAATATCGAAATCTATATCACAAAAGACCTGAAATGCAAATACATCATTGCAGGTCTTTTTTCTTTTCCGATCACACAAATACACTCTGAAAAGTGACCCATATCGTGCTTGCCTCTATTTAGGTCACTTTAGGTATGAAAAAAAGTGACCTGCAGACACAGACCCCCAAATCAGGTCACGGAAATCAAGAGTGCTCTGTGACCCATTGAATGAGTCCTTCAAAACAGGTCACCCAAAATGAGTGTATTTAGTGACCTGTTTTGAAGGTTCCACGTATTGAGTCACTAAAAAACAGCAAAAAAAGTGACCTGCAGAAGGGGTGTCCAGAAATCAGGTCACTAAAAATGGCAAAAAAACGTGACCCATTTTGGCGAATACCAAAAACAGGTCACTGTTTCGTTCATTTTTTGCATTTTTAATCGCGCGGATCAGAATACGATCGACAGCAGATCCCACACCCAGCGGTTGGTGTCTTCTTTCTTTTCCCCGCAGTCACTCACATCGATATGCCGGATCAGCCAGCTGGTAAATTTCTTTTTGCCAAACCGCTGCTCGATGGCAATCGCTTTTTTCAGTACGTAATAATGCCAGTAGATCTCGCAGGCCAGGGATCGTATGCTGATCTGCAGCTCCTCACCGAACTGCTGCTGATAGTCCTCGCGGATCTTCTGCGCAAGCTTCAGTGCGGCTCTGTGTTTTCCTTCACGCAGAGCCTGCATCAGCGCTTCGTCGTTAACAATGCGCACGATATGCTTTTGCATGCGGACATCAATTCTCTGAAAATCCTGCATTTCTGACTGTTCCACTTCTGATTCCTTGCTGCTTAGTTACTTTGCATCCCAATTACTTTGCTACGCTTTCAATCTCCTGCAGTTCAAAGCGGTATTTCTGTTTTACATCCGGATATTTGTCGTGGTCCACTTCGCTTGCGAACATATCATACGGGCGGATCCACAGGCTGCCGTCCCCGTACAGTCTCCGGTAGACAACGTATGTTTCATCCGTCTCGGAATGGTGCGCGAAATCCACTACCAGATAATAGTCCCCTTTAAAATGTTTATAAACCCGGTTGATCAGTATTTCCTGCTTGTCCATTATCTTATTCCATCTCCTCGTAGTGTTTGACCACATCTTTCAGAAAACTAATAATTGAAAGATGCTGCGGACAAATGCTCTCACACTGGCCGCATTCTACACAGTCGCTTGCTTTTCCAAATTTCTCCGTCAGAAATTCATAGTTTGTAATATTGATCGTCCAGCCTTTTTTAGACAGATCTTCCCGCTTGTCCTCATTGTAAAGAGAAAAGTATTTCGGGATCGGAATCTGCTGCGGACAGCCTTCTGTACAGTAGGAACATCCGGTGCACGGAATGGCCGTCTGGCTGTTGATGATCGCTGCTGCCTGGAAGCAGGCATCCTTTTCCACTTCTGTCAGCGGCACGAAGTCTGTCATATAAGAAGCATTATCCTTTATCTGCTCCATATCACTCATACCGGACAATACCAGCATAACATTTTCCAGACTTGCCACAAAACGGATGGCCCAGCTGGCCAGTGACATCGACGGATCCTGCTGATGCAGAACGGCAGCTGCTTCTTTTGGCATATCGGCCAGTGTTCCGCCCTTGACCGGTTCCATGACAACGACCGGCTTTTTATGTTTCACGCAGACTTCATAACATCTGCGGGCCTGCACCCATTCACTTTCCCAATCCAAATAGTTGATCTGCAGCTGGACAAATTCCATCTCCGAATGTTCTGTCAGCAGTTTGTCTAACAGCTCCGGTGTATCGTGATACGAAAAGCCGATGTGCTTTGCCACGCCCTGCTCTTTTTTCTCTGCGATCCAGCGGAAACAGTCGTACTTATCGTACTTCTTCAGCAGGTTCTGCTCGATGCCGTGAATCAGATAATAGTCAAAATATTCAACGCCTGTCTTTTCCAGCTGGCTCTGCAGTACTTCATCTCTTCCTTCCAACGAGTCAAAATAGTCTGCATGCAGTTTTGCTGCCAGCGCAAAACTGTCCCGCGGATGACGATCGACAAGAATCTTTTTTGTGATCGTCTCACATTTAGATCCCATATACATCAGGCCGGTATCAAAATAAGTGAACCCGTTGTCCAGGAAGTAGTCCACCATCTGCTTTGCCTGTTCATAATCTACATCATCTGCCTTGTTGTTATCGAGTAAAGGCAGTCTCATCAAGCCAAATCCAAGTTTTTTCTTTGGCAGAAAATCCATTTGATATCCTCTCTTTCTCATTTCTTTGCGCATCGTATCATGGACGATTGTTTCTTGCAAGGATAGTGAAATCACAAAAAAGTTTCTCCACTATGCCCCTTTATGGTATTATAGTAATGAAATATGCGCGTGCCGCATCGCCGCGCGCGGTTTTAGGAGAATGGTCATGAATACAAATAATCTTTTTACCAACACGCATATATTAGACTGGCTGAATTATTTCAACGATAACTACGATGTGGATCTGGAGAAAGTAAAGATCCTGGACATCACCAGGAAAAACAAAAACCTGATCCCTACCGTGGAATCGCACCGGCATGTGCTGGTGTTTACAGAGGCTGGGCATCCGGATATTTTCTATCGGATGTTCAATGCCGGACTTGGTGAGTGCACCGTCGTTTACAACGAGGGCTCCGATCCATCCGGTCCTATCAAAGAAAACAAAGTCTACGATATGATCAACCGCGGTATCAATGCATCGGCCGGCATGCTGATCGTTAATCCGAAGGCGCGCAATACCTACAAGTTCGGTATGGACAATCAGGTATTTGCCTCCGGTTCTGTTCATTATGTCGGTTCAGAGATCCGTGCCGTGATCCTTTCCAAGATGGAGATCACGGAAGGCAAAAACCTCTGTATCATTTCTGCAGAATCCATCGCCATAGAGGCTGCTCTTCATAATGGAGAAGGCTCCATCATCGCTGTGGAATACAACAAGCGCGATGGCAAAACGCTGGAAGATAACGTGAACCTGTTCGGCGTCAACAACATCACCATCATCGACCATGTGGATGACGAGTCGATGAAAGGACTGCCGATCCCGGACACGACCATGCTTGTTGGCTCAGCCAGCATGGAACAGGAGATGGAATGTCTCCTGAGACTGAACCCGAAGATGGAGTTTGTCGTCTATACACTGGACTTCAATCTGGCTGGACGGATGAACGAGATCTGCAGGGAAATGGACTTGAAAGAAATCGACATCACGCAGATCACGGTTTCCAAGATGAACGCAAAAGGCGCTTTCGATATCCAACCGGCGCCATGGCTTATCACCTGCCACGGAGAGTAACAACCAAGGAGCTGTCACGCGGCAGCTCCTTTTCAAAATCAAAGAAGTTTTATTGGGAGGAATCATATGAATGAAAATGTAAAACCAACGCCTGCTTACGATTCATCGCTTGTACGCCAGGATGAGTGCGCCAGGTATATGGAAGAGATTCACGAAATGGCAGTAAAGGGCGAGTCCCTTCATGCTGCAATGGGGACACTGCTCCCGCTTCCAAAATGGGAGGATATCCTGCTGCTCGGTGCGCAGCTGGATCCGGCGCCTCTCAATGATGATGATCCTGTCAGCACACAGACCATCATCGGCAAAAACGCAAAGCAGCCAATGGTCTTAGAAAGCCCGGTCTATATTTCCCATATGTCATTCGGCGCTTTATCGAAAGAGATCAAAACTGCTCTTGCGATGGGCTCAGCCAAAGCGCAGACTGCCATGTGCAGCGGCGAGGGCGGCATCCTGCCGGAAGAAAAAGCTGCTGCCTATAAATACATTTTCGAATACATTCCGAATAAATACAGCGTCACGGATGATAATCTGAAGACATCGGATGCGATTGAGATAAAGATCGGTCAGGGCACAAAGCCTGGCATGGGCGGACATCTGCCGGGAAGCAAAGTCACAGAAGAAATTGCGGCCATCCGCGGTAAAAATGTGGGTGAAGATATTCAAAGCCCGAGCAAATTCCCGGAGATCAACTCCAAAGAGGACCTGAAGGCGATGGTCGATATGCTCAGGGAACGCTCAGAAGGACGGCCGATCGGCATTAAGCTGGCTGCTGGCAATATTGAAAAAGACATTGCTTACGCTGTCTTTGCTGCCCCTGACTTTATCACGATCGATGGACGCGGCGGTGCAACAGGTTCCAGCCCGCTCTTCCTCCGGGAGGCAACTTCCATTCCAACTATTTATGCACTTTCCCGCGCACGCAGATATCTGGACAACATTCAGTCCGACATTGCGTTAGTGATCACTGGAGGCTTACGTGTCTCAGCTGATTTTGCAAAAGCTCTGGCGATGGGTGCCGATGCGATCGCTGTTGCAACGGCTCCTTTAATTGCGGCTGCCTGCCAGCAGTACCGGATCTGCGGAAGCGGCTACTGCCCGGTCGGCATTGCAACACAGAACCCGATGCTGCGTGAACGCCTTAAGATAGAAGAGGCTGCTCAGAGGATCGCAAACTACCTGATCCTTTCGAACGAAGAGTTGAAAACCTTCGCACGGGTCTCCGGTCTAGATGACGTACACAAGCTTTCATTGGGAAACCTGGTCACGCTTGATGAGCAGATTGCAAAATATACCGGCATTGTACATGCCGGAGCACCGCAGCTGTAAAGTGGAACGTTTAGCTGAAGAAGCAGGCAAAAGATCCGCAAGATTTTAACAGATCAAAAATCCCCGCCGATTGGCGGGGATCTTTTTAATTACACTTTTCCAGAAGTTCTTCCCATTTCCGGTCTACATATTTCTGGGCCTCTTCGATGGTCCATTCGTTGCCCGGTGCAAAGCAGTGTATAAACCTGCCCTGCAGTTTCATGAACTCTTCCACAGGAAGTTTGTTCTTCGGCTTGTAAGTCAGATGGTACTCGCCTTCTTCTACTTCATACAAAGGCCAGATGCAGGTATCCACTGCAGTCTTGCAGATCTGCGGAAGGATCTCCGGCGAATACTGCCAGCCACGCGGACACGGCGTCAGCACGTTGACAAAAGTCGGTCCCTCTGTGTAGATTGCCTTGTGTGCCTTCTCGTGAAAATCCTGGAAGGTGCCGATCATCGTCGTCTGTGCCACATACGGGCTGCCATGAGCCACCATGATCTGTGTCAGATCTTTCTGATTCTGCTTCTTGCCTACAGACTCAATGCCGGACGGCGTCGTTGTTGCCGATGCGAACCGCGGGGTTGCAGAAGATCTCTGCGTACCGGTATTCATGTATGCTTCGTTATCGTAGCAGAAATAAGTAAAGTCATGGCCGCGCTCCATTGCGCCGGACAGAGACTGGAAGCCAATGTCATAGGTTCCGCCGTCACCGCCTATAGCGATGATCTTGCAGTTCTTATCAATCTTTCCTCTTCTCTTTAACGCCACATATGCGCTCTCCACTCCCGCTGCGGTTGCAGCTGCATTTTCAAATGCAGAGTGGATATAAGAATCATGCCATGCAGTATACGGATACTGGAAGGATGATACTTCCAGGCAGGAGGTCGCGTTGCAGATGACTGCCTGATCTTCCGGATCGACCGCACGCATCATCGCACGGCAGACAATACCGGCGCCGCATCCGGCACAAAGACGGTGTCCGGCTTCAAACCGTTCTTTTTTGCTCATTTCTTCTTTCAGATTGTAAGCCATTACAGCACCTCCTTTCTGTCATCGCGCTGACCTAAATGAATATATGTCGGACCGATCTCTCCGGTCTCAATAATCTTTTCCAGATGTGCAAAGACACGGCGTGTGTGGTCCACGGTAAAGTCTCTGCCGCCAAGGCCGTAAACAATGTCGATCATTTTCGGCCGCTGCTCCATATTGATGCAGGCGCTTGCCGTCTCTGCAAATAACGGACCGCCGTTGGCAGAAAAGCCTTCGCTCTTGTCCATCACTGCAACTGCTTTCACATTCTTTAACGCTTCTGCCAGCTCTTCACCTGGGAACGGACGGAACACACGGACCTTAATGAGTCCAACTTTTTTGCCAGCTGCGCGCAGTTCATCAACTGCTGCTTTTGCAGTACCGGCAGAAGAACCCATGATCACGATAGCCATCTCGGCATCATCCATTCTGTATTCTTCAAAGAAACCGTATTTTCTTCCGAATGTCTTTTCAAAATCTGCTGCCACATCCAGGATCGCACGCTTTGCATTTTTCATAGCCTCGGCCTGCGCCACACGTGCTTCCATGTAGTAATTGGAAACTCCGTAAGGTCCCACTGCCAGCGGATTCTCTGCCTTAAGCAGGTATTCTTCCGGATGATATTCACCGACAAAGGCTTTCACATCTTCATCGGATTCTAACTCGATGTTTTCCAGCGCATGCGAGGTGATAAATCCATCCTCACAGATCATGACCGGAAGACGCACATCTGCGGTCTCTGCGATGCGATGAGCCTGCAGATAATTATCGTAAGCTTCCTGGTTGTTCTCAGAGTAGATCTGGATGAAACCGGAATCACGCTCTGCCATGGAATCTGAATAATCGTGATTGATGTTGATCGGTCCGGTCAGGGCACGGTTTGCAACAGCCAGCACGATTGGCAGTCTTGCAGATGCTGCCACAAACAGCATCTCATTCATAAAGGAAAGCCCAGCCGATGATGTAGCAGTGACTGCCCGCGCACCCGCTGCTTCTGCACCAATGCAGGCTGACATGGAGGAATGTTCGCTCTCCACACAGATGAATTCCGTGTCCACTTTTCCATCTGCCACATACTGCGCAAAATACTGCGGGATCTCCGTGGACGGGGTGATCGGGAACATTGCAAAAACATCCGGATTGATCTGACGCATAGCCGTAGCGATTGCCTCGTTACCGCTCATTCTGTCTCGAATGCTCATCAGTGCACCTCCTTCCACTCGATCGCGCCGAACGGGCAGACGGTATAACAGATACCGCATCCCTTGCAGTGATCGTAATCGAAGTCACTCCGTTTTCCATTCGTGACCGGAATGGAGGAATCCGGGCAGAACGGCGTGCACATCATGCAATGCCGGCATTTTTCCGGATCCCATACCGGAATCTTGGACCGCCATTCACCGGTCAGGGTGAGGCGGGATGTTCCCGGTTCATATATCTCGCAGCCTACGGTCAATTCCTGCCACGTGGACTGCTCTGTGATCTCATTTGCTTTTTTGTTCATTCTTATCCTTCTCTATTCCCTGACTGACTGCATCGCTTC
>JAFWCK010000136.1 GCA_017536965.1 Lachnospiraceae bacterium | reverse complement strand
GCCGGTACGTTCCGGAGAGAACGGACCTTCTTCATCACTGACAAAGTCAATGATCCGTCCTTTGGAATGGAGGGATTCCGTAATGCCTCCTCCCAGATGCGCGATCACCAGATTTGCCTCAGTGTATGGTTTTCCGTTTTCCTTTTCCCACCTTTTTGCTGCGGCACGCATGTTCAGATTATGGCCCAGCGCCTTTCTCCTCATATCCTTAAAGCCGGTGATCCTGGTCAGAGGGATCATCTCGTCCACAGTAATGCCATCATAAACAAATGCCGGAATGCCCAGCTCCTGACTGAGTGCATACGCGATCGGCGCACCCACATTGGAGGCATGGTTATTCTGCGGATTGTACTTCATCTGCCAGACCATATCTTCGTTCACCTTATAGGCACCAGCTTCGATCGGCGGCAGAAGGCCGCATCGGCTCACGATAGCCGTCAGGTCCGAAAGTGCAATGCCGTGACGGTCCACGGCATCAATGATCGTATTTTTCCGGAATTCAAACTGATCCGTGATCTCATCGAACTGAGCGAGTTCTTCAGTTGTATGAGCGATATTCTCCACAAACAGTGCTTTTTCATCCTCATACACAGCAATCTTTGTGGATGTAGAGCCTGGATTCATAACTAAAATCTTTTCCATGGTTTATTCCTCTTTCATTGAGTTTAAATAGTCTTCTGTAAGTCGGCTATGTGGCAGATCAAGCCCTCGAGCGAATAAGCGAAGCATCCTGAGCGCAGAGGGCTTGGATATGCACATAGCCGACCATAAAGTCTACTTCAAATTCATTGCTGAAATAGCAGCTAAACAAATGGATACAAACTTCTCGTCTGAAGAAGAGCCTCTGCTGGAGAAGATGACCGGATGAGTCGTTCCTACCAGAAATCCTCCCAGGCGGCTGTTGCAGAGAACAGACATCATTTTGCCCATGATGTTTCCGGCATGAATATTCGGCGCCAGCAGGATATCACATTCGCCTGCGACCGGCGACTGATAGCCTTTAAAATCTGCAATCTCTTTATCACAGGCACAGTCAAAGGAGATTGGTCCATCTACGATACAGCCGGTGATCTCCCCGCGCTCATTCATTTTCTTCAGTTCTTCTGCATCCAGGGTCTCAGGCATCTTAGGGTCCACTTTTTCCTTGCATGCAAGCACACCGACCTTCGGGCAGTCCCAGCCGAGGGAACGCATGGCATCAACGGTATTCTGAATGATATCTCTCTTCTGCTCCAGTGTCGGATAATTGACCATGCCGCCGTCTACAGGAACATAGATCTTGCCCATTGCCGGGATCTCATGAGCGGTAAACACGCTGATGGTGCCTCCGTTTTCTTTGCGCAGACCGTGTTCACGGTTGACCACGGCTTTCAGATAAACGCTGGTGTCCAGCTTGCCTTTCATCAGGACTTCTGCTTTGCCTTCATGGATCAGGTCCACTGCTTTCCATGCAGCTGCCTCATCGTCCGGCTCATCATAAATATCTTCATCCGGAACATTCAGTCCGATCTCTGCGCATACCTTCTTGATCTCATCTTTATGACCGACCAGGACAGGTTTTGCCAGTCCACGTTCTACTGCCATTTTAACTGCACCGAGAGTGTGGTCATCATTTGCAGCTGCCACCACCACGCGGCTCATCTGCTCTTTTCCCTCTAGCTGTTTGATTATTTCATCGAAACTTCTATAAACCATTTTGTTCTCCTGATTCTTTTATCTCATATTCACGATATGGAGAGGTTCTTCCCCATCCATCATTCGTGTTATATTTTCAAGGCTCTTGATCAGCATTGTTGTAAATGCTTCATTTGAAGTACCGCCAATATGAGGGGTAAGTGTCAGTTTATCCATTGCCTTTTTGCTCATATTCATGATCGGCGCATCCTGCGGGATCGGTTCTGGCGTCAGTACATCCAGAGCTGCTCCATAGATCTCGTCGTTTTCCAGTGCCCAGACAAGCGCATCCTGATCGATGACTTCTCCGCGGGCAGTATTGATAACGAGAGCACTCTTCTTCATTGCAGCAAACTGTTCTTTTCCCAGCATTCCTATCGTTTCCGGCACAACCGGCACATGCATGGAAATCACATCACAAGCTTTGACCAGATCATCAAACTCCATGTACTCCACATGATACTCTTTTTCTACATCCTCTTTCAGGCGGAAGACATCATAGTATGCAAACCTGCAGCCCCAGCCATCCAGCCTTTTTGCTGCTTCTTTTGCGATGTCGCCCATACCGACAAATCCGATCAGTTTATCCGTCAGTTCATGCGAACCCATCGTAAGATGGTCCGTGTTTGCAGCGATAAATCCATCATGACGGAACTGCCGGTCTGCCAATGCAATGCGGCGAAGCCCTGCCAGGATCAGGCCAATGGTGAGTTCTGCAACTGATCTTGCATTCACTCCCTTGTTGTTGCACAGATAAATACCTTTCTCCCGGGCAGCCTGGCCGTCCACTTTATCAAATCCAACACCTTCCGTCTGGATCAGCTTCAGATTGGAACCAGCATTGATCACTTCTTTGGATACTCTGTCTCCTGACCCAACCAAAAGATAATCCGCAGTTTTTACTGCCTGGATCAGTTCTTCATCTGTATAAGGTTTCGGAACAAATGTCACATTCCATTTTTCAGGAATGATAACGCCAAATTGCTCATAGCGTGCTTTCGGAACAGTTATTACAACTTTTGCCATTATTCTCTCCTTGAAGATTCTTCCAATCGCTCAAAGCCGCTGGGCTCCCTCGACCTTCGGTCGGGGGCAGTAAAAAACTGACAGGATGTTTTCTTTCATCCTGTCAGTTTCAAGTGATTACATATTGTATCCCTTGTCAAAAGCTGCCAGGTTCAGGTCAACCGTTTTTGCCGGAACATTTTTTGCGATCAGATCTCGCCAATCCACGTTATCCAGTGCCAACTGTTTGACGAGAGCTCCGAGAAGAACGATATTCTGTGCCTTGACATTGCCAAGTTCTTCTGCGACTTTTGCTGCTTCCACAACGATGACGTTCGGCACAACTTCCTTTAACTGGTCGATCGCTTCATGTGGATATTCTGCGTCTCCGGTCAGAACCGGCATCGGATTGATCTCACGCACATCTATGACGATCGTTCCGCCTTCCTTCAGGAACGGAAGTGCACGGAGTGCTTCCAGTTTTTCGAAAGAAACAATAATATCTGCTTCGCCGTCACCAATGATCGGTGAATATACTTTTTCGCCATATTTGATCTGCGTGACAACGGTTCCGCCTCTCTGGCTCATACCGTGGATCTCGCTCATTTTTACATCAAAGCCTGCTTCGATCAGGCCCTTTGAAAGGATCGTAGAAGTGGTGATCGTACCTTGTCCGCCAACACCAACTAAAATGATACATTTATTCATATTATTCACCTACTTTCTCGATTGCGCCTACTTTGCACTGCTGCATGCAAAGTCCGCACTGGTTGCAGTTTGCCACATCAGCGATCATTGCTTTCTTTGCTTTATCATCGAAAGCGATGCTCGGGCAGGCGATCTTCATGCACATCTTACATCCGACACATTTGTCCGGATCCACTTTGACGTGCTTGCCGGCGTTTGCTTTAATGACTTCCTTGAGAAGTGCACAAGGTCTCTTGGTGATGATCACAAAGAGTCCTTCCGCTGCAAGACCAGCATCCAGTGCCTCACATACTGCTTTTTGATCAACCGGATCAACGATCCTTAAGTGATCATCATCGACGCCGCAGGCTCTAACCAGTGCTTCGATACTGATGGCCGGAGACTCATAACCCATCAGGTTCTTATAGGTTCCCGGGTTTTCCTGATGACCTGTCATAGCAGTGATGGAGTTATCCAGAACTACTGCGACTGCATTTGTCTCAGAGGAAACCAGATCGATCAGGGATGTCAGTCCGGAATGGAAGAAAGTGGAATCACCTAATTGACCGATTGCCTTTCTGGTATCACCCTGTGCTTTCAGGGCTCTGGAGAAACCAACCAGTGTAGAGAATCCGGCTCCCATATCAAACTGAAAATCGAATCCATTTAAAGGAGGATTAACTGCCAGTGCATAACATCCGATATCGCCGGCTGAAACATATTTATCTTTATAATTCTTCAGCGCAAAATAGAACCCTCTGTGCGGGCATCCAGCGCAAAGGACCGGAGGCCGTGCCGGGATATTTGCATTTTCCACTTTATAAGTAAACAGATCTTTCGCATCTGTCAGAGCATCTCTGACGACTTTCGTATTAAACTCACCCTGGATCGTCAGTTTTTCTTTTCCGATCACATTATGGAAACCAAGTTTCTTCAGAGCATCCTCCAGATAAGGTTCCCCTTCTTCTACAGCGTATAAGGTCTCATATTTTGCAGCGAAATCTGCCATCAGTTTTTCCGGAAGCGGATAGGTCAGACCAATCTTCAGAACGCTGACAGTATCACCAAAAACTTCCTTCACATACTGATAGGAAATACCGGAAGTCACAATACCAATCTTAGCACCAGGTACTTCTTCCACACGGTTCAATTCACTTGTATTAGAGTATTCCGCCATCTTAGCAAGCAGGTCTTCACGGATCACATGACGGACTCTTGCGGTTGCCGGAAGCATTGCATATTTTTCCGCATGTCTTTCATATTTAATGACCGGAACTTCTTCTCTCTCTCCCAGTTCCACAATACTCTTGGAATGGCAGATACGTGTTGTCATACGGAACAGGACCGGAACATCAAACTTTTCAGAAAGCTCAAATGCAGCCTTCATGAAGTCCTTGCATTCCTGAGAATCAGATGCTTCTACCATAGCAATCTTTGCATGCGGTGCATATAACCGGTTGTCCTGCTCATTCTGAGAACTGTGGCATGCAGGGTCGTCTGCGGTTACTAATACAAAACCTCCTGTAACACCTGAATATCCTGCCGTAAAAATCAAGTCGGTTGCAACATTCATACCAACATGTTTGAAGGCACACATGGATCTCATGCCTCCAACAGATGCGCCGAACGCAGCTTCTGCTGCCACCTTTTCATTCGGGGACCACTCACTGTAAATATCGTCTTTGTAAAGACCACCGATATTTTCCAGGATCTCGGTGCTCGGTGTGCCCGGATAGGCCGATGCAAAACGAACCCCCGCTTCGTAAGCACCACGCGCGACAGCCTCATTGCCGCTCATAATCATCTTGCTCATTTGCTTGCTCCTCCTTTGTTTTGATTGCAGGTAAGCGTGTATTGTAATTTTTTAATAAACTTGGTTAATTGGTTCTTTTCCACTCAATACGCGTTCAACAGCCTGAAAGCTCATTTTTGTCATTCGTTCAAAATCTTCATTTGTCACTCCGGCAACATGTGGGGTGATGATGATCTTATCCATAGCTTTTTCACTCATATTCAGGATCGGTGCGTCATCCGGGAGTGGTTCCGGTGTGACTACATCCAAAGCAGCTCCATAAATCTCATCGTTCTCCAACGCCCAGATCAAAGCGTCCTGATCGATCACCGGCCCGCGGGATGTATTGATGACAAGCGCACTCTTCTTCATGGCCGCAAACTGTTCTTTCCCAAGCATGCCGGTGGTTAAAGTTGTTACCGGAACATGCATGGAAATGATATCACAGGTTTTGATCAGTTCATCAAACTCCATAGATGTGGCACCATATTCTTCTTCTATTTCCGGACTCATATCCAAAATATCATTATATACGACTTTACAGCCCCAGTTTTTCAGTCTTTTTGCTGTCTGTTTGCCTATATCGCCAAAGCCGACCAGTCCGACAAGGCTTCCGGCGAGATCATGTTCGCCTACAGCCAGATGTACCCTCTTGCTTGCTGTATATCCAATGGTACGGAGCTGCCGGTCCGTCAGCGAAGTCCTTCTCAAACCAGCCAGCATCAGACCGATCGCATGCTCCGCAACAGATATGGCATTTGCTCCTTTATTATTGCAGACCCAGACGCCTCTTTCCTTTGCTGCTTCTACATCCACTTGTTCAAATCCCACACCTTCCGTCTGGATCAGTTTCAGTGAAGGGCATGATTCGATCACGTTCCTGCTGACCACATGGCCGGATCCCACCAGAATGATCTCTGCATTCTTAGCCGCATTAATCATTTCTTCATCTGTATACTTGTAACTGATGAATTCCGCATCCCATGATTCAGGAATGATGCACCCATATTGTTCAAATGCCGACTTCGATGTTGCAATCACAACTCTTGCCATTTCCCATTCCTCCTTGCTAATTCAGATATTCCGGAACTGCTGCCTGTCCTCTGCTGGCACGGAATGCATTATAAGCCCCGCCTAATCTTCCAATCGTCCGTTCATAGGAAGCCAGCGCAGCACCTGTATTATCCGCGCCCCAGGAATATGGATCTGTCTGATCATCCAGTGCTACGATGGAATAAGATCCTGTCCTCTCCACCCAGGTTGGAAGGATCTTTAGTCCTGTGATCTTCACTTTGCCATTATTAAATTTAGAATACGTTACCTCAAAGATCAGACCATCCTCAGTATAACCACGGTTTCCGTCCTCATCCATAAGAGCTGCCCGCTGATTAGAAAGTTCATTTCCCATAGAATACAGGCACAATGTCTGATGACCATTACTTGCTGTTAAGGTATCATAACGCTGGATCACGTGCGGATGTCCGCCTACAATAACATCTGCTCCCAGTTCGCAGATTTCCTGGGCGATTTCTTCCTGGATCCAGTTCGGATCATCCTGATATTCATTGCCCCAATGGATAAAAACAATCTTACTGTCTACGCCGAGCATATTCATCTGATGCATGGCGTCTTTTACATTCTGATAAAGTTCTTCCAGATTCTCATAACAAAAACTGCTGACCAGATCTTCTGCTTCGTCCCGCATCGGGATTCCGTTTAAGGATTTCTGATCATCCGGATACTGTCTGGTATCGTAGGTGAAATTGATCATACCGATCTTTATGCCGTTAACTTCCTTTACGACTATAAAATGCTCACCTGTGTTTTTCCGGGTTCCCAGATATTCCAGCCCGTTTTCCGTTATGAGATCCAGTGTCCGGAGCATACCGTCATATCCGGTATCATAGGAATGGTTATTTGCTGTCAAAAGCAGATCCACTCCTGCATTTTTCAGAGTTGGAATAATATTGTCCGGGCAATTAAATGTCGGATAACCGGAATAGGCACCTGCTTCTTCGCCACCACAGGTAACTTCCAGATTGGCAATCATAATATCCGGCTGTGAATAATAAGGCGCGACCAGACGGAAACAGTCTGAAAAATCATAGCCGCCGCCATAATAAACAGAATCAATGATCGGTGAATGGATCAAAATATCACCCGTTGCACCAACCGTCAGACTGCTTTCAATGCGCGGATCCTCCAAAATAATCCTTGTATCCTCTTCCGGTTCTTTATCTTTGCGCAGGAAAAGAACCGCAACCACTGCTGCAATCAGCACCAGAACAATGATTAAAATGATACCCGGTTTTCCTCTCCGCTTCTTCTGCTTCCTCATGTTCTTTTAACCTTCATCTCCCGTTCTTGTCACGAAATCGGCAATATAATAATTTTCTCCGTCTCTGACAAAAATCCATGTCATGTTGGTATCCCATGTCTTGACCGGCTCGTCTCCCTGATAAATCGTTTGTAAAAAGCTGATATCACAGGAGAATACATCGTCCGAATACTTTTTGAAATTTTCTGCCTTCTGATCCGTGATTTCTACATCGCTGTGTTCCTGCATCCAGGAAACATCTGCACTGATGGCACTGTTATAAGCAGGAGAATCATCCAGCATGATTCGTTCCAGTGCGCCTCTGCCGGCCTCGCCAGAGAAATAGAAAGCATATGGTTCAAACATATCGATCACACGATCGTATTGCTCATTTATGAAATCCTGCGGTGCATCAAAACCGCCTGTATATGTATCTGCTACCAGGATACAGTCATAAGTCCTTCCAGATGCATCCGTTGCCTGTACTTGTTTTTGGAAGTAAATGCCCGGTATCTCATAAGTATCCATGGTCGGCTGTTCGCCGATAAAGCCTTCTGCAATCAGCCTGGAGATCAGGTTAATGCGGTCTCCTTCAGAGGTGACCCGGTCCCGTCCGATCGATTTCCCGTTTACGATCAGCAGATCGCTTTGCGGAATCTGCACTTTCAAAGTGGTCACCGGGAATGCATCGGAAAGAAGGATCGTTTCTTTTTCCTGCCATCCGGTAAAACCAAAGGCAAATTTTTTATCGGAACGCTCAATGACGGTCTTTAATATTTTTTTATTTCCAGCTTTAATCAGATAGACTTTTGTATTTTCATCACTTTCTCCATTAATCACTCGGAATGTGATGCCGCCTTCTTCCTCTTCGCTTCCCTCTTCTCTCTGAAGGATGTAAGAAGAGATTTCAGCAGGGTCAGCCAGTATCTGACCATCTGTCAGGGATACTCCATCTTCTGTTCGCAGATGCAAATCATCCAGATTTCCTTTTTCTACTGCAGAAACGATCCGGTGAATTGTATCTGATGGACGGCTTTTTTCATAATTGGAAAGGAAAACAGAAAGCAAAACCAATGCTGCTGCAAGAACTGCAACAAATACCAGCCATGCAATCAATAATCCTTTACGGAACCTGCCCTTAACTGCAGGTGCTTTTGTCTTCTTTGCCTGCTTTGATACTGGCTGTGCAGCCGGGCGCTTTGGCAGCTGTGGTCTTGTTTGTCCTGCCTGCTGCGGTGGTCTCTGTTGCGGTGCCCTCTGTTGAGCCGAGCGTTGCTGCACTGGCCTAACCTGCTGAGGCTTTTGCTGCGCAGGTCTTTGCTGTACCCGCCTTGCCTGTTGGCCAGGTCTTCCTTGTACCGGTTTAGACTGTACCAGGCGCTGCTGTGAAGGACGTGTCTGCTGCGGTCGCTGCTGCGTTGGTTTTTGCTGAACCGGACGCTGCTGACGCGTTCCTGCCTGCTGTCCGTTTCCTCTTGCAGGACGCGCTGGCTTCTCGCCATAATCGAAGAATTCGATATCCTCATCTGCTGCACCGGCCTGTCGTGGGCGTTGCTGCGCTGGTCTTTGCTGCACTGGCCTCTGAGTAGTTGACCTTGCCTGCTGCGGACGTTGCTGAGCCGGCCTTGGCTGAGCTGGACGTGCCGTTCTTTGCGGTGTTTTTGCCGGGTGCTGCAGTTTAGGTTCCGGCCGTTTGGCAGTGGAGCGTCCTACTTTTGGACGTGTTTGTTTTTCAACTTCCTCATAATCCAGGAAATCGATATCCAGGTCCTCCGGATGGATGCTTTCCGACGTTTGTTTCTTTATAGGTATATGTGTAAACTCGTTAGGTCTCATCTTCTGATCAAAAATGCATTCGGCACATCACGCGGTCCCGAAAGGGCATATGGTGTGTTCAGGAATTTTCCTTCGTAATACATCTGTGTGGAAGAACCACCATCTAAAGAAGCGGCATTTACGGCACCATAATCACTCATGATCTTGATCATGTCCGAAAAAGTAGCTCCAATGGAATTTGCCTGTCTTCCATCTGTTGTAACAAAAATGATCGTGCCATCTGCTGTCTGTCCGATTGCTGTACGCGGGTTCAATCCACCACCCACGCCGGCTACTTCCTGCTCTTCTCCATTTAAGATCAGAACAGGTGCGTATACCGTCTGTACACAGACACAGTCCCGCAATCCCATATCAACGGCATCCTGTCCGGTAAAGGTTCCGATCACCATTTTATTATCAAGGGTAAACCCGATCGCTGCATAAGGAGTATAGCGGTCTCCGTAACAGTATTCTCCTTCCGAGATCACAAATCCATCCGGAACGCCGCCATTTCCCATACCGCCGGCATCGTAAAAACCACCGCCATTTATCCCTGCTACCGCATCATATCTGGCCGCGATCACGTCCACGGTTGTTCCGCCGCTTCCGTCGTACGGACCTTTATTACCGACAAACAGACGAGAAGGATCTTTAATCAGCATAACGTCGCCTATGTACGTAGGCCCTGAGATCTCATAGATCTCAATATCCTGACTTGCTGTATCAGTTGTATTGATCAGGTCTGTATTAGTCGTTTCATCAGTTCCCTTTACGGAATTGTTATCAATGATCTGCTGGATCTCTTCATCTGAGAAGAAAATATCCGGGATCCATTTTAAAGCGCTTGTTTCTTTCAGGGATAGTGTGAACAGTTCTGCCGCGCTGTGCGATGGTCCCTTCATGATAATTACAACTGCAATACAGACAGCAAGAATAAAGGTCCCCAAGAATGTCCCTATAACTGCTAAGATTCTGAGTACGTGTTTCATTTACTTTGATGCCTACTTTTTATTCTTAAATACCCAGCGTCTCTGAATGTTATAACTGAAGATAAACAAACAAAGATCAACTACACATTTTACGATCAGTTCCACAACACCTTTCACATGAAGGATGTGTGTAAAGAAATAAACCAGTCCGTAAGAAGCGCCCATCTGGCAGATTGCCAGAATATAATATTTCACCGCTGTGCTTCCTACGTTATCGACAGATTTAAAAACGCCCTTTCGGTTCAATATATAATTAAAAACGGAGGAGATCACACGGGATGCGATCGTACAGATCAGGACTCTGGTCCCCAGATCCATTTTGTTCTGCAGGGCAAATTCCAGGATCGCGTAAACGCCAATATCTACTACCCAGGACGCAATCGAGCTGATGATAAATTTGATGAAGTAACGCAGGATCACTCCATAGATTTTCATGGAGTCCTTGAAAGGATTAAAATGCGATGACGCGTTATCATCAATATAGATCGTTTCGATCGGTATCTCCAGGTATGGGATCTGGCGGTTCACGATCTCGATCAGCATATTTGTTTCGTATTCGTAACGATCTCCTTTTAACGCAGAGAAGCTTTCAAAACATCTAGCCGGAATTACCCTAAGTCCTGTCTGCGTATCTTTTAATTTGATTCCACAGGCAAACTTGTAGACGAAGCTGGAAACCTTATTCCCAAACCTGCTGCGGGAAGGGATATTTTTATCATCAAAATCTCTGCCGCCAATGATCACATATCCTTCATGTTCTTCATAAGCGTTCAGACAGTCCTTCATGGATGCAACAGAATGCTGTCCGTCTCCATCGCAGGTGATAGCAGCATCAATATCGACCCGGTTGTCTGCCAGGTAAGCAAACGCGGTCTTCAATGCCGCTCCTTTTCCTCTATTTACTTCGTGCTTTAATACGATAACCTGCGGATTTTTTGCCGCATCATCGTAAAAATGGTCATAATCAGAACTGCTTCCATCATTGACGACAACGATCGTCTCAAATCCGGAGCGGACCAGTTCCTGTACAAAATTGGTGAATTTCTCATCCGGGTTCAGAACCGGAAGGATCACTGCATAGTTCATCTTTATCGGTTGTCTTTCCTTCCTGTATTTCTGGAATTGGATCGGTCAACAGTTCGTCTGGAAGGCGGACGCTGTCCGTTTCCTGCCTGCCCGGAGCCTTTCTGCTGCGTACGCTGCTGAGGACGACCATTACTCTGCTGCGGTCTTTGTTCCGTCCGCTGCGGTCTCTGATCTCTATTTCTGAGCCGTTCTCTGTGCTGACGGCGCTGTCTTTCTTTTGCAGCCTTTCTGCGCATCAGTAAAATAATGATCACAATGATCAAAAGAATGACAATGATCAGAATGATGATCCAGAGGATCTTGCCGGATCCGCTCTTTTTCTCTTTGTCCGGCACCTTTTGTGTTTCCGACTCCGGCTGTGTTGCAGTTTCAGCTTCCTGGCGTTCCTGCTCATCATAAGTCACAAGGTTCTCCAGCATGCTGTTGCCAGTATCTGTCCCAACGGTTGTCCTGTAAAGGCCGTACTCCGCACAGCTGTACTGATAATCATTCCGGTTGCCATCGTCATCATAGCCGTCATCGACCCAGAAGGTCGGACCTTGCTGGGAGCCATGTTTTTCAAATGCATCTTTGCACACCTGCAGTACCGTTCTTCCTCCAAAGTCGGAAAGAGGCTCTCTGGTAGGCAGGACGATCTGGTTCTCCCAGTACAGATGAAGATATGTTTTTGGTACATCCCACGCACCATATTTCTGTGCAGAATCTGTATACTGGGAAGCATCCCCAGTCAAAGCTGCTGTATCAGTAACGGCCTTCGCGATCATCCGGTGCATGCCGTGTCCGTATTCTCCGTTCAGATCATGTGTCACAACGATCTGTGGTTTAAAACGTCGGATGGTTTCAACCACGAATGCCTTTACTTCTTCCATATCATTATGGCCCTCGGCCTCTTCCAGGGACTCAGAGTACAGATCCCAGAATCTGCCCAGCTGCGGATAATGGGTCACGCCCATTTCCCAAAGGCCATCCAGAAGTTCATGGTTACGGAACGGTTCTGTCAGATACTGATCTGACATATAGGCAACCTGAACCCGGGCTGTATTGTTATGTGTCAGATTGACAATGGATGGTCCCATGTACAGGACCTCATCATCTGAATGTGCCGTGAATACAAGAAGATCTGCCCTCTCGTACGGCGGCTGCCACTGCTGTACATAATCCGGAAGTGCACCTTCAGAGTATGCATATACTTCTGCAATTTCTGCGCCGCCTGATGGAATCTGGATCGTAACGGAGTTGGTTCCTTTTCCTGCCTTGACATACTCATGCAAAAAACCATACTGACCTGCACTGATAGAAGCATCTCCAGCTTTCAGCGTCCACGGGTTTGGAATGCTTTCCCATTTGATATAAACGCCATCGATTGCCTCACCCGAGCTGATGGTGATCTCCGCACCCTCATCGAACCAGGTTGTCGTATAGTAGCTGCCGTCGTCGATCGGTCCACAGTCATAGTCTGCGCTGTCTACATCGATCGGCAGTTCCGCTGCATTGGTCCTCAGTGCAAATGCACCTATCATGCATAACAGGAAGGCAGGTAACAGGATCCATAGTTTCTTCATTGTTCCAACTCCTTGTAATCGGTTTTCGTATTCACATTCCGGAATGCTTTCTTCTGCTCTTCTTCCAGTTTCACTGCTTCAAAATACCCGGTGATCACGCGGATCACTTTATTATCATTTCGATCCAACGCTTCTTTCAGCAGAGGATATGCATCCCTATCGTACACGCCGATCAGCGGTTCATATTTTTCATGATCTGACTCGGCGATAATAATTGGTTTCACTTTAGCGGCTGCTAAGGCGCTGGCAGGCTCATCCAGCTTTTCATACAACGCCAGCAGGAAGTCCATACTGGCATTTGGTACATCTACCGGAACCACAGCAAATCTGTCCAGATCGGTCTCTTCAAAAATAGTGCAAAGCGCACCTAAAGGACCCCGATCCGGATAACGGTCGGTAATGATCTCTATTTTGCTCTGTTCTTCCAAAGGGAGGACAGAAACAATCAAAGCTGCATGCTCTTTGGTATCCGTTGAGATCAGAACACGGTCAAATGATTTCCGCCCGCTTACATAAAGCCTTTCAATAAAAGTTTCATCACTAATATGGAGAAAGGCCTTATCTTTCCCCATCCGAATACTTTTGCCTCCAGCTAAAATAACCAGATTTTTCATAGGGAAAATTATAACATATGGTTGACAAAAAAAGAAGCCTCGTATATGATAATAAAAACAGGAATGATTATTAATTTTTTCTGAAATTACTGATTTTTAAGTAAATTTGATTTATGGCAACTTTAAATTATTCTAAACAGCGCCAGGCGATCCTCGATCTGCTGCAGTCACGCAAAGATCACCCGAGCGCCGAGGTCATATACCAGACGCTCCGCAAAAGCATGCCGAATCTGAGTGCAGGAACGGTTTATCGGAATTTAAAGCTTTTGACGGAGCTTGGACAGATTAAAAAGCTGACCGGACTGGATGGTGTAGACCACTTTGATGGTACTACTTCCCCTCACTCCCACTTCATCTGTCAGTGCTGCGGAAAAGTCGATGATGTCTTTTTTGAAGCAGATGAGAGTCTGAATGAGAAAGCAGCTTCTCACTGCAATGGGAAGATCCAAAGCCACCATGTGTATTTTTATGGCACTTGCAACGAGTGTTTGAAAAAATAAATAAAAAACAAATATAAATGAAGGAGGAATTTATTCATGAAATGGATTTGTAAAGTTTGCGGTTATGTACACGAGGGAGATACTCCTCCGGAGCAGTGCCCGGTTTGCAAGACTGGTAAAGAAAACTTTGAAAAAATGGGCGGCGACAAGACATGGGCAGCTGAGCATATCGTAGGCGTTGCAAAAGATGCGCCGGAAGAAATCATTGCTGGTCTTCGTGACAACTTTAACGGTGAGTGCTCCGAAGTAGGTATGTATCTGGCTATGTCCCGCGTAGCTTTCAGAGAAGGCTATCCGGAAATCGGTTTATACTGGGAGAAAGCTGCATTTGAAGAGGCAGAACATGCGGCTAAATTTGCTGAGCTCCTGGGAGAAGTCTTAACAGACTCCACAAAGAAGAATCTGGAAATGAGAGTTGATGCTGAAAACGGCGCAACCCAGGGTAAAACAGATCTTGCTAAGAAAGCAAAAGAACTTGGCTTAGATGCAATTCATGACACCGTTCATGAAATGGCAAGAGACGAGGCTAGACACGGAAAAGCATTCGAAGGACTGCTTCAGAGATATTTCCACTAAGCCGAAAGCCTTATTTTAAAGGATTTTTCAAGAGGAGAGGGAAACAACCCCTCTTCTCTTTTTTTGCCTTTTTCAAAAAAACTTGGCAGTTTTTTGGCACTTTTTTATTTTTCACTGTTCTGCAAACTGCCAATTTGGCAGTTTTTTCCTAACTGTATTTTCATTATAATGGCAGATTTGAATAAATCAACATCTTCGAACATCTTTAAATGCTCCTCAAACATCTTTTAATATCTTTCGTTGATCCAAAAGAAGGAAGAAAAACTTTGAACATCTGCGGCGTTCTCGTTCTTACCGAGGACTGCTACCAAATCACAAGATAATATAGTCTAACTACCTTTGAGGGTTATAGATAAGAGTTTATACCCTCTTTTGTATAATTAAGACAGAAAGTGAGAGATGAAACAAACCTCAACTTCGAACAAGAACAATGAACTTTGAAAAAGAAACAACATCATTAATGCGGAAGCCTCATCCTTGGTTGTGAAAAGAGCAAAAGCAGAAAAGAGTTGAACAAAGTTCAAAGGGTTACGGTCAAGAGTTTATACCCTCCTCGGTATAATAAAGACAGAAGATGAGAGATGAAACAAAACACTTCTACAGAACCTTAACAATTGAAAAGATGTTTTCTTCTTCCAAATAAGAAACCTCATCCTTGGACAGTGAAAAGAGTTTCTAAGAAAAAAGAAAAAAGGAAACAAGAGCTGACGATTCATAGTAAGACTTTAGACCCTCTTCGGTATAATAAAGTCAGAAGATGAGAGATACGAAACCTCCACTTCAAGAAAAAAAGTAAAAAAATAAAAAATTAATTTGGGTGACGACCTAACGTCAGAAAGGAGTCAAAAATGACTAACATTAACAGAACAAGCAACTTATTCACCATGTGTAAAGAAGAAGGAGAGAAGTAAAAACTTCTCTCCTCTTTTTTTTAGATGTTAAAAGATGTTCAAAGTTGTTCGATATTGGTTTTTAAGATATCAATCCCACTCGTTGATTGTCCTAAATAATACATTTGTGTCGCTCTAATACTTGCGTGCCCTAATTGAGCACATAAAATGTGAGAAGGCGTATTCATTTCTGCAAGTAGAGTTCCGTAAGTATGTCGAAGATAATGAAACTTAAAATCAAATCCATAGAGTTTTCTTATTTGATCTGCATGATATTTTATCGAATACCTTGTTTGTATTCTTCCATCCATTAACGTATTCACGAGTTCCAAGGAGGAAATAGTATTATTATCAATATCCTTCAAGAAGATTTGATTCTGCTTTCTAACCTCTTCTTTTCTTTTGGAGGCGTTATCTATCTCAAACTTTAAATCTGTCAGATAATCTGTCAATTTATCGTTCATATAAATCGTTCTGTTAGCGTTTGAGGTTTTCGGTCCTCCAAGTCTTAACAGTCCATTGATATACTGCAATTGTCTATCTATCAGTATCGTTCCTTTGTCTAAATCGACATTCGACCACTTCAAACCATACGCCTCGTTGATTCTCAAGCCACAATACCTTCCAAGCATGTAAGCTGTTTCTGAGTTTTTCCCTACAAAATATTTATCTAAAATATCAAGTTCCTCTTTCGAATAGATAATGATACCCTTTATATCACTACTCTTTCTTTTGGGGATTGTGATTTTACTTCCTCTGTTGAGACACAGTTTGCTATAAGTCTCCAAATCAAGATAGTTTCTCGTGTAGGCTTGCCCAAATACCAAATAAAACATTTTCAAGAAACCTTCTACATATCCAAAGGCGAAACCATCAACATAATATAAATCTGCAAGATAATCATTGACCTCAGCAACGCTGATTTCATCAATGTATTTATCAGCAAACTTTTCTCTTATGTGGTTTCTCCAAAGGCTGTCATATTTCCTATTTGTTTCGTGTGCTTTCTTACTTCTCCCTTTTTCGCAATACTCCTCATAAACATCCCCAAAAGTCTTTCTCTGAGTCTTTGGTTGCCTCTTTTCTTCCAATTGAGCGATGGCTTTCTGTTTTCCTATAATTGCAGAAGTCTTTGTCATAAATGGATTACCATCCTCATCTCTGACCCTTCTAATATCTTTTGATTTTCCATTGATGTTTTGGGTAATTCGATATCCCCATCTGCCATTATCCATCTGAAAAATGCCAATATCATTCCTTTTTGCCACTGTTTTCCTCCTCTCTTGGCATTTAAATGCCAAAAAAACTGTCATTTTCATTGGCAGTTAGGAAAAATACTGATATAATTCTTTATGTAATTGGCAATATTAAAACAGTGAGACTTTTTAGTGGAATAAGGCTTTAGCAATCACGAGCGAAGTGAGTGATTGCATGAAAATGGCAAGAGACGAGGCTAGACACGGAAAAGCATTCGAAGGACTGCTTCAGAGATATTTCCACTAAGCCGAAAAGCCTTATTTTAAAGGATTTTTCAAGAGAAGAGGGAAATGATCCCTCTTCTCTTTTTTGTGCCTTTAATCTAAAAAGTGCTATATCTCTTATTGAATAATGTAATTATAAAAGATCGTATCGCGATAATTAATGGAAACGAAATTGCTTGGAATTATTCCATTTTCATCATAACGGTTCATAGTATAGAAATAATCATCCGTCAGCATGATCGTTCCTTTTTCAATGCAGTTATGGATCCCTCGCCATATTTCTACAACTGGAGTAACCATACCAATGACCAGAACCACAATCAAAACATAACTGGTAACCTTTTTTATCGCATTTTTATTCTCAGTCTGCATTCCACCCAGGTCCTGAACAAGCTTTTTCCCACATAAAGCCATAAGTATTATCAAGCCTGGGATACTGGCTCTCATACAGAAATCACTGTTGGTGCCTACTTGAATAGCGGGTATTATGATCAGAGTACACGCACTTATATAATAGATTGGTTCTTTATAATAGTTCGGAAATAAGATGGCGTAATATAGCCCTGCTTCCAAAACCAAAAACCAAAAATACCTTAATTCAAGGTTGGATCCCAAAAAACCACTTAATGCAAAAGAAAGAACAACGGCTGCAAGGCCGATGATCCAACCGAATTTCCTGTTCTTTCCTTTTTTACGTTGAATGATGCTCAATATGATAAAAAGTATTATCAGCACTAACGCGCCAGCACAGAAAACCGCTATCTTCTTGTAAGGCATCACACGTATTATTTCCAGTGCTGTATTATTATTTAACGTTGTATTCATTGAATAATAAAAATACAGCACCGGTACTGCCAGCACAATAAACAGGATATTCTGAACAGAGAATAGTTCTTTCAAAAAAGTTCCCGCTTTTTTCTCGCGAAGAAAACTAATGAATCGGAACAGGATCATCAGGATCATGATAAATGCCATTCCTATGCTTGGCAAAATAGAGGAAACCATACAACAGGTTATGATGACCCCGTAATTGCCTGTACCCTTTTCATTCAGAAAACATAATGTACCCACCCAGGCTGCAGTAGACTGATTGAATACCCAATACAGACATGTTGTGTTGGAGCTGAACTGAAGCTGCGGATACCATTGCCACCATTCAAGATGCTGAGTAGCTAAAATATCTGTAAGAGTTTTTCCATCCTTAATCCATCCGACGATATCCAGACCACTGAAAAATATCATCAGAAGTACAGCCATAATAATAAAACGGGTCTTTTGCGGTTTCAGATAAACGATGAGAAGCAGGATGGAAATATAACACCCAAGTGCAGTCCAAAGTCCCAACAGAATATTGCCTATCGCCCATGCGAGATCAAGATTCCCGAACAGTAGAAAAATACATCTTCCGATAGCTGCAGAAGGAAGCCAGTGTCCCACATAATAGCATAATATACTGTCTGTAACATCATAGTACGGAGGCCATGCATATCTGATCAGATCTCTGAAAACCGCATTCCTTGCGAACCAGTCTTTTGTCTGATAAAAAAAGCCTCCCTGACCTCCCAGATAGCACCAGATCAGAACAATTACGCCAATCAGGATCAACAGCCATATATTGAATCTGACCCCATCTGGTTCTTCCATTATCCTCGTTTTGATATGCTTGCGTTTTCCGGAAATAATAAGAATAAGAATCAGAACCAAAGATATCGGAATAGAAATATAAAGACGTACAAAAAAAACAAGGAACATAAATAACGGCAACGCTAGAAAAGCAAATGCCAGTTTTTTTATTTTGTCATATGATAATAATACTGTTTTCGAAGCTGTTCCTGGTCTAGTAGTCATAACCTGAATTAATGTTCCTTCAGCTTAAGCTAAAATGAAATACTAAAATAATTCTGTGCCATACATTTCTCTTTTTTCCGTAAACGAACAGAACATGGATCACCATTTTCAAACAGAACAACACTATTATCAGGAATCATTCTGTTCACAACCATTGCATTGACTCCGAGCGAAACATAATCTCCGATCGGCTCTCTTCCAATTATCTTTGCATGCGCCCCGAGAAATAACCCTTTGCCTAAAACGGGGGCAGGATTCCCTTTTTCATCTGTTTCTGTATTAACCGTCACCCCCTGGGACACAACAAGAAAATCATTATAACTAGCATTCCCCAGAATTGTGCCATATGCATGTGCAAGCATAAAATAATCCGGCAAACCACATTTATAAGAAATAAAAATACTAAACAGACTTCTGTTTAATAATAAAAATTTATCGCACAAAGGTTTATTCTGAGACAGTTTCCATAAACTATTTCCAAAAAACCAAAGATACTGGGCATAATGATCTCCATGAAGATGGTAAAAGACCGGTTCTCCATTTTCATCCTGATACCCAGGATGAATAATCGCCTTATAACAATGCTCAATCCTGTCTAACGCTAACTGAAAAGCAGACTCCACGTCTGGCCCTTTAAGATCTATGCCATCCGGAAAAAAGAACTGCATCTGCCTGCGTGTATAATCCAGAAGTTCCGCTGAAGGAAGTGACAATTTCATGATTCTTTCTCCCCGGTATTCGATTTTTCAAAATTAATTCGTTCTTTTTCAACTACCATAGGCCGTCTCTTCAGACGCGTCAGCACAGAGCCCAGATACTCTCCCAAGATGCCGATAAAAAAGATCTGTACCGCTCCTAGGAAGAATATTCCTATCAACAAAGGCGCAAGGCCGGCACTAAAACTATTCCAGAAAATCAGTTTTAAGATCAGGTAAACCAGACCGATAATAAAACATATAATGGCAAGGATGAAGCCGAATAATGTGATCAACCTAAGCGGCTGAGTTGAGGTCCCGACAAGAGAATCCATTGCAGTATTATAATACCGCCAGAAGTTATAGCTGGATTTGCCTTTTTTCCTGTTCGGTTTAACATAATCAACAAATTCAACCGAATAACCAAAATCGGCGATCAGATGGCGGAAGTTCGGAATCGGGTCATCTACTTCTGCGATCATATCCATGACTTCCCTGTCATAAAGACCAAATCCGCTGACATTGGTATACTGTTCCTCATCTGAAAACAGTTTTATGATCGAATAATATGCCTTTCTGCACAATTTGATGAGTCCATGTTCTTCATCGCCTGCTTTCCTGCCCCAGACGACCTTGGCTCCCTGCTCCCATTTTTCCAGGAACTCCGGTATCAGTTCAGGAGGGTCCTGCAGATCTGCTGCAAAGCATATTGAAACATCTCCTGTAGTCTGGAGAAAACCGTAACAGCCAGACCGGCCAGGCCCGAAATTCTTTTGGTTAACGATCACTTTGACTCTTGGATCTTTTTCGCAAATCTCTCTTAAAATAGAGACTGTTTTATCCTGTGAATCATTATCGATCAAGACATATTCAAACTCATACTGCGGCATGCTGTCCATGACCTTACGCACAGCTTCGTATAGTTCCAATATATTTCCCTCTTCGTTAAAACATGGGGTAAAAAGGCTGACCTTTTTCATGAAGGTGACTCCTCCTTTGCTTTATGTATGATAAACTGTTTTTTCTCACTTAAAACAGTCGTTTTTCCAGTACAAAATACTGTTTATATTTGTGAATTAATACAAGTGATCAGATATCATAAAAAGTTTTAACATTTGTTTTCTTTTCTTTCAGCATTTTTATTATTTCTCTGGTCATGATGCCACTGGTGTCATGACCTTCGTAAGGATTATGTACAGAGCGTGCTTTTTCCTGCATTTCATTACTCAGTGCTTTGCTGATTGCATCTATAATGTCTTTCGTTTCACTCTCACAATCTATTACGCTTTCAGCCCTGATCCTTCCTTTCTGACGAGAACCGATGTTCACCGTAGGAACACCAAAACTCGGGACTTCCAAAAGACCGCTTGAAGAATTTCCCAGTACAAGAGCTGCATGCTTAACAGCACACAAATACTTTAATGCCCCCAGAGAATCAACCAGGATCACATTATCCCTCTCGGCAGCAAACTCTTCCAGCATCCTGTTGATCAATCTGCCTCCTGCATCAGCATTTGCCTTAGTGCATAGATATCTTAACTCCGCATGTGCGTCCATGGCATCGATCAGAGCATGGCATTGCTGCTCGGAATCCTTTTCCATTGTCGACGGATGAAAAGTAACCACCGCATATGGCTGACGAAGTGAAAACCCAATATCATTTTCTATATTTGAAAGATCAGGCAGCTTCAGATTTTTCACATTTTCAACGCCAAGAGCACCTGTATTAAAAACGGTCCCCGGATTTTCGCCAAGCTGTATGACCCTTCTGCGGTATTCTTCGGTACTTGCAAAGTGAAGACAACTCAGTTTTGTGATCGCATGCCTATACGCTTCATCCAGCGCACCTTCTGTCTTTTCTCCTCCATGGAGGTGTACAACCGGAATATGCTCATTAAAAGCTGCACAACATACCGCCAGTGTTTCGAAACGATCTCCCAAAACGATGATGCAGTCCGGTCTGTGCGCAGCAAAATAATCTGCGAATCCTAACATTGCAAGTCCCATTGCTTTTGATACAGATGCAGGATCGTCATTACTCAATAAGATTGGTATTTTTACTGCAATCTCAACGCCATCTTCTTCAATCTGTCTGTAAGTCTGGCCAAATTCGTCAGACAGATGCATGCCTGTCACCAAAGTGGAAACCTTCAACTCTTCTTCCTGCTGCATACGGAAAATAAGTGTACGCAGCAGCCCATACTCCGCTCTTGTCGAGGTAAGTACCTGAACATCAAACATTCTTCAATACCTCCACGTCGATCAGTTCATCTGACGAATAATCTCTGTTTGCTTTCTGTCCGATTACCTTATACCATAACATAGGAGATATTCCTGTCCCCGGACGTTTTGTAGTAAGGTTGTCTGCAGTAAAAACATCACCTTGTTTAATCACTCCAGCAGACACTATACTTTTTCGTGCGACAGAAATATTTCCAATTTCTGAGTCCCTCGGGCTTTTCTTTCCATCTCCAAGCGCTGTTTCTATAATTCTTACCATCTGGACCATCTTTCTGAGTTCTTCAGGTTCCAGACTTGCTTTGTGATCTGGACCTTCCATGTTTCGATCCAAAGTAAAATGCTTTTCAATTACCGTCGCGCCTCTTGCTGCTGCTGCGACTGGAATCACAATGCCCTCCGTATGATCTGAATACCCAACAGGAAGACCAAATCTTTCTTTCAGCGTATCCATTGCTTTCAGATTGGCATCCTCATATGGTGTCGGATACTGTGTGGTGCAATGAAGTAATGTGATACTCCCCGCGTTGCTGTTTTTAAGCACATTGATTGCTCCTTGCACTTCTTCTAAGGTACACATCCCTGTAGACATAACTATAGGTAATCCGGTATTACCTATCCTTTCAAGATACGGGAGATTTGTTACTTCACCTGAAGGTATTTTCCAGAAAGGAATTCCCAAGTCAATCAGGAAATCAAGGGATTTCATATCAAATGCTGTAGATAAAAAAGTGATTCCGATTTCATTACAATAGTCTTTTAATTCACGATACTCTTCAAAGGAAAGGCAGAGTTTTTTCAGCATATCCAGCTGTGTCCCGTCTGATTGCGTATTCTGTTTCTGGTATTCGGCCTTATCTGCAGTGCCTGTCACAAGCAGTTCAGGAACAAACGTTTGAAACTTCACGATATCTGCGCCGGCTTCTTTGGCTTCCCATGCCAGTTTTTTTGCCAACTCAAGACTACCGTTATGATTAACCCCCGCTTCCGCTATTATTTGAATATGCATTGACTACTTCTCCTCGTTGAGTTCCTTTACTATTCTGGAAGGAATTCCTGCTGCCATAACATGATCCGGCAAATCCTTAATGACTACTGCACCTGCCCCAATAACTGTATGATCTCCGATAACAATATGATCAGAAACCGTCGTTCCTGTACATATCCAACATCCTTCGCCTATCCGGGTTCCTCCGCAAATGATCGATCCCGGTGATAAATGTGAAAATGGACCCACACAACACTCATGTTCAACAATGGCGCCTGTGTTAATGATCGCACCTCTGTCGATTCTCGCATCCGCGTTAATAACAGCATTCGGTCCCACAAACACACCCGGCTCTAATTCCGCACTCGGGCTCACTATAGCAGATGGATGAACTAATGAGACGATCTCAAACCCATTTGCTTCCAATTCTGCAGTTACCATCGCTCGCCTTGAAGGGTTCCCAATGGCCACAAATGCTTTTTTACTGATCTGTTTCCATTGACCGAATGAATATCTGGCTTCCGGAATAATCGGCACTCCCTTCCATTCGCCATTTACATCATCACCACTGACAAAACACATAGAAGAATATTTGTCTTTTGCACAGTCACTGGCTGCTTTTGCATGTCCACCGGCTCCGAATATCAAAAGATCAAAAGTGGTTTCTATTCCATCTGATGTCATATTATCTGGTCTCCCTCAATTCTTCATACGGGATAAGATCCCGATGGGAATAATAATACTCATATAATTCTGCAACTGCTTCTTCCAGAGAATGCAGCTTTAATGATCCCATTTCCTGAACCAACCGGTCGTTACTTGCCGTATAAGACAGGTTCCATCCATCCTTGGCAACGAAAACCGGTAATTCTTTTCCGGCAACTTTATTCACGATCCCAGCTATCGAAACAAGGTCCACAGGCTGTCCGGTACAAACATTATAATCGTGATAAACTGGTTTATTGTCAACAAACCAGGAAACAATATCCGGAAGATCACACACATAAAGGTAGTCAAACATACAATTCTGTCTAACTGTTAACGGCAGGTCATAAACCGCTTTGCAGCAAAGATTAGAAATAAACTTGCTCTGCCAGTGTTCATATTTTCCAAATACTCCGAAAAGTCTCAGATTATAAATATTCTCTGAATTACGTGCCTCGCGGGTCATAATATATTTGCTTAACGCATAATACCAGTCAGAAACTGATCTCCCAAGTTCTTCCTCCCGTATCATATCCATTGGGAAGCGTTTATCAAATTCAGCTCCGGATCCGAAAAACAGAACCTTATCCAATCGGCTGCTGAGTTTTTCCAGATTATAGAACATCTGAAGATCATGAAGCATTGCATCATCCGGACCTGTATGGATCACGCTCTGCGCTGCGCCATGGATGACAGTATCAATATGATTATTACCGATAAAATCTTCCACCGCATTATAGTCACAAAGATTCAGCTCTTTACTTGAAGGTGTCCAAACTTCATACTTTTCCCGCAGCGCAGGAGCTATATTTCTTCCTATAAATCCTCTGGACCCTGCCCCGGTTAGTAATATCTTTTTCATAAATCAATTCCTTCAGCAAGCCGAAGAACATCAGCCGCATGTTTAATGGTGTTTGTGCTTATTGCATCTCTGTCATCTGTCAATGACAGAAAATATCTCATTTCTTTGAAGTACTTATCATTTGGCTCTTCCCGAAAATTCTCAATCAGTCCATTTGGATGAATGATCTTCGCATTTGCAATATCAAATATATGCGTTCCGTCTTCAGTAAAAAGTTCCAATTGACGGACCGTCTTTCTACCAAAGTAATCGAGATGGACTTCCACTGCCAGGTTTTGGTATGCGCCAATGTACACAGCCAAGTCATCACTGTCAATTTCCAGATGAGAATACTTACCTGATATGCTGAAAATCTTTTCCGGAAATCCAAAAAGCGCAGTCAGGTAATCCCATTCATGGATCAGATCAATAGACACTCCGCCGCCCAGTTCCTTATGGGCACTGTATGTATTGCGATAATCGACACCTGGACGCCAGTCTGGGAGATAACTCGAACTGATCGCACGCGCACTATAAATATTATTAGTCTTAACAAAGTTTTGCGCCTGCTGCAATACCCCCGTATACCGTAAAGGAGCAGCAACATAGCAGACCGCATCTTTCCTGAATTGTAATTCCGAAACATCCTCATTCCAATGTTCAAAGACAGGCTTTTCTATAAAAAAGCATCGGCTTCTATCGGCTGTTTTCCTGAGCGTTTCATAATGTTTTGAAGTCGGATTAGTAATAAAAACCGCATCATAATCCGAGTCCATCTCTTCAAAAGAATAAAGGAAATGAAGATTCTTATCATCCAACTCGCTTCGGAGCTTCCCGTTCGAAGATCGGACAGCATGTATTTCCAGAGGAATTTTCTCTTCCATACAGATCTTAGTTAAATTACAGCAATGTCTCGTTCCAATCGAGCCAAGACCAATAAAACAGACTTTCATTGAATCCCCTCAATCTTATTAATAACCTCAAGGGTATATAGGTCGTCTTGCATGGAATACGGAGCGGTTACCGTGCCTTCCACGATTCCGAAAAATGTCCTGATTTCTTCCTTATAAGCATTTTCAATAATATTAGAAGCATACGCAGCCTGATGATCGATTTCTTCCAAATATGTGTTGACCTGAAGCAGCTGCTTGCTTTCAATATCGTATTGTTGAAGGCTATCAGGTGTTCCATGCCAGAACAGATGAAGGTCCTCTGAAATGATCTCTGCACTGCGTCCTGCACAGCGCGATATCAGATCACAGACAAATACCCCCTTGCTGCCATTTTCATGTTCCATGGAAATAATATAATTATCATCATAGTTGATTTCCAGGGAACTGCTTTTAGAGCTGCGGACATGAATATCTGTTACCTTTCCAAAGGCTGCCAGAATCCATGGCAGATCAATTGCCAGAATTTCCCGGATCCCGTTTGTCCGGGCATTTCCTACGAAATAGTTCTTATAATCCTCCCATGGGTGCCAGTCCGGAAGATACTGTCCAGTATGTATAATATAATCAAGTTTTTCTCTGGCATTACATTCCTTTATCATATACCGGACATCATTTCTATAAAGAAAAGTGGAAGATAAGAACAGATTAACACCATTTTCCTCTGCTAACTTCATCATTTCAAGATAACCGTCCGGAACCAGGTTAATCTCAGTAAATACATGAAGGTGAAAACCAAGCAATTCCATAATAATTGCCCAGTGTGACAGCGGAGAAGTACATACGAACCCAGCTTCTGGAGAAGTTTTCTCTACACATTCACGGATTTCTGCATAACAGGGTATTCCGAACAGATCCTGAACTTCCTTTCTTCTATCAGGGTTCGAATCGATGCCGCTTATCTGCAGATCCGGATCGATCTCTAAAAGCAGCCTTATCCTGCGTTTACCCATTGAACCAAGTCCCACAACAAGTATACGATTCATGAAGACCTCCTTACAACTCACCCTTCATCCATTTTGCAGTCTCTTCCTCTGGAAGGAATGGGAACATGTCTTCTAAAACAGATGATGAAAGGGTTCCATCCGGATTTACCTTTGTCATCGCCTTTGGAATCTCATCAAATGTATAATCCGCCTTGACTTCACATAGAACAGGCTCATTGTCAGCTAATACTTTTTCAATAACTGGAACAATCTCAGAATCATCGTGGATAATGTAATAGTTTAAGTCGTACAGGTCGGCCAGTTTTTTAAGGTCGCAGCAGAATACACCACTCTGGGCATTGCAGCCGGCATATCGACTCTCAAAATGATTATCCTGCATAACCGCTATTGATGCATATCCGGAATTGCTTAAAATAAACAGTTTTAGCGGAAGCTGATATCCTCTGATAAGGGCCAGTTCCTGCAGATTGTGTTGAAGGCTTCCGTCTCCTTCCAGTGTGATCGTACGATTCTTCCCGGAAGCAATGCACGCGCCTATAGAAGCAGGAAGCGCAAACCCCATACTTCCAAGGCCCATAGCACCAATCTCTATCTGGCCTTCTTTTCTTTCATAACTCATACCTATTATGCCACAGCTTCTTCCTGAGGATGATTCGACAATAACATCTTCCGGTTTTGTACGCAAAGACAGCTCATGTCCGAACAGGTACATATTTGTCATACTCTGAGGAACAGCCTGCTGTTCCTTATAGAGTGGATAAGCAGCCTTGGCTGCACGGCAATATGCCAGCCATGGTTCAATATCCAACGTCTCCATCTTCTCCGCGCATTTGGCGAATTTCGTCACAAAGACTCCTGCGTCACATACAAGTGTCTTTTCAAATTTCATATCAAGTTTACGGATTTCATTTTCATCAAGATCCACAATGACCTTTTTCGCCTGATAAGCGAAATGAGGCTCATTAAATGCTGTAATACCTGGATTCAGGCGTGAACCAATCACCAGCAGAAAATCACAAGTCTGAAGGATCCAGTTGGAATATCTTGGTCCCGGGCTTCCCGGATGTCCAAAATATAAGTCGTCATCATCTGCAAATACCATTTTGGCACGCCATGTAGCAATTGCAGGAAGCTGCAATCTGTGACAAAGATCAACAAGCGTTTTTTCAACTTTTGCAGAGCGAACACCTTTTCCCACAAGAATCAGCGGACGTTTAGCTTCGTGGATCATATCCAGTATCTCATTGCAATCCTTATCCGAAATATCATAATGCTCATCCAGTCCTTCCGCTGCAGCATCAAACGGTATTAATTCATCTTCTTCGACCTGGGCACCCTGAACATCAAGTGGAATATCTACCCATGTTGTGCCTTTTCTTCCATGGGTTGCCAAATAAATCGCTTTTTCCAGATGATAACGGATCATCATCTTATCCGTTACTGTAACAGCATACTTTGTTACCGGCTGCATCATCGCAGTAATATTGACTTCCTGCGATCCTGTCTGCCTTACCCCCCTGTCTCCAACCAGATCAGAAGTCTTAGCCTGTCCGGATATCACCAGCACTGGTTCAGAATCGATCCAGGAATTAACAGCACCGGTAATTGCGTTGGTGGCTCCGGGACCAGACGTTACCATACAAACGGCAAGATCCTGCGTTATCTGTGCATAGGCATCAGCACAAATAGAACTGGCCTGCTCATGAAGATTATAATAACAATTAATGTTCTCTGCATTTCCCACCGAATCAAGCAGATGCATCATCCCGCCTCCACTTAAAAGAAACACATCCTTTACATTATGTTGCTCCAGACATTTTACGACATAGTCAGAAACTTTCATTTTATCTCACCTCTTAATATTATTTTGTTTACCAAAGATATATTTACATCTTACTATCCAGGGATTTGCCAGTTTCTATATGTTCAAAATTCGGTAAATATTTTTTCATTATTGACACTACTTCTTCCTTGACAGTTACAGATTTGTTAAACACTGCGTTCAAATCATCAAACAATATGGCTATTCTTGTTTTGTCCGGGATCTCTTTATCCGTGATTACGCCAAGTGATCTGAACCTGTCATAATCAGCTGTCTCTGTATCTGTCACAAACTCTTCAAACGCTTTCTCACCTGATGTATCGGATATTGAATAATGAACCGGATACTTTTTACTTCCATTCTTCAGATCTTCCGCTTTTTCTATCGCCTCTGCATCTGAACTGCATTCCAGGATCTCATATCCATGTGCCTTAAGAAGTTCCGTCCCGATAGCATCAAATGTCATCATCTGTGCTTCCTCTAATTTAGGGAAGAAGATTTCGCGATTCCTGCCCAAAATACATGACATTAGGCATATCTGACCAGATTCCTCCGGACTGACAAAAAATCTTCGCACATCGGATGGTGCTGACAAAGGCTGAAGTTTTGAAATCCTGGCAAGAAAGCCTGCCGGCAGTGAACCGTTTGAGAAAGCAACGTTCGCAAACCGTGCCGTCTTTACAGGAAATTTGTCGGAATAACTGAAAATAACGTCTTCCATTATCCGCTTGGACGCACCCATAATGTTTACAGGATTCGCAGCCTTATCTGTGGATACACAGAAATACTCCTCAGGAGGAAAATCCGTTAACAGATCCAGTAAAAGTTTTGCGTTTAAAACATTATTCCGGATCAGGGCTTCTACTGAATATATATCTTTTTCCGACCTAACATGTTTATGCGCGGAAAAGTTGCATACTATATCGAAACCGCCGCGCGACCGAAACATCTTCTCAAACACAGGTGATGCAAAATCCATCGGGTATGGTACGTAGTCCTCGGGTACATACATTCCTTTTGTTGATCTCAAGTCTCGTGTCAGTTCAGCAAGACCATTCTCATTGGTATCCACAACAACCAGTGCAGAAGGTTTGAATGGAAGCAATGCCTTGATATAGCTCGATCCAATGGACCCTGCCCCTCCAATAACTAAAACAGTTTTGCCAAAGATCCTTTCGCTAAGATCCGCTCTGTTCTCTTCAATATCCTGAAGAAACATAGAGGAGGAACGCTTTGTAACGTATTGATTAATAAATGTATCCAGGTTAAACATGTTTTTATCTCCTAGTAGTAAGATTATCTGCTATTCTGATCATTTCTTTCACTGCTTTACCGATTGTTCCTTCTGCTGTCCCTTCGCAGCGTCAGAATCATTCGGCTTTTCCGATTTTGGCAGTTTCCCAAAGTATATATGTGCAAGTATGATCGCCGTAATAATCTGAAAAGCAAGAGCAATTAATAAAGAATAAGTCACTCCTCTCATGGCAAACCGCATTACAAAAAATGGCGTGACAAGATAACAAAGGAGACATCCTGCCAATAAAATCAAGGCCAGTGGTATCAGCTTACGTATAGCAATATAGATACAATCCAGACAAAGTACTATCGCGCAGCCAGTTGTTACTATTATTACAAGCTGCAGTATATCAACATAGCCTCTTAGTTCTTCGCCATACAGAAGAGAAAGCGCCCAGTCCCCTAAAAAAGTACCTGCGATCAAGGCAAGTACCCCAAATCCTGCAGCAAATATTATGGTTCCATAAGTCAGCTTTATAAGTTTCTTTTTCTCCCCTTTGGTGTAATACTCAGCAAACAATGGAATGTATGGGGCAATCGCACAGGAAACAAAAGTACTTATCACCACTGTAGGTGAGGATACAGATGAATAGATTCCCAATAATTCGGTTGAAAAATGCCGTTCGAAAAACAATCGCGGAATACTCATCAGCAAAGGCTGTGTAATTAAAACTATCATAACGGGCAGTGATACTAATAGTAGTTTTCCTGTTCGCTGCATATTGGCTCGGGTGAATGAAAATATTGGTGACATATATCTAACGCATATTCTGATGTCGATCAACACCAATGTCAGCACAGCAACCGCGACCATACACCAAAGGGCAATAGGTAGAGATGCACCAAAAAGAAGCGCAAGCGTAAAAACCGCAAAGCTGAAAACTCCTTTTAAACACATTGAAAGGCAGATGTGCTCAAAATCATCATTTTTCTGCATGACTCCATATAAGACATCCGATGCTGCTTCCAGACACTTATACAGCATGTAGATCAGAATGCAGTAGAATGAAATTGCGTTATATCCTTTGATCAGGATGAATACAACACATGCAATAAGCGCTGCACTTATCGATAAGATTCTGGACAGGACATAACACTGGTCAGAATATTCCTGATTGATATCAGATACCTGAAAAGACCGCATACCATAACAAGCCACCACATAAAAAACATTGGATATCGTCATGGCTAATGAAAGCAGACCAGCAGCGTAGAAATCAGTTGAAAATCTTACGACAACGACCGTAAGAGCCCATACCGCCAACAGGTATACAAAATTCCCCAGTACTGAATAAAAAGCCTGTTTACTTTTCACACGAATTTCTCTTTTCCGTCAAATTCTAACTTTTATTACCATCTTATTGATTTTATCCGTATAGCCTGCACAGATTGCTGTCCTGTGTACCTCACCTGGGAAAAACACAATAAACTTTCCAGGCTCTGATAGTATTGAACTGTCCGGATCACCCTGGTATAAAGCAGCATCAATCTTTTCATCGTAACTCTGCTGCAACTGCAGTTTTTTAGCATCGGCAAGCTGAATGATCTCAAGTCCTTCAACTGCTACATGAATATCTATGTAATCACGATGAACTTCCCACAATCCTGCTTTTTCAGAAGTTTCATAACTCAGACAGTTTGCATAAACTTCATCGCCATCCACTTCAAGCCTTCCGGACTTCAGGCAACGGGAAATAAGCATCGGTATCTGCTCAAACGCCTTATCTAATGCGTCTGACAAGCCTTTATACTTTGTTGTATTTTCAATAAGATCCACTATCATATTATAATCCAAGCTCCTTGATCATATTTTGCATTTCATTAAGTTGCCCCATATCCAACCAGCTTTTTTCAGTGATCGGATATCCACCTACCTTATAGCCTTCTTCCATTGCTCTTTTTGCAATATCTGGAAGTCCGATAGACTCTCCATCGCGGATCAGATCAATAACCTCCGGCTCAATAAGATAAATACCGGTATTGATAAGAAAATCATATTGCGGCTTTTCTTCCATACTCTTAATCGTCCCATCCTGGTGTAAATTAACAACCCCATAGGGAATAGAAACATTTTTAGTCGCAAGAATAATGGTGATTGCATTCTGATGCTCTTTATGAAAGTCATACATGCATTTGTAATCCGCATCCAAAAGGCAGTCACAATTAGAGAGGAAAAAAGTCGTATTTAGTTTTCCTCTCAATAAGGATAATCCTCCTCCTGTTCCTAAGAACTGCTCCTCATCAACATATTGGATGTTATAAGGCAGCCCCGCTTCATTATAATATGCCTTAATCATGTTTTTTTTATGATTGAGGATCATATAAATATCTGCGATGCCGTATTTTGCAAACCTGGTAATGATATGATCCATAATCGGCATATCCCCGATTGGAATCAGCGGTTTCGGAAGAATCCGGGTATAAGGATATAGTCTGGTGCCCTTGCCGCCAGCCATAATCACAAGTGGGATTTTTACAGGTAGCATTCTAACCTGCTCTGAATCACGGACATTCTCTTCAAAAATAATCCGCACCACTTCACGGAATTCATTTACGATAGGAATTGCCGTATATAATCCTTTCTGTATCAGCTCTTTCGCCTGGTCTTCCTGAAGAACAGAAAAAGAAACCGGATCAGGGTTCATAGCGCAGGAAACAGATTTGTTCATATTACCGTCCCTGAGGATGAATCTGCGCATATCACCATCGGAAAAGCTGCCTGTCAATCGCTCATTGTTTGTGCAGAAAATGACTTTCTTGCCACTCTCATCTATTTTTTTTATAGCGTTGGATACAGAAATATCATCCGGAATGATAAAAGGTTCCAACTTTTTATCTATCATATTCTTTACCTCAGCCTTTCAACATTCTGATTAGAAATCCTTGGGGACACAATTAATTGAGGCCTGTTCTTCTTTTTGACCTCATATAAATGAAAATAATAGCAACTGTCAAAATCATACTCACCATGGTCCACAATCTTATATCCCAGTTTTATAAAATCATCCCGCGGGAATTCATCACATGCTAAATATAGCAAATAGGAAACATTTCCTTCAAGGGTGATCGATTTGACATCTTCACAGTTAATATAATGCGTACTCTCAGGGAAATAATACTCAATTTCTGTCCAATTCAAATAATCACTGTCACTCAAAATAACCGTGAAGCTACCTCTCATTTTTTTTCGAATAATCTCTTTTGCTTCCTCTGTTCCTGTGGACAATTCTGCTGTTCTTTGGGTTGTAAAACCCCATGCGGTCATTACTAGAATTAAGGCGGCGAAAAAAGCCAACATTTTTTTATTATTGCCAATAAAGATCTTAGCCCCCATCGAAAGGAAGAGCCAAAAAAGACCCATGCTCGGGGTTAAGTACCTCGAAATAAACATCGGAGTGATCAACTTTGATATTACATAACCCGCCCCTATCACCAATATCATAATAGATGCACAAAGGATTGCGTAAATGATCTGGTTCCGCTCGTTTTTTTTAATATCCTTTTTAAACAGAGATATGATCATATATATCAACAACATAAAGGCCAGTATCGTCATGATATAACAAAACGGACTATCTATAATATCTCCCAGATTATCGAACTCCATTGTGAAAGGATATAAAAAGAATCTTAAGAAATCACCGAGACTTTTGGGTTCGATCCAATAACCTTTTGATACTGATTTTGTGGCATGATAAAAGATTCTCAACCAAGGGATATAAGAAACAATACAGACAGCAGAAATGATCGCGCATGGAATAATACTTTTTGTTTGCTGTTTTATAAGAAAAACAAATAATAGCAGAGATACTATCAGGATCGCACCAAGGGCATAGTAATGCGTATAAGCTCCGCATATAGCACTGACAGTATACAGAATATAATAAATGATCCTATTCTTTTTATTGTGTGAATTATAAATCAACCATGCAAGCAATCCACACGAAGTAACAAAGAACATCGCCCAGGAATATCCTCGCAATTCCAGATTCATATGTATGGAGACCGGCATACATCCGGTCATAAACATAAAGACAATGGAGATGAATCTGCTTTTAAACTGCTTATAGACAACAGTTGCACCAAGAATCATCGTCAGAAATGCAGGGATAATGGAAACGATTTTAAGGGCAGGGGCCGAAACACCAAATATGGCTGAGAAGAATCGGGAAATGAAGGCATAAAAAGGAGGCCAGGCATCAGATTTAACATTGTTCAAAAATGAGGTGAAACTCGTTCTGCATTGCAATAATGAAAAAGCCTCATCACACCAAACCGAATCGTTAAAGATCAAACTTATATCAACCAAAACAAAAACAACAGCAATCGCCAATAACAGCAGCATCGTTTTCTTTTCTGTGTTTTCGGTATTTTGCATATTAGTAATAATGTTTTTCCTCATCAATAACTAATCCCTTTCTGAAAAGATTATCAGAATCCTCTACTATTCAAGACCAATCCATCCAGTGACAGGTAAATTCTGCAGATCAACGGATAAATGGAATTAAAGCACTGACATAAAAAGCCACCTTTCCAATATGTATTTTTCAAATCTTTGAAAAAATCATTCGGATGCTTTAAGTAATGACCTTTTTCCCGTTTTATTACAATACTATCATAACTCTCATTCCCGCCAGTAATATCCCCAAGCATCATAACATCCTCTTTTTTAGGAAAAAAAGCGAACTCTAAAAAAGCATCTTCTACTGCCTGCCCAGGAATCATGCAATCCCTTAGAATGGAATTACTCCATTCCTCAAAAAACAGCTTTATTCCTTTTTGAAAACTGGCGAGCAGTTCTTTTTGAGGGTTTTCTTCTCCCAGTTCAGGTGTTATTGTTCCTGAAGTGTCCGTGATATAACTATTTGTCCGCCCGTGTGTTGCAGAAATCATCGTCTCAAAGAAGGCTCCACAAATATATGACCGGACCTCTGGCTTTGCCTGAAACATATAAGGATAAGACTCTTTGTCCTGCACGTTCTTATAAAAGTTTTTGGAGATTCTCATATACAGTCCGTGCAGTTCACATTGTCCATCCAAAATAGCAGACAGCATTCCCTGTGTATGTCCACCATATCCGCTGTCAATTACCGCTATTTTTCCTTTGCATCCTATCTGGTTCAGGTAAGCCCTGATATTATCAAGCTGTTGCGCAGCGTACTCCGATTGATCTTCACCCGTAGTCGAATAGTATGGAGTATAAAGACTTTTAAGCGAAACATATAAATAATCGGTGATTTCTTTATGTTCAGGATACATGGTCCGATAGATTTCAAAAGTCTGCTTTGCGTCTCTGGCGCAGAAGAAGACCTTATCATATTTTTCGGTTGTTATTTTTGCGTGAAGCCATTGACAAAAACCAACAACCATAGGGCCACATGTTTCAAATCCAAGCGCAGATACACGATCGTGAATAAAAGAAATTCTATTATTTACAAACGGGATCAGAAATTTGTCAGCAAAGATGTCTTTTTTCTTCGGTTTAAAATAACTTAAAAGCTTTCTTTGTTTCTGTACCAGGAAACTATTCAGCCCTGCCTTTTTAGCACCGATAATATCTGATTTATTATTATCCCCAATATGTACTATATTCTGTTTCTGAAGATTTAAATCAGCAATAACCTGATCAAACAACTGGCCTGATTTTTTATTTTTCCCGTACTCGCATGAGGAATAAACCTGGTCAATCTGGAACCCGTTTGAAAACAGAATATCTTTCAGAGTATCTGAGCTCAAATACATATCTGATACTGCTATGATCTGTTTCTTTTGTTCCATCGCATATTGATACAGGTTCCACCCCAAAAAGTTTCTGGTACAAAGACCCTTTTCGGTTTCAATCTCAATTAATTTCAGCTCTTCTTTAACTGATTGATCAAAAGGAATCTGCTCATAAATATCGTCAAGAGTTGGAATCATATTCTGCTGATAGCATGCAAGTTCAGCATTAATCCTGACATTTCTGAAATCCATGTTGCCGGATTCTGTATGAGAAATACAGTAAGTTTGTTCCACGAAGTCAAATACATCTCCTGGAACAGAACAATCCCTGACAATCAGGGTATCGAAAATATCAAAAGATATCACTTGATGACTATCAATTAATTGTTTTCCTTCATATAATTGTGTTTTTAAACTGTCCATCGTCAGATCCCATTCCCATGTTTTTCTTTAAAAGGCAGTTATCAGTGCACAAACCCTGTCCATCTGTTCTTCCGTCAGGTTTGTGCTGCACGGAATATTAATGATACTATCATAGAAATATTGTGCATTAGAACAATCCATAGCCCGATATCCCTTAAACGGTGTCTGGGTATGGTTCAATTTCCAGATTGGCCGTACCTGAATTCTATTATCGTTCAGATATTTGATCAATCTGTCTCTTTTTTCTGCATCCGGCTCATTCAATTTAAATGAATAAAACCAATAATTGACATTCTTATATTTGAAAGGATGAATCTTTCCGTAAGAACAATCCCGCAGCAATTCACAATAACGTTCAAAATTCTTCCGTTTGATCTCGAGGAATTGGTCCAGTTCCTCAAGCTGTGCAAGGCCAAGAGCTGCCTGCAGATTAGTCATCCGATAATTATATCCAAACTCTTCATGCACAAAATACAAAACATCGTCCTTTGCCTGCTGGGAAAGATACCGCATATGATCAACTGCAGCCTGATCCCGGGACACGACCATTCCACCCCCACCAGTAGTAATTATCTTATTTCCATTGAATGAAAACACGCCTGCATGTCCAACGGTCCCCGTATGCATCCCTGCATATTGTCCCTGTTCAAAAACTCCTCCCAGAGATTCCGTGGCATCTTCGATAACATACAGGTGATACTTTTCTGCCAGTTCCATCAGTCGGACCATGTCACAATGATCTCCAAAAACATGCACAGGAATAATTGCTTTAACCGTTTTCCCTGAGCTTATCTCTACTGTCTTTCCATCTTCCTCTCTGCATTCTTCAGACAGATATGCCTCAATCTGGGAAGGATCAATGCAAAGATTATCGGTACAGTCAAAAAAAACCGGATCTGCGCCCTGATACATGACTGCATTTATCGTAGCAATAAATGTCAGGGTTGGCACAAGAACTATATCTCCGGCATTGACATTGAAATGTCTAAGACATAGATGCAGACCTGCAGTACCAGATTGGCATGCACATGCATCTGCTACTCCAAGTTTTGCTGCCATATTCTTTTCAAACTGTCCAATGTATGCACCGGCAGTTGAAACCCATTCTGCTTCTATGGCCTCGTCAACATATCTCTTTTCATTTCCTTTAAAGTTCGGAATAGATAAACAAATTAATTCATCGCTCATAACACAACACCTTTATTTTTTTTATTTTACTGCTTCAATAATCACTCTCGCCATATAGTCAATCATATCATCTGTCATTCCTGGATACACGCCAACCCAAAACGAATGATTCATGATAAATTCAGTACCATCAAGACTGCCAGCAACTCTATAAGCATCTGTTTCTCTGATCTGGTCAAAGCAAGGATGTTTGATCAAATTACCGGAGAACAACAGTCTTGTCTGTATATTGTGATCCTCAATATATTTAGTCACTTTGTTTCTATTGTTTTCTTTGACAGAAATAAGGAATCCAAACCACGAAGGTTCTGAATTGATCGCTGCTTCCGGAAGAATTATTTTATCCTGTATTCCTTCAAGTGCTGCATGAAGCCGGTTCCAATTATGAATCCTTCTCTCAATAAATGAAGGAAACTTCTTTAGCTGCTCAACTCCAACTGCAGCCTGCATATCTGTAACTTTAAGATTATACCCGAAATGGGAATACGTATATTTATGATCATATCCCTTCGGCAGTTCACCATATTGGCCATCAAAACGATGTCCGCAAACTCCATCTCTGCCTGACGGGCACACGCAATCTCTACCCCAGTCTCTAAATGAAAGGATAAGCTTATTTAATAATGGGTCATCCGTATAAACACAGCCACCCTCTCCCATTGTCATATGATGAGGAGGATAGAATGATGAGGTCCCAATATCCCCCCATGTCCCCGTGTATTTCGTCACGCCATCAATTGTATATTTTGATCCCAACGCATCACAATTGTCTTCTACCAGCCACAGATCATGCTTTGCACAGAACTCCTTTACTGACTTCAGATCAAAAGGATTGCCCAATGTGTGGGCGATCATAACTGCTTTGGTTTTAGGAGAATAGGCATCTTCCAGTTTCGTGACATCTATATTGTACTGTGGATATGTTACATCTACGAATACTGGCACAGCGCCATATTGAAGTATCGGAGTAACAGTTGTCGGAAATCCGCATGCAACAGTAATGACTTCATCGCCTCTTTTAATCTGACGATCTCCAAGCTCCGGCGCAGTAAGGACCGAAAATGCGATCAGATTGGCGGATGAACCGGAATTTACCAGATGTGCATACTTTATACCTATCCATTTTGCGAAATCCCGTTCAAACTGATCTGAAAACCTTCCGGTCGTCAACCAGAAATCAAGCATTGCATCAGTCAGAGACTGCATTTCTTTTTCATCAAAAACGCGGGATGCATAAGAAATCCTGTCGCCTGCCTTAAAAGGCTCCCTTTTTTCTTTAAAATCCCGATAATAGTCAGCAACAAGAGCTTTTATCTGCTCTCTTGCTTCAGCTTCATTATTCCAATTACTCATAAAACCCACCTTATTGCTTTATTCTTTATTTTTTGCCAATCAGTTCTGTAGCAATCCTGGCACTTTAGCAGATCATCCGGAAGGTCATCGATCCATTGCATCCTCTCATTCAGAAAGATTGGATTCTTTAATCTACAGATATATGCTAGCGTTATAAAATGCGATCTTTCGTTCTGATCGGGAATGCCTTCTCTTGGTTCCAGGTTGAAAACCTCATAGACTGCTATCGGATCCGGTATATAATTCACTTCAGCCCCAATTTCATTCATAGCAGTTGCCTGAATCCGCGTTTCTATTGTCTCACGGATCCTTATACAACCACCTGGTATATGCCATCCAACACCAGTATATGGATCATCGCGCCATGTCAATAAGACCTGATTTTGATTATTAAATATGATCAGGTCCACGTTAACTACGGGTGATAATGTTGAAGAGAACAAGAAAAGTTCATCACCCAACCCGTTCTCAGGCACTATTCCAGCAGTAGTTATTTCATTTTTCAGATCATCTATCGCATCTTTGACAGACATCTACGTACCAAAGAAAGATTCTATCTCTTTATCCATGCACTCACGGATATTGCCGCCATCCTGCCAGCATTTTGTCCATTCAACGACTTTCTCGATTGCATTATCAAGATTCCATCTTGGAGCCCAGTTAAATGTGCTCTTTAATCTGGATGTATCTAACTTCAAAAAGGCTGCTTCATGTGGACCGCCGTCGTGTTTATTAATCCATTTCAGCCCGTTCCCATAGTACTTAATAAAAGTATCGACCAATTTTCCCGTTTCATAGCAGCCTTCATCATCAGGACCGACATTGTAATATCCTTGAAGAGAGTGATCCTCGTACTGCATGGCAGCTATCATCATATAGGCATACAAAGGTTCCAGTACATGCTGATAAGGTCTTGTTGAAAATGGATTTCTTACAATGATATCTTCTCTTTTTATAGCAGAACGGACACAGTCTGGAATGATCCGGTCATTCGCGAAATCTCCTCCGCCGATCACATTACCTGCTCTTGCTGTGGATACAGCTACACCGCTATCATTAAAAAAAGATTTTTTATATGAATGAGTTACAAGCTCCGAACAGCTTTTGGAATTGGAATACGGGTCATAACCATCTAATGGTTCATCCTCTCTGAACGGATGATCTGGTATATCATCGTTCAGATAAACTTTGTCAGTCGTAACATTAAGGACCGAGCGGATACCATCACATGTTCTCACACATTCAAGGAGATTAACCGTTCCCATTACATTTGTTTCATATGTATAAGCAGGCTCAAGATAGCTGTCTCTGACAATAGGCTGAGCAGCTAAATGAAACACTATTTCCGGTCTGCATTCTGTAAAAGCCTTCTTTAATGCTTTTATATCTCTGATATCTCCTATTATAGAAGTAATATCACTTTCTATGTCCGCAATCGTGAAAAGGTTCGGGTCTGTTGGTGGTTCAAGCGAATATCCCGTAACTTCAGCGCCATACTTAACCAAAATTCTGCAAAGCCAGGCTCCTTTAAACCCCGTATGACCGGTTACCAGCACTTTTTTCCCGGCATAAAAATGTGGATCAAATGTTTTCAATCTTCCCATACCCTCCACGGCGGATTACCTGTCGCAAAGAGTTGTTCCAGTTTGATCTTTTCGCGGGTAGTATCCATACACTGCCAAAAACCGTTATGATAAAAACTTTTCAATTCTCCGTCTTTTGCAAGCATTTTCATTGGCTCCTGTTCAAATATGGTCTCATCACCCTCGATATAATCGAACACCTTTGGATTACATACCATAAAGCCGCCATTTACGAGTGATCCATCAGAATCATCCTTTTCACGAAACTCACGGATCGTATTATTTTCATCAACATCGAGAATGCCTTTTTGCTGGGCTATATTGATTGAGGTAATTGTCACGCATTTCCCATGGCTCTTATGGAAGTCTATCAGTTTTCTGATATCCACATTAGAAACTGCATCACCATATGTAAGGCAGAAAGGTTCATCATTAACAAAATCTTTAATCCTCTTAATCCTTCCTCCAGTCATGGTATGAAGTCCGGTATCAACTACCGTAACCTTCCAAGGTTCTGCATGGCGCTTGTGAACAATGATCTCATGGTCTTTCGTAAAATCAAAAGTTACGTCAGAGGTATGCAGAAAATAATCCGAAAACCATTCTTTAATGACGCTCTGTTTATACCCTGCGCAGATAATGAATTCATCAACTCCAAAATGCAGATAACACTTCATAATATGCCAAAGAATAGGCATTCCGCCTATCTCGATCATTGGCTTCGGTTTAAACTGTGATTCCTCAGTAATTCTTGTGCCGAATCCTCCGGCAAGTATAACTGCTTTCATATTATCGTTCCACCTAAAATAGTATATTGAATACGTCCCTTCCCATAAAACAAGAGGGGCATATTTTATAACTCAATTGAACTGTTATTATATCATAAAAGCGAGTGTAATTCAAAAAGTAATTATTTGATTTGTGTAACAGAATAAGGCTCTTTTCCTTATTATTCTTTACACCAGTTATTCATATCGTAAATATTATCATGAACAGAAATCCACCCTTTATCAATGAATGTGTTTCCGTTATTGATATCCGTATGCCAATCCGAGATAGCGATGATCTGTTTCCCGTTCTTTGCACTTGTATCCTGAAGATCTTTTCCCGTAAATGGGTTGACCGGATTCATAATGATCCCTTCCGTTGCCAGAGCAGGGACATCTCCATTCGTCATGAAATCATAAGATATTGTAAACTCTCTATTCCCGAAATTTTTCACCAGCAGCAGCGGAGCAAAATGCAGGACATCCTCGCCAAAGTCCGTTATCAAATCCGGGAACTGCCGCAGTTCAAATCCATGATCAGAAACCAGAATGATCCGGGTATTATCATATACCCCATTGGCTTTCAGATAGTCGAACCAGTTTCCGAGCTGAAGCATGGCAGCCATATTCACATGGTAATGCATTATCTGATCGTCTGTCTCATACAGAAATGTTCTTCCGTCTATCATGAATCGATCCGCATGTTCTTCTTCGTATTCCGTATTATCAACACTGCTCTCCGGAACATAATCCGGGGTCTGCAAAAGAGTTTGACTATGTGTTGTATCATTGCTGATCATCAAAAATGTATTTTCTGCCTTTTCTGTTATAACCGTAATATTTGTAAGATTTTCCAAAACTGAATAGGATTCAAGGAAAAGCGAAGAAAGCCCCCCGGCAGTATACTTGCTTGTCATGATCTGCTCGCCGATGCTGCCTCCTTTTCCAGTAGAAAAGAATTCAGAATTATTATATGTTCCGTAATTATATAGAGCTTCCTGGAAAATCACCGGTGCAACCTTGAAGATTCCATAGCAGAAGAAGTTTCTCCGATATAATTGCTCCATTTGTTCCAAAGAGCTGATGCTGATGAACTTTCCACCCGTAATGTACGTATGGATATCCGGGTGATCATCGTAAATTGTCAGATCAGGCACCCAATCATAATTAGCATATGGAGGATCACACACTGTCACTTCATATCCATTCTCATCAAAAAGAACCGGCATGACTCTGAGTGCTTCGTTATGTTTTTCTACCAGCGGTTCATCTGATCTTGCGTTCATATTTTTCGGTGTGTATTCATATCCGCCGAACAAAGGTGGAGCTCCTACATTAGTAGCGCCTCCATAAGACATAGTATTTGCATAATAGGTGAATCCGCTAAACTTCTCCTTCAGTTCCGGCTTCTCATTCATGATATAAGGAATATACTGACCTATCGCACGGTCGAGCATCATCACAATAACGTTTTTTCCGTCTCGGGACAAAGGAATCTGGGCTATGTCCTGATTCGATACCTCAATGCGGGATCTTAATGGTGCAACTTCTTTGTCAATCCGGATGATATTATATACTCCCATGATCAGCATTGCCGCTGCCCCAATGAACATCACCGTCTGTGCAATATTGCTCTTCCATCTATACAGCAGATATGCCACTGCTCCAACAGCGCAAATAACAACAAGATTTACCATTTGCTGTTTGAAGGTATAGTCCGGTCGCACATCAAACATCAGCGTGTTTCTCAGGGATCCCAGTTTTGTACCAAAGAACAGATAATTAACGGTGCAGGTGACCACCAGGATCCAGATTGCTGCCTGCATGATCTTTTTCAATCGGTTTCCCGCTAATGCATAAAAGATTCCAAACCATACAACGAATGTTCCAACAGCCATTGCAGTTGAATTTGCAGCATACCATATAGGGTTTTTGAACGCAGAAAGATTTACAAATTCTGCCGGCGAAGCACTGATCACCCCGGAGGATATCGTCAGTCCGACAAATATCGCCAAATAGATGCATCCTGCGAAAAAGATCCATTTGTCCTGCCGGGTGATTGTGACCGCCTTTTCATCTTTCTTTTCTTTATGTCTATTGATGAACTGCAACACCAGAGGTATCTGAAATGCTAATCCAAGCAGGATCAAAAACACCTTCTTTTTTGGGGTTGGAAATGCCTTTATTATTCCAAATACCAACAAAGCCAGTCCGCAGATCGATGCCAGCACAGCAAGCACTCTCCCCGGATGTTTTAGTTTATAAAAAATGTTCTTTACCAATGAAAAAACGTTGTTTAAAGTCCAATAGAAAACCAGACCTGACGGAGACTGATACAGTAACACCAGAAAGATCACTGCGATTCCGTATATCTGTATCTTGTTCTTGAGAGGGGATCCTTTTGTGTAGATGGCAGCAGACACGAAATTGATCACAGTCATGAGGATCGGAAGTATATTTATTGTTAGACTGCCTATTGTGATGAGGGCATCCGGCTGTCCCAGATCAAGGATAGGTCCGAATGAAACTCCTTGCAAGATCGAAAGATTCGACAGAAACTGATATGCAGCAATAAAGAAAGGAATCTCCAGCAACAAAGAGACAGAGCCTTTCAATGCATCCGTCTGTTTGTATCCAACCTGCCTGTAATAGGTCTGAAGGATCATAAACCTTTCGTCGCCTTTGAAAGCCGCCTTGATCTGATTGACCCGCGGTTTCATTTTTGCCTCCATTTCCTTTTCCTCTTCCTGCAGGGCATCTGCACGCATGTAAAGAGGCAGTACAAGGAAATTCATGGCAAGACTTAAGAAAATAATCGACAATCCTGGATGATGAAGAAACCTGTTCGCAACAGAAAAAATAACATCAAAAAACAGTTTTAACGGACCAATTATTAAGCTGTGAAGAATTGTAAGAATATTCATGATTCCATACTGTCTGCTGCTGAAATCTCGCTATGTTTTTGAATCATATAATCAGCAATGTTTTTAGCGCCTTCTCCTCTGCACTGCCAACCTTCTTCTCCTGCCTCCCGACGGGCAGCAGCATATCCTTCGTCAGCAATACATTCATCAATAATTTCTTTCATATGGCCGAATTCACTTTCATCCAGCTTGCGGCCAATTTTTTTTAGTACTTCGAATGTCCATGTCTTATTGTCCAGCCAGCTGCAGTCATACGGTGCAAAATCAAAATCGTAATCTGCATAAATAACAGGTTTATCAAAAACAAAAACATAGTCGAAAATGACGCCGGAAAAATCAGAAATCAAAATGTCTGAACTCTCCAGTGCGCTAAAGTTATCGCTGTCTCTATCCCAGCTGAGTTTATCTGTTTTCGGATATTTCACCATAAGCCGGTCGATCATCTCTTTCTCCGAAACAAATGACTGCGGGTGCGGCCGAATGATTATCTTATATCCTGTTTTTACAAGGGCATCTATGACTTTTTCCCCGAAGAGGGTCAGAATGCCGCTGGAACCCCACGACGGAGCAAGTAGGATCGTTCGTTCTCTGCCAGTCTTTTCTTTGCACTGATCCAGTTTCTTTTTCAGTTCATCCATGTAAGGAAGACCCACTACCTTAAGTTCCTTTGGCGGAAGGTTTCGAACCTTTTCCAGTTCTCGCACTTCTTCTGACTGATATTCGCCAGTCGTAAGGATCGCATCATAATAATCAAGCCCGAACATCCGGTATAAGGTAACGTCACTTGCCATATGAGGGATATGGATATACCAGTCCACATTTTTGGAACGTTTCCACTGATAAACATCCAGTCCCGGGGTTGTAGCAAGGACGATGGATGCATTCAGCATATTCAGTTTTGCGAAAGATTTGTTTCCCTCGCCAATAAACTGACGCTCAATAAACTTATAATCTTTTTGGAAGGCCGGATCATCCTGAGAGGATGTCAAATATAGTAGAGGAACCTCCCTGCATTCAAATTCATCACAGATTGGTTCAAAGAGATTCCAATACCTTTTGCTTTCCGCATATAAGACATAAGGAATCTTACTTGCGTTCATTGTTTCTGCTTTGCCGCCGCTTCCAAGGAAACGGAGCTTTAAGAACAATTTTCTGAACGCAAAAAAACCAGCACCTAGCATGCCGATTAATATGGTAAATAACATACTGCCCGTTCCCGGGTCAATGTATAAAAGCATTTGTCCTTCTCTCGAGTGATTATACAATATCTAACTATTTAATATTTTTATTTTACATCTATTGTCCAATTATTCAAGGTGGTATGAAAACAAAGGGAAAAAAAGAGAATCTGCTTGCGGGCAGATTCTCTTTTTTACGTATAACAATATGTTTTTTACTTTGTCAGATCCTGATGTTCCGTAGTTTCGTCAAAGGCGATCTCCAACGTGTATGACGGAGATACTGACGCAACTAAAGGCTGCAGGACTTCCCAAATACTAACCTTCGCAAATTCATCCGCTCCGACATACATATCCGTCTGTGTCAGCCTCTCACGCATTGCTTCTGTCACAGACTGCTGCAGACTGTTCTGTTCCTGTGTGGTCATCTTGATATCACCAAATGCAAGAAGGCCTCTTCCAGCCTCCTCAAACATGGTCAGATCCAGATTCGGATTGATGTACTGCAGGGAGGCATGCGGAATATAAACGGTTACTTTCTTGTTTTCCTCGTCGACTTCTATGTTTTTTTCTTCGAGGCCAGAAAGTGCAACAGTATAAACCCCCGTCCCGTAGTAGTATATATTCTGCACCTGGGAAAAGATAGCCAAATTGCCTAGTCCCGCCTTCGTGATCGTGGTCGGAATCTCGATTGGCTGTTCTTTGACGACGATTTCTTTGTGGCGGGAGGCTTCTCCAAGGATTGCTTTCTGGAAATCCGCAGCAGTGAAGGTGCCAAATAAGCCCTGTTGGAAAACCGTGTCAGCAGTGGTGTGCGATGTCTGGTTCATCCCGAACAGGAATGTAGACGATGCATTTCCGATCAAAATGATCAGCAGAGCGCCAGCGATAAGGCCCACGATCACGCCAATGATAAATGAGAATACTCTGCTGCGGTCAGTCCTTCTGCCAGACCCTCCATAGCCATGCTTACTGTTCTTTCCGGATTTTCCGGATGGTTTTCCGCTCGTTTCACCACGCAGTTCCGCCCGGATCTGCTCTCTTGCTTCCTCTACCGCTCTTTCATGGGCATCGTCTTTTTTACTCTTTCCTGCCATAAATACACCTTTCAGGCTTTTTCAAACACCGTCTTCATGCATTTGTAGGTCATATAGCAGTCAAACTTCGCAACGGTTTCGATCGGTGCATGCATTGCCAGGACCGGTACGCCGGCATCGATCGTATCGATATTGCGGTTTGCCAGATCCAGCGCAACGGTGCCTCCGCCGCCCTGCTCATTCTTCCCCATCTGGGTCATCTGCCATACAACACCATTATCATTCATCAGCTTGCGCAGCTTCCCGACCACTTCAGCGGATGCATCGGAAGCACCACCTTTTCCGCCATGTCCGGTATATTTGCAGAATGCCACGCCATGATTGATCTTCGAATCATTACGGACTTCAAAGACCTCTGCATAGTTCGGATCATAAGCCGCTGTAACATCTGCGCTCACACAGAAAGAGTTTGCAAAACAGTCACGGATATCCACTTTCTGTGTTTTACACAGATCACCTATAAACCACTCAAATGCTTCACTGATCATACCTGTCACACCAACAGATCCAATCTCTTCTTTATCTGCAAAAATGCAGACACCGGTCTTTTTCAGATTCTTAGCATCAAACAGACCTGCCATCTCTGCATATGCGCAGACTCTGTCATCATGGCCGTATGCAGCGATCAAACTGCGGTCAAATCCGACATCTCTTGCTTTGCCTGCCGGTACCACTTCCAGCTCTGCAGAAATGAAATCTTCTTCCACCAGTCCGTATTTCTCATTCAAGATCTTAAGGATATTCATTTTCACGCGTTCGGAATCTTCTTTATCGCCAATTGGGCGGGATCCAACGAGAACATTTAAGATCTCGGACGGAACAGCCTTATCCAGCACTTGTTCATCCGATGGTTTCCTAAGATGCGGAAGAAGATCCTCGATAATGAACTGCGGATCATTCTCATCTCCGCCAATATTGACCTCTACGCTCTTGCCGTTCTTCAGGATCACAACTCCGTGAAGCTCTAAGGTTCTTGCCAGCCACTGATATTTCCGGATGCCTCCGTAATGATGTGTCTTAAGATATGCCAGTTCCGCATCTTCATATAAAGGATTCGGTTTGAGGTCCAGACGAGGCGCATCTGTATGTGCTGCTGTCAGATTAATACCCTTCTCCAGGCCTTCGGTGCCCATGACTGCAAGCATGATGGCTTTACCGCGATTATTAAAGTAAACCTTGTCACCTGCTTTCAGTTTCATGCCGGCTTTATATTCTTTAAAGCCTTTGCCTTTTGTCAGCTTAATGCAGTAATCAACACAAAGGCGCTCAGTCTTGCCATGGTTCAGGAAATCCTTATAGCCTTCGCAGTAAGCGTTCATCTTTTTCTCTTCTGCAGCGCTTAATCCGTCATAGCCATTTCCCGGTTTGTAAAACAGTTTTTCTTTTAATTCGTTTTTCTTTTTTTCTGCCATTTTCAATAGCCTCCGTTTTATTAATGTTGGATTAACTATATCATAAACAGCTGCAAAGTGACAGTGGCACAGTCAACAATTGCATTCTAAGCTTAAATGCCCTCTTTTTTCGGGCCTGTCAGCAGTGTTGTTAATCTGAGCCCGAATTTGTAGATTTCATTTGGGCCTAAAAAGGCGGAACTCTTTTTAGGCCCGAATTATAAATGCATTTTTCGGGCCCGTGGAAGGATACTCCTTTTCAAGCCCGACTTTAATAACCTTTTTTCGGGCCTTAACTGACAAATCTCAACACAGGCCCGACTTTTCAAGAATAATGTCGGGCCTAGATAAAAAACATTACATTTAGGATCCAACCGAAAAAAGTTTTTGGATCCTGTACGAGTTTTGCAGGGGTTCAGGCCCGACTCTTTAAAGCAAACTCAGCTTTCGATAGAAAAAAGCGGGAGCTGTATGCTCCCGCTTTCATAACTTTTCGATTCATCCTGCCAAAAGCAAGATGTTTCATCAGACTTTCTTACTGTGCTCTTCCAAGGTGTGGATGGTTGTTACCGGATGCGGAAACAAGGATCTCCAGGAAGTTTACAGGATCGTTGTAGTCAGCGATCCAGCCCAGTCTGGAAAGTGTGAAGTCACCTGCGGTAAGTGCTGTCTGGATAACAGCCCAGTCACGCTGGTCAACTTCGACTTCGATTCCGTAGTCATCCCACATATCCTGGATAGCTGCACAGATAGCCAGGTTGCCGGATGTCGGGTTTGCACTATACTCGAATTTCGGGAAGTCTGTGAACTTGCCGGTAGCTTCGTCAAATGTATAGTATTTCTTCAGGATCTCAACTGCCTCAGCTTTGTTTGCTTCGTAGTCAGCCGGATCAACGCTCCACCATTTGTCGGCATTGCTTCTGAACTCTGTTCCGGTTCCATCATCCATACCTGCCGGTACGAATCCGTATGCCGGAAGCTGTCCGCCTGCAGTAACCTGCTCAACGATGTAGTTACGATCGATGAGAAGTGCAAGTGCGTGACGAACTTCTGCGTTCTGAGCCGGTGTCCAGCCTTCCCAAGCATCTGCTGTATCGGAAGTAACTGCCAGACCTGGTTTGAAGCTCCAGTTTACGTTCACCTCTAAGAAGTATGTTCCAATGTAGTCGCCAATGAAGAAGTCTACGTTCATACGGGTTGGATCAGCCTTCAGGACAGGGATCTGAGAAACAGGAACTGTCGTGGTGTACTGAATGGTTCCGTTTGTGAAGTTAGCGTAGATAGCATCATCATCGTTGGACAGGAAGAACTTAATAGAGTTCAGTTTTACATTAGCTGCATCCCAGTAGTTCGGGTTCTTTTCGAACACGATCTCAGAACCAACTGTCCAGTCTTTCATTCTGAAAGGACCATTGGAAACATAAGTGGATGCACTTGTTGCCCAGCTTTCATTCTCAACAACATCCTTACGTACCGGGAAGTATGTCGGGAATGCCATTAACTGATCGAAGTATGCGCAGTAAGCGCTGGTTACGATCGTGATCGTGCCTGCTGCATCATCAGCAGTTACGTTCAGGTTGCAGGTCTCATCATCAGAATATCCATCGATAACATCGAACATATACTGATAATCAGCTGCGGTTGCAGGATCAGCTGCTCTCTTCCAAGCGTACTCGAAATCAGAAGCTTTCATGTCAACCCCGTCAGACCATTTCAGGCCATCTTTCAGTTTGATGACGTACTGATATTTTCCGCCGTCAAGAGCTGTCGGAGCAACAACTTCTTCTGCGCACTCAGGAATGATGTTCATGTTTGTGTCATAACCATAAAGTCCTGCGAAGGAGTTGGTCAGCATAACAGCGCCGTCAACAGAGCTGTTCAGAGCCGGGTCCATGGTTTCCGGATCAGAAGAGAAGTTGACTGTGATGTCTGCTAAACCTGTATCCATGTAAGCGTACTTATAGGATACCCAGCCAAGTGGTGAATAGATGTAATCTTTCAGGCTTGTGCTGCAAAGATATGGATTCGTGTAGTAATACAGTGGAAGAATTGTCCATGTATCCTTGATCCATTTTTCTGCTTCATACATGTATGAAGCACGCTCGGTCATATCAGCAGTTGTTTTCACTTTTTTGATGATCTCATCATAAGCGCTCCATAACTGATCGCCGTTTGGTCCATAGACTGCCTCTAAACCGACATTGACTGCCTTCTCAACCGGTGCTGCAGAACCAGAACCAGAGCCAGCTGGTGCAGGAGCAGGTTTCTGTCCGCAAGCTGCAAGGCATCCAACTACGGCAACAGCCAGAACCACTGCCAGTAATTTTTTCATTGCTTTTCCTCCTTAAATCTTTTGCAAAAAATTTATTTAAGTATCTGGCGATACTTTGGCACGATTATATACCCTTTTCTGCCCGAAAATCAATCATTATGCCAGAAGCAGATAACGCCTCCTGAAGGGTCTCTTTGCCGGGATATCCTCCTACAAATGATGATGGCAGGCAACAAAATGACCCGGTGAGATCTCGGTCAGTCCTGGTGCAGCCTCAGCACAGTCTGGCTGTGCATATTTGCACCTGGTCCGGAACGGACATCCGCTCGGCATATTCAAAGGACTTGGAACATCGCCTTCCAGAACGATCCTCTGGCGTGCTCGTTCTTCCTTCGGATCCGCAATCGGGACAGCCGAAAGAAGGGACTGCGAATACGGATGGCGCGGGTCATGATACAGCTCGTTTGCATCTGCGATCTCTACCATCCGGCCCAGATACATAACTGCGATCCTGTCGGAGATATGCTTCACGACAGAAATATCATGTGCGATAAACAAATAGGTCAGTTCCCGATCCCGCTGCAGATCTTCAAACATATTGATGACCTGTGCCTGAATAGAAACGTCCAGTGCGGACACCGGCTCATCACAGATGATCATATCCGGATCCATAGCAAGCGCTCTGGCAATACCGATCCTCTGGCGCTGTCCGCCGGAAAACTCATGTACATATCTGGTAGCATGCTCTGAAGAAAGTCCAACGGAATCCATCAGTTCTTTGATCCGGTCGCTCTTCTCAGATTTAGATAATCCCTTGTGATGAACATCTAAAGGTTCTCCGATGATGTCGCCGACCGTCATACGCGGATCCAGTGAAGAATACGGATCCTGGAACACCATCTGCATTTTACTGCGGAGATATTTAATATCTGCATTGCTCTTGATCAAACGGTCATTGAAAATAATTTCGCCGCCCGTCGGTTTATACAAATGCATGATGGACCGGCCGACTGTTGTCTTTCCGCAGCCGGATTCCCCAACCAGACCAAGGGTCTCTCCTTTTTTGATTGAGAACGTGACACCGTCTACCGCTTTCAATTGTTTTGAAGAAAACAGACCGGAGTTCACGTTAAAATACATTTTTAAATCTTTAACGGTAAGGAGGTATTTATCTTCCATCTTTATTCCTCCTCCTTCTGCGATTTTTTATATTCTTCCAGAACGTTCATCCAGCAGGAAGCGCAGTGGCCGCCGCCGAAATCCATCACTTCCGGTTTTTCCGTCAGGCAGATCTTCATCGCGTTTTTGCAGCGCGGTGAAAATGCACAGCCTTCCGGCATAACCAGAAGATCGACCGGTGTTCCTGCGATTGGTTCCAGACGGACTTTATCATCGTTTGCGATATTCGGGATGGATGTTAACAGTCCTTTGGTGTATTCATGTTTCGGGTTATAGAAAATATCGTCTGCTGTTCCGCTTTCGATCAGGCGGCCTGCATACATGACATTGATCTTATCGCACATACCTGCTACGACACCAAGGTCATGCGTGATCAGGATGATTGCCATGTTAAACTGCTTCTGCAGTGATTTCATCAGTTCCAGGATCTGGGACTGGATGGTCACGTCCAAAGCGGTGGTTGGTTCATCTGCGATCAGAAGATCAGGCTCACAGGCAAGTGCCATAGCGATCATAACACGCTGGCGCATACCGCCTGAATGCTCAAACGGATACTGTTTCAGTCTCTTCTTCGGATCGTTGATACCGACCAGTTCAAGCAGTTCTGCCGCACGTTCAATTGCTTCCTGTTTATTTCTCTTGGTATGGAGCATGATCGCCTCAACCAGCTGATTACCGATCGTATAGACCGGATTCAGGCTCGTCATCGGGTCCTGGAAAATAATACTGATCTTATTTCCGCGGATCTGACGGAGAACGTCTTCTTTTGCACCGACCAGTTCCTGCCCGTCAAATTTAATGCTTCCGCCTGCAATGATGCCCGGAGGTGTTAAGATCTGCAGGATGGAATAAGCAGTCACGGATTTTCCGGAGCCAGACTCACCAACGATACCTAATACATCGCCTCTCTCCAGATCAAATGAAACATCATCTACCGCTTTTACCACACCGGCAGCCGTTGGGAACTGCGTTTTTAAATTTCTTACTTCCAGTAATGCCATTATTTGCTCACCTCCCTCAGCTTCGGATCGAAGGAATCACGAAGACCCTGTCCTAACAGGTTCAGGGAAAGCACGATCAGGAAGATGACGAGTGCCGGAATAATGAAGAGGTATTCTCTTCCCGGAATCGTCATCTGTCCGCGGTAATCCGATGCCAAAGATCCCAAGCTTGGCATAGGGATCGAAACACCAATGCCCAGGAAGCTCAGGAAGCTCTCGGTAAAGATTGCCGACGGGATCTGCAGTGCTGCGCTGATAAAGATAACGGAAATACAGTTCGGCAGCATGTGCTTGATAATGATCTTAAATGGAGAAACACCCATGGATTTTGCCGCAAGGACAAATTCCTGTTCACGCAGGGACAAGACCTGTCCTCTGACCAGTCTTGCCATACCGACCCAGTACAGAAGGGCGAAGACGATCAGGATACTGACCAGTCCGACGCCGCCCAGCTTATCGGCCACCTTGGAGAACGAGGTGTTCATAATAACGTCTTTCAACGAAACGGAAAGAAGGATGATGATCAGGGTATCAGGCATTGCGTAAATAATATCGACGACACGCATCATGACCATATCGACTTTTCCGCCAAAATAACCGGAAATAGCACCGTAAAGGACACCGATCACCACGACGATAGCTGCTGCGATAATACCGACCAGGAGCGAAATACGCATACCGACGATAACACGGATCGCATAGTCTCGGCCAATCTCATCTGTTCCCAAAATATGCGGGAAAATGGATTTAACCGGTTTTGTAAAGCTAACATCCATAGTCGGGATTGCTGTGGAGCCTGGTGCGTAGACATTGCTGTCAATCGGTGCGGCTCCCTCGCCCATGTTCTTATTATAGGTAAGTTTATAACGATTCAGTTTCGGGGTGCCGTAGGATGTCTGGATACGGAATCCATCAATTACGCTGTCCCCGTTTTCATCCTGTGCATAAACTGCATAGAACGTGGTATCTTTTGTAAGATTTGTCCCCTTTGTGACAAGCTTGGATTCATATTCCTTGTAATTATCTGCTGTCAGGACCGGAAGACCTTTTTCCAGAGACCATGCAACAAAGACCGCACCTGGTTTTGTCACTTTATTTGTCTTGGAGAGAATCACTTCATCCTCTGGAACATAATCGTTTTCATCAACCGGAACGGTTCCTTCTCCGCCATCCAGATCATAGGTGATATGATAGGACTTGGCTTCCACGGTTTTTGCACCTGAGAAATCAAACAGATCAGCACCAAAATCTCCAATGCCGTCGCCGTTTTCATCTACGCTCCAGACAGCATAGAGTTCCACATTCGAATTGGTGATCTTAACCGGATCTGTTACAAAGTACTCTTTCACTTCATCCAGTTTTTCCTGACTATCGATGACCGGCAGTCCCTTATAGCCTTCCAGCGTTGCACGCGGATAGCTCCATCCGATAAACACACCGTTTTTGGAACGCAGGATCTGCTCTTTGATAGAATATTTCATCGGCGCCAGGAAGTTTGCAGAAACACTGTCCACGCTGGCGGATGAAGTGGAATAATCATAAGGATAAAACAGCGGTACAACGAACGCGATCAGGATCAGCAGTACGATAATGATCAGACAGATCATCGAAACCACATTTTTGCGGAGGCGGCGCATGCCGTCTTTGAAAAAGCTGGTGCTTTCCCGCATGCGGTCTGCCATTTTCTTTTCATCTTCTGTAGCAAGCGTAAACTTAGACAGATCCAGCTGCATGCTGAGAGGATTTTTCTTTGGATATTGACTCATATCTTTCTCCTCCCCTCTACGCCAGGTCGACCCTGTGGTCGACGACTTTATACAGAATGTCTGCGATCAGATTCAGCAGTAGCATCAGGATGGACAACAGAATGGTTGTGCCCATGATCATGGTATAGTCCAACGCTTTAATAGAGCTGATGAAATACCCGCCAATGCCTGGGATCGAGAAGATACTTTCTACAACAAAGCTGCCTGTCATAATCCCGGCGATCATAGGACCCGCATAAGAAATAACAGGAGCCAGAGAGTTTTTCAGTGCGTGTTTAAAAATAAGGCTTCCCTTGCTGACACCTTTTGCCTGTGCCGTCCGGATATAATCCTGCCCTAACGCATCCAGCATAGAAGAACGTGTCAGTCTTGTGATATATGCTGTCGGATAAAGTGCAAGGGAAATGATCGGCAGGATAAAGCCGGCAAAATTGCCCTGTCCTGCAAACACTTTCAGGACAGACTGCCCCGCCGACGGGAAGATTGGCAACCAGACCGTCAGACACCATAGGAGTATGACACCTATGACAAAGGACGGTACCGACACAGATGCCGTCGATAAAACCAGAATTGCCTGGTCAATAAATTTACCTCTGTGAGTAGCAGCCCAGGAACCTAAGGCAAGTCCTACGATCAGTGCGATGATCGCAGCACAAATGCCAAGGAATGCAGATGTTGCAAATCCCTGTCCGATCAGGCTCATGACAGTACGTCCCTTATAAGAGATCGACTCGCCAAAATCCAGTCTGACTGCATTGCCAAGGTAGATCAGATACTGCTGAAACAACGGTTTGTCCAGCCCGTACTTTGCATTCAGCGCATCCATGGTAGCCTGTGTGATCGCCTTCTGCTTGATAAACGGACTGCCCGGAACGGCATGCATGATCAGGAAGGTGATCGTGATGATGATCCACAGCGTCACGATCGCCAGAAGCAGCCGCTTCAGGATGTACTTCAGTGTTTTTGAATCCATTTTTCTCTCTTTTCTATTAAAAAATCATATAAAAAATAAGCGCAAAAAATGCTCAATAATTTTATACTATATCTCATTAAAACGCAACTGTGAAAAAGTGTATACTAACTACACAAAAAAACGGGCGGAAAACCCGCCCGTAAATGTTATGAAATGATTTCTTTATTGACTATCTTTCATCCACTTTTCGATCTCTTCATCTGTGCCATGCACATAGTGCTGTCCGCTGATCAGATGCAAAGATCCTTTATCGTAGTCGATGCCGCTGGTTTTGTAATCATATTCCAGCGCCACTCTTCCCTTCTCAGCCTTT
>JAFWCK010000020.1 GCA_017536965.1 Lachnospiraceae bacterium | reverse complement strand
GGAAAGTAAAAAGACAACGGATATTGTTGATGTTTCTAACGAATCATCCAAAGAAGGAATCCGGATCGTACTGGAATTAAAAAAAGGAGCAGATCCGGTCAAGATCGAGAATATGCTCTATAAAAAGACCAAACTGGAAGACACGTTTGGCGTCAATATGCTGGCCATTGTGGACGGAAAACCGGAAATCCTCGGATTAAAGCAGATCCTGGAGCACTGCACGGCATTCCAGTATGAGATCAATACCCGCAAATACACCACACTGCTGGAGAAAGATAAAGAGCAGAAAGAGATCAAGGAAGGTTTGATCAAGGCCTGCGATATCATTGATCTCATCATTGAAGTGATCCGCGGTTCTCAAAGTCTTGCACAGGCAAAGGACTGTCTGATCAACGGAAATGTAAAGGAGATCAAGTTCAAATCTGCTGAATCCAAAAAGGCAGCGGCCAAACTCTCTTTTACGGAAAAACAGGCACAGGCTATCCTAGACCTTCGGCTTGCTAAATTGATCGGACTGGAGATCATGCAGCTGAAAGAAGAGTATGAAAAGCTTCTGAAGGAAATTGCAGAATACGAGAAGATCTTAAATGATAAAAACGCCATGAAGAAGGTCATTATCAAGGACCTGGAGGCAATTAAAAAAGAATACGGATTTGAGCGGAAGACAGCTATCGAGAATGCAGAAGAAGCAGTCTTTGAAGAAGAAAAGGTGAAGGAACAGGAAGTTGTCTTCCTGATGGATCATTTTGGCTATGCGAAAACGATCGACCCGGCTGCTTATGAGAAGAATGTGGAGACGATCGATGCAGAGAATAAATACGTACTCCGCTGCATGAATACCGACCGTATCTGTATCTTTACGCAGACGGGTATGGTTCATCAGCTGAAAGTCACGAAGCTGCCGCTGAAGAAGCCAAAAGATAAGGGTATCCCAATCGATAATCTGTGCAACTATACCAGTGCGACGGAAGATATTATCCAGATCTGTCCGCTCAGCCAGCTGAAAATGAATATGATGCTTTTCACTACAAAGAAGGGCATGATGAAATTTGTGGATGCTTCCGAATTTGACATCAGCAGACAGACTGCAGCAGCAACCAAACTGAATGACAAAGATGAAGTAGTCAGCATTGAACTGTTTGATGCATCCAGCCAGAAAGTTTTCAAAACCCCGGTTTATGAGGAAGAAGAAAGCATTGCTATCACGGGCGGTTCAGATGACGGCTTCAATGAGTTCTTTGATCCGGATGATCAGCTGACATTCGAGTTTATCGATATTAATGACGGCACAACCTCAGAGGAAGTGCTTCTGGATGAGGATGAGGAGCCAAAAGAAGCAGAAGCAGGTCCACAGGAGGAGGCAGCCTTTACGACCAACAAGATGGCTGTTCTGCAGACGAAGGATGGTGTATTCCTCCGCTTTAAGCTGAGCGAGATCCCTTCCAAGCATAAAGGAGCAGTTGGTGTCCGCGGCATCCGTCTGAATAAGGACGATGAGATCGATAAGGTGTATATTGTCGGGTTTGGAGATAAGACATCCATCCAGTATCACAACAAAGAAGTAGAACTGATGAAGCTGAAACTGGCAAAGAGAGATACACGCGGAACAAAGCTGAGACAGTAAAACAATAGTTGAAAAATGTTTCCTTTCGTTTTATTATGAACGTTAATTTCACTCTGTAAAAACAGAACAAGGATAGAACTCATACGAGTTCTCCTGATCGCTCAAAGCCGCTAGGCTCCCTCGACCTTCGGTCGGGGGCAAAAAAGAAAGGAAGGAGGAGTTGAAATGGATAAGAAGTTAAGAGTAGGTGTTTTAGGCGCAACAGGAATGGTAGGGCAGCGCTTTGTGACGCTCTTGGAAGGCCACCCTTGGTTTGAAGTTGTTCTGCTGGCTGCATCGGAGAGGAGTGCCGGCAAGACATATGAAGAGGCAGCAGGAAGCAAGTGGAAACTGGCCACACCAATGCCGCAGCGGCTTAAAACGATGATCGTGAAAAATATTAACGACATCGAGGAAAATGCGAAAGAAGTCGATTTCTGCTTCAGCGCCGTTGATATGACAAAAGAAGAGATCCGCGCATTTGAGGACGCTTATGCAAAGACAGAAACACCGGTCGTATCCAACAATTCCGCGCACAGATGGACACCGGATGTACCGATGGTCGTTCCGGAAATCAATGCAGACCATCTGGAAGTCATTAAATATCAGAAAAAACGTCTGGGTACCCAGAGAGGATTTGTTGCAGTAAAACCAAACTGCTCGATCCAGAGTTATACCCCGGCTCTTGAGGCACTGAAAGAGTTTGGACCAAAGGAAGTGGCTGTTTGTACTTATCAGGCTATCTCCGGTGCAGGCAAGACATTTGCAGACTGGCCGGAAATGGTAGAAAACGTCATTCCATACATCGGTGGAGAAGAAGAAAAGAGTGAACTGGAACCGCTGCGTGTCTGGGGAAAGGTTGACGATGAAAAAGGCGAGATCGTTCCGGCAAAGAGTCCTTTGATCTCAGCACAGTGCCTGCGTGTAGCTGTACAGGATGGCCACACTGCTGCTGTTTTTGTCAACTTTGAAAAGAAACCGACAAAAGAAGAAATCCTGGAAAGATGGAAAGCATTTAAAGGTGAGCCTCAGGATCTTGACCTTCCGAGTGCACCAAAGCAGTTCATCCAGTATTTTGAGGAAGATAACCGGCCGCAGCCAAAACTGGACCGTGATTATGAGAACGGAATGGGTGTCAGTCTGGGAAGACTCAGAGAAGATACATTATTTGATTACAAGTTTGTGGGACTTTCCCATAATACAGTTCGCGGCGCTGCAGGCGGAGCGATCCTTCTGGCAGAACTGCTGACCGCAAAAGGATATATTACTGCAAAATAACAGCTGACTGATTGAGGTGATTATGAAGATCCGAACAAGATATGCTCCTAGTCCGACCGGCAGGATGCATGTTGGAAATTTAAGAACGGCACTTTACGAGTATCTGATCGCAAGACATGAGGGAGGAGAATTTATTCTCCGTATTGAAGATACCGATCAGGAACGCTTCTTTGAAGGAGCGTTGGAGATCATTTACCGCACCATGGAAGAAACCGGACTGGACTATGATGAAGGCCCGGATAAACCGGGTGACTGCGGGCCATATGTTCAGTCTGAACGTGTAACAGCCGGTATTTATATGGAATATGCCAAAAAGTTGGTGGAAACAGGCGAAGCATACTACTGCTTCTGTACGAAAGAACGACTGGAATCCTTAAAGCAGACGATTGCCGGAAAGGAGATCGTCGCGTATGATAAGCACTGCCTTCATCTTTCCAAAGAAGAAGTAGAAGAAAAACTGGCCAATGGAACGCCGTTTGTGATCCGTCAGAATATCCCGAATGAAGGAACGACCTCTTTTTACGATGATATTTACGGAGAGATCACAGTGGAAAATGCAGAGCTGGATGACATGATCCTGATCAAATCAGACGGTTATCCGACCTACAATTTCGCCAATGTTGTGGATGACCACCTGATGGGGATCACACATGTAGTCAGAGGAAACGAGTATTTGTCTTCCACACCGAAATACATTCGTCTGTACGAAGCATTTGGATGGGAGCCGCCGGTATTCGTGCATCTTCCGCTGATCACCGATGAAGAGCATCACAAGCTGTCCAAACGAAGCGGACACTCTTCATTTGAAGATCTGGTGGAACAGGGTTTTCTTCCGGAAGCAATCGTGAACTTCATCGCACTTCTTGGATGGAGCCCGGAAGGAACAGACGAGATCTTTTCTTTAAAGGAATTGATCGAACGTTTTGATTACAAACGGGTAAATAAGAGCCCTGCTGTCTTTGATATGGTTAAACTCCGCTGGATGAATGGCGAATATATCAAAGCAATGGACGAAGCTGCATTCAAAAAAGCGGCTGAATCGTATGTAAAAGCTGCTTTTGCACAGGCCGGAGATGACCATGTTGTGACTGCTGATGGCGTGACACTTTCCGAGACTGCGATCGACAAGATCCTGGAGCTGGTCCGCACTCGTATCGAGGTTTTCCCGGATATTGCAGAGAAGATAGACTTTCTGAACAAGATGCCGGATTATGATGTGGAAATGTATACGCATAAAAAGATGAAGACCAATTCCGAGATCGCACTGGAAGTTTTAAAAGAGACACTTCCGATCCTGGAAGAGCAGACGGATTATTCCGCCGTAGGACTGCATGACCGGATCATGAAATACATTGAGGAAAAAGGTGTCAAAAATGGCGTAGTCCTCTGGCCGCTTCGGACTGCCGTGTCCGGCAAGCAAAGTACACCGGGCGGTGCGTTTGAGATCATGGAGATCTTAGGAAAAGAAGAGTCCCTGAGAAGGATCCGGTTAGGTATTCAAAAACTGGAAGCATAAAAGATCAGAAAAAGCAATCCAAAAATCTTGAACGGGTTGCTTTTTTATTGTGATAATCCCGGACATAACTTAGAAGGAGCCTGCTTCGGGTTCTTGTCATAGCAACATACAAAAGTCGGCGCTCTTCCTGTATCTGCTCAGGGGAGGGTGCCTTTTTATGTGGCAGCAGTCCCTCATTCAGATCCGGAATAAAGACCGTATCGAATTCCAGCCCCTTGGACGCATGTATTGTCATGATATGGACTCCGTTGTTTTCGGTATCAGATAAATCGGCTTTTTTTTCCTGCAGGAGCTCTTCCCATTGTCGAAAAGAAACAAGCCCTTTGCTGGCAGCTAATAGAACAGAGAACATCTTTTCATAAGCAGAATAATCTTTGTGATTATTTCTGCAGTATTCCTTGATATATTCTTTATATCCGACCCGGTTCCAGATAAAGCTGATCGCTGCATATGGCGCACAGGAAGCAAGGATTACTAAATCTTCTTTAAAACGTGCAATGCGCTCTGTCGCTGCTGCATGGTATGAATAATACCTGCTAAGGGAAGAAAAGAAGGAATGGACACTTTCCGGGAGGCTGTCATTATCTGGCAAAGCCTGCCGGGACAGAAAACGGGAGGGACGGTTCAGGATCCGGAGAAACTCTCCTCGTATTCCTTGTTCATTGGAAATTTGTCCAGACAGGGATGAGGCTATTTTCATATAGGAAGTCATGTCCTTGCAAAGGAAACTGTCAAATACAGGATCGGTAGAGATGTGCTCTTTTACAGGGATTCCCTGTTGGAGCAGGATCCGTCTGAGAAGAGATAGGTCCGTTGTGCTTCGCAGGAGGATCGCAATCTGATCAAGGCGGATGCCCTGCTGGAGTATGGAGGAAATCTTTTCTGCGATATAGAAGTATTCCGATTCCAGGTTTTCTTCTTCCCGAAGGGAAAAGGCATCAGGATCTTCTGCATTAGAGGGGCACAAAATCTCTTTCTGAAACCGGTCCGGATTGCCGGTAATGACTTTCAGTGCAGAACGGATGATTGGCGTTGGATTGCGGTAGTTCACATTAAGAAGGATCCGCTCTGCTTCCGGATAATCCAGCAGGAACTGTTTCATGATTCCTGCGGAAGCACCGCGAAAAGAGTAAATAGACTGGTCATCATCTCCGACAGCAAACAGGTTGCGGTCTCTTTCTGCAAGCAGATTCATAATGGAATACTGAATCTGGCTGACATCCTGAAATTCATCGATCAGAAAAAAAGAAAAATGATCCTGCAGGGACGAAAGAATATCTTTCCGAAGCGAAAGCAGCTCCAGAGTCTGGCTGAGGATGTCATCGAAATCCAGCAGCTGATTGGCAGAAAGTGCTGCCTCATATGCCTCAAAGAGCAGCTGAAAGGATTCCGGAGGAAGGATGGAAGAAGAAACCATAGCTGCAAGACCGCTTTTGATGCGGCTGATTTCATGTTCCAACGTTTCCCAAAAGGAGTCTTCCTCCTGATCAATATGCAGACGGATGCATTCTTCCTGCAGAAGGATTCTTTTTTTTGCAGAGGAAAGAACCTTTTTCTGTCCATTGTTTTCGACTGAACGGAGGACAGAAAAGAAAAAGCCATGAAAAGTCCCGAATACCGGGCAGTTTTCTTTTTTGACACCTGAAGTTTGCAAAGAAAAGAAGCGCTCTTCCATCTCCCTGGCAGCAGCTTTTGAAAATGTGAGCACAAGGATCTTACAGGGCGGAATATGGTATTTTTCGATTAGGTTTTTCACGCGATAGGTGATGACTGCCGTTTTCCCGCTTCCGGGACCGGCGAGGACAAGAGATGGTCCCCGAAAATGGTCAATTGCCCGCGATTGCGATTGATTGAACCTCATAATTAAGATAATATTAGTGCAAAGAATGGCTTTTATCAACCGTTTGTGCTATATTAATTCAGATTAATTTCGCGGAGGAATCAGTATGATCTTGGATTATCAGGGAAAGACCCCAAACGTGGAAAAAGCGTTGTTTATTGCGGATAATGCGTCAGTGATCGGAGATGTGACACTGGCTGAAAATACGAATATCTGGTTCGGGGCCGTCCTGCGCGGCGATGAAGGCCCGATCTACGTGGGAAAGAATTCCAATCTTCAGGATAATTCCGTTATTCATATGGATATCGGAGATGAAGTCATTATAGGTGAAAATGTGACGATCGGACATAACTGCATCATTCACGGATGTACGATCGGTGATGGAACGCTGATTGGAATGGGTGCGATCATTTTGAATCATGCAGTGATCGGAAAAGACTGCATCGTCGGAGCAGGCGCTGTGGTTACGGAGGGAAAGGTATTTCCGGACCGATCACTGATCGTAGGATGTCCGGCGGCAGTCAAAAAAGAAGTAACAGCAGAGCAGCTTATAGCAAGTGCGGAGAATATCCAAACTTATGTAGAAGCGGCCAGAATATACAGAGAGAGCAGGTAAAGGATATGACATTGGAACAAATCAGAAAACAGTTGGAAGAAAGAGGACAGACACAGCTTCTTCGGTTTTATGAAGAGCTGAATGAAGATGAACAGAAGACCCTTTTAGAGGAGATCAGCCGTATCGATTTTGATATGATCGATCATCCGCAGGGGACAGACGGCGGGGGAGTGATCACACCGATTGGCGCACTGACACTGGATCAGATCCATGATCAGGAAGCGGAATTCCGTAATGAAGGAATCCGTGCGATCCAAAACAACGAAGTGGCAGCTGTTTTGCTGGCTGGCGGACAGGGTACGCGTCTGGGCTTAGACGGTCCGAAAGGAACTCTGAATGTAGGTTTAACAAAAGAACTCTTTATCTTTCAGTGTCTGATCAACAATCTGATGGATGTGAAAAAGGCAGCAGATGCGTGGATCCCTCTTTTGATCATGACCAGTGATAAAAATGATGCTGCGACACGTGCCTTTTTCCGTGAGCATGACTATTTTGGCTATAATCCGGATTATGTTTTCTTCTTTATTCAGGAAATGGCTCCATCCACTGACTTTAACGGGAAAGTGTATCTGGAAGAAAAAGGACATATCTCTCTTTCTCCGAACGGAAACGGCGGCTGGTTTATCTCACTGAAAAAAGCCGGTTTAGTAGATAAGATCAAAGAAATGGGCGTAAAATGGCTGAATATCTTTGCAGTGGATAATGTGCTGCAAAGGATTGCAGATCCGGTCTTTGTCGGAGCTACGATCAAATCAGGCAAGCCGATTGGCGCGAAAGTGATCCGTAAAGCAGCGCCGGACGAGAAAGTCGGTGTGATCTGCAACCGGGATGGACGTCCATCCATCGTAGAATATTACGAACTGACGGATGCGATGATGGAAGAAAAGAATGAAGATGGAGAACTTGCTTACAACTTTGGTGTGATCCTGAATTATCTGTTTTCATTAGGAGAGCTGGAGCGGATCGCGAATGATCAGATGCCGCTTCATATTGTGGATAAGAAAATCCCTTACGTGGATGAAAACGGAAATAAGATCAAACCGGAGCAGCCAAACGGACATAAATATGAGACTTTGGTTCTGGATATGATCCAGATGATGGACGGCTGTCTCGTCTTTGAAGTTGACCGTGCGAAGGAGTTTGCTCCGATCAAAAATATGCATGGCGTGGATTCCTTAGATTCCGCCCGTGAAATGATGCAGAAGATTGGTATCGAATTATGAAAAAATTTTTAGACTTGATAACAGAACATTTGCAGGATGCATTTGAAGCATCCGGATATCCGAAAGAGGGAATCACTGCCTCTCTTTCAAACCGTCCGGATCTTTGTGAATACCAGTGCAACGGAGCGATGGTGCTGGCAAAAAAAGTGCATCAGGCTCCGATGGAAATAGCGGAAAAAGTGGCTCACGTTCTTTTGGATAATCCGGCTTTTGAGATGGCGGAGGCAGTGAAACCGGGCTTTATCAATTTGAAAGTGACCGGAAGATTTCTGACTGAATATATAGGAAACATGGTCAGAGAAGAAAAATTCGGCCTGGATAACGAAGAGCCTAAGCAGATGATCCTGGTAGATTACGGCGGAGCCAATGTGGCAAAGCCATTGCACATCGGACATCTCCGCGCGGCTATCATAGGGGAAAGCATCAAACGGATCTGCCGTTATATGGGACATGATGTACTGGGCGATGTGCACTTAGGCGACTGGGGCCTGCAGATGGGCCAGGTCATTGCTGAGCTGATCCTTCGCGGCATGGAAGATAACTTTACAGTGACGGATCTGGAGGAAATCTATCCGACAGCCAGCAAGAAGTGCAAAGAAGAAAGCGATACATATGATAAGGCGTTTGCTGAAGAAGCACATCGTATCACCGGGGAACTGCAGAATGGAAACGCGCAGTATCGGAAGATCTGGGAAAAGATCACGGAAGTTTCCAAAGAAGATCTGAAGAAGAACTATGATAATCTGGAGGTCTATTTTGATCTCTGGAAAGGTGAAAGTGATGTACAGCCTTATATTCCTGCAATGATCCAGGATCTGAAAGATCAGGGGCTTGCTTATGAAAGTGATGGCGCGTATGTCATTGATGTAACAGAAGAAACAGATAAAAAAGAGCTTCCGCCTTGTATTATTGTGAAACGGGATGGATCCAGTCTTTATGCGACAACGGATCTGGCTACATTGGTGGAAAGAGAAAAATTGTATTGCCCGGATTATGTCATCTATGTCGTGGATAAACGGCAGTCTCTCCACCTGGAGCAGGTTTTCCGCGTATCGCGGAAAGCACATATCGTGCATGAAGGAGAAAAGCTTTTCCATCTTGGATTTGGAACAATGAACGGGAAAGATGGACAGCCGTATAAAACACGTTCCGGTGGAGTGATGCGCCTGGAGTCGCTGATCAATGAGGTCAACGAGGCTGTTCTGGAAAAGATGAAGGATAATCCGGATATCAGTGCAGAAGAAGCAGCAAAGACATCCAAAGTGATTGCGCTTGCAGCATTGAAATACGGCGATCTTTCCAATCAGGCTACAAAGGATTATATTTTTGATATCAGCCGTTTTATTGAATTTGAAGGCAACACCGGCCCGTATATTCTTTATACGATCGTCCGTATCAAGTCGATCCTGAATAAAGCCGGAAAAGAAGCAGATGGCGAAATCTTTTTTACCGGGGAGAAAGCGGAAAAAGGCCTTCTGATGGAAGCAGCCCGTTTCTCGGATGTCATCGAGACAGCCTACAAAGAACTGGCGCCGCATAAGATCTGCTCGTACATTTATGATCTGGCAAATGCGTTTAATACGTTTTATCATGAAGTGAAGATCCTTTCTGAAGAGGATGAAAAGAAGAAAGAGAGTTATCTGTCTCTCCTGAAACTGACAAAAGAAGTTCTGGAGCAGTGCATTGACTTGTTAGGATTTGGTGCTCCGGAAAGAATGTAAAGAGATTTATGAATCAGGAAAACATCCGTAATTTTTGTATCATTGCGCATATCGACCACGGCAAAAGTACGTTGGCTGACCGGATCATCGAAAAGACCGGTACACTGACCAGCCGTGAAATGCAGGCACAGGTGCTGGATAATATGGATCTGGAGCGGGAGCGAGGGATCACGATCAAGGCCCAGGCGGTGCGTGTTATTTATAAAGCGCAAAATGGTGAAGAATACGTATTTAATCTGATCGATACTCCGGGGCATGTAGACTTCAACTATGAGGTCTCCCGGTCTCTGGCTGCTTGTGACGGAGCCGTTCTGGTCGTTGATGCTGCACAGGGAATCGAGGCGCAGACCCTGGCGAATGTCTATATGGCCATTGATCATGATCTGGAAGTGATCCCGGTCATTAATAAGATCGATCTGCCGAGTGCTGAGCCGGAGAGAGTGATCGAAGAGATTGAAGATGTCATCGGGCTGGAGGCGCATGATGCACCGCTGATCTCGGCTAAGAATGATATCAATATTGAACAGGTCCTGGAAGCAATTGTGGAACGGATCCCGGCTCCGCAGGGTGATGCGTCTGCGCCTTTGCAGGCATTGATCTTTGATTCCATCTATGATTCCTATAAAGGCGTGATCGTCTTTATCCGCGTGCGGGAAGGCACGATCAAAGTTGGGACGACCGTTAAAATGATGGCAACCGGTGCCGAGGCAAACGTGGTTGAAGTCGGCTATTTTGGCGCAGGCAAGTTTATCCCTTGCGATGGACTGACCGCAGGCATGGTCGGCTACTTTACCGCATCTATTAAGAACGTCCGTGATACCATGGTCGGTGATACGGTAACGGATGCGCAGCGTCCTTGCAGCGAGCCGCTTCCGGGTTATAAAAAAGTGCAGTCGATGGTATACTGCGGCATGTATCCGGCGGATGGTGCGCATTACGAAGATCTGCGGGATGCGTTGGAAAAACTGAAATTAAATGACGCTTCGTTGAACTATGAACCGGAAACTTCAGTAGCGTTAGGATTTGGATTCCGCTGCGGTTTCTTAGGTCTTCTTCATCTGGAGATCATTGAGGAGCGCCTGGAGAGAGAGTATAATCTGGATCTGGTCACGACAGCTCCGTCCGTTATTTATAAGGTTATGAAAACAGACGGAACGATGATCGATCTGACAAATCCTACTAATCTGCCGGATCCTTCTGAGATCGAATATATGGAAGAACCGATGGTAGAGGCCGAGATCATGGTCACATCGGACTATATCGGACCGATCATGGAACTTTGCCAGGAAAGACGAGGGGTATATAAAGAAATCGAATACATTGAGGCAAACCGTGCGATCCTGCGTTATGACCTTCCGCTTAACGAGATCATTTATGACTTCTTCGATGCGTTGAAATCAAGATCCAGGGGATATGCTTCACTGGATTATGAATTGAAAGGATATGAGAGAAGTAAACTGGTTAAGCTGGATATCCTGATCAACCGGGAAGAAGTGGATGCATTGTCCTTTATTGTTCATGCGGATTCTGCTTATGAGCGCGGGCGCAAGATGTGTGAAAAACTGAAAGAAGAGATTCCAAGACATCTGTTCGAGATCCCGATCCAGGCAGCAATTGGCAGCAAGATCATTGCCAGAGAGACGGTTAAGGCATTGCGTAAGGATGTGCTTGCAAAGTGTTATGGCGGTGATATTACCCGAAAAAGAAAATTGCTGGAGAAACAGAAAGAAGGCAAAAAACGGATGCGGCAGATCGGCAATGTGGAGATCCCGCAGAAGGCGTTTATGTCTGTATTGAAATTGGATGACCGATAGAAATATAAATATTTTTCAAAAAGCGGAGAACTGCAGGTTCTCCGCTTTTTTGCCTGTTTTAAAGCTTTTTTTATAAATTTGATATCCCCCGATGGGGATATGTATTTTTAAAAGAACAAATTGATCGAAAAATATTACCAAAAATAAACCGTTAAAACAATACAAAAAAGGAAAGAGGTGATAAGGTACTATTGAATCGTTAAAAAAATAACAAGAAGTGTTTTTTATAAAAAGAACAGGAGGAACATAAGTTGAGTTGGGAAGGAGTCATTCCATCAGAGGAAGTCATCGCAGCAACCGAAGAACTCTTAAAAACAGCGGAAAAGGTAGGGGCCGATACCTGGCAGCAGCGCGTTAGAAATCAAACGCCGCACTGCGGGTTTGGTGAGTCCGGAACATGCTGTCGTATTTGTTCCATGGGTCCGTGCCGGATCTCCAAAAAGGCGCCGCGCGGCATCTGCGGATGTGACGTGCACGGAATCGTTGCCAGAAACTATCTGCGTTTTACAGCAGGCGGAGCGGCCACTCATTCCGATCACGGCAGAAGCATTGCACATACCCTTTACAAATCGTCCCCGGATAGTGATTACAAAGTCAAAGACGAGGAGAAGCTCCTTCGCATTGCAAAGGAATGGGAGATTGAAACAGAGGGCAGGGATATTTACGATGTCGCCCACGATGTCGCTCTGGCTGGCCTGAATGAATACGGTAAGCCGTTTGGCACACAACGGTTCTTAAAACGTGCGCCGTTATTACGCCAGCAGATCTGGGAATCGCAGGATATCTCACCGCGCGCGATCGACAGGGAAGTCTCCCAGTCTATGCACATGACACATATGGGCTGTTCTTCTGATCCGGAGGCGCTGGTCCGTCAGGCGCTGCGTGCAGGTCTTTCTGATGGATGGGGCGGTTCCATGATGGGAACGGAGTTTTCCGATATTCTTTTCGGAACGCCGAAACCGATTGATACCGAAGCAAACATCGGTGTCATGGAAGAAGATATGGTCAATATCATCGTTCATGGACACGATCCGTCGCTTTCTGAAATGATCGTTTTCTATGCGAATGATCCGGAAATGATCGCACTGGCTAAAGAGCAGGGTGCAAAGGGTATCAATATCGCGGGCGTATGCTGTACTTCCAATGAGGTGGCAATGCGTCACGGGATCCCGATGGCAGGCAACTTCCTGGCACAGGAGAATGTTGTATTGACCGGTGCCTGTGAAGCCATTGTTGTAGATGTGCAGTGTATCTTCCCTGCATTGGGACCTCTTTCTAAATGTTTCCATACCAAGTTTATCACGACCTCCCATATCGCAAAGATACCGGATTCCGAGTTTATCGAGTTCGATGAGGCGAATGCGGGAGAGAATGCGAAAAAGATCATCCGTCTTGCGATCATGAACTTTAAGAACCGCGATCCGGAGCTGGTCAATATCCCGAAACAGAAATCAAAGGCAACAGTTGGTTATTCCGTGGAAGCAATCAAAAAATGCCTGGACGGCGTTACAAATTCCCATGTGGATGAACTGGGCACCATGAAACCTCTGGTTGATGCAGTGAAATCCGGCGTTATCCGCGGTGCGGTCGCCATGGTCGGCTGCAACAACCCGAAGATCAGGCCGGACTCCTTCCATGTAGATCTGATGAAACGGCTTCTGGAAAATGACATTTTAGTCGTGGTTTCCGGATGCTCGGCACAGGCAGCTGCCAAGGTCGGCTTAATGGATAAAGAAGCAGCCAAGTATTGCGGCGAAGGTTTAAAGAGAGTCTGCCGATTGGTCGATATCCCGCCGGTTCTGCATATGGGTTCCTGCGTGGATATTTCCCGTATGATGGTCCTGGCATCTGATATTGCAAAAGACTGGGGTATTGAGATCTCGGAAATTCCTCTGGTCGGATGCGCACCTGAGTGGATGAGTGAAAAGGCAGTGTCCATCGGAAACTATGTCGTCGCTACCGGTATTGATACATTCCTGGGCGTTGATCCATATACCAAGGGATCCGATCAGGTCAGAGGATTTTTACAGAGTGGTATCAAGGACTGGGTAGGTGCGAACTTTATTGTAAATAATGATATCGATATGCTGACCACAATGATGATCGAGCATATTGAAGAGAAAAGAGAAGCATTAGGAATCTGATCATGAAAGTAGCAATTACAGGGAAAGGCGGCGTCGGGAAAACGACCTTGGCCAGCACTCTTGCAAGATTATACGCGCAGGAAGGCAGGTGCGTACTGGCGGCTGATGTTGATCCGGATGCCAATCTGGGACTGGCACTTGGCTTTACGGAAGAAGAAGTGAATGCCATTACTCCAATCTCCAAAATGAGAAAACTTGTGGAAGAAAGGACGGGGGCCAGTGCGGATAATAAATTCTATAAACTGAACCCGCAAGTCTCCGATATTCCGGACACATATGCAAAAGAGATAAATGGTGTAAAACTCCTGGTCATGGGGACTGTCGAAACAGGTGGAAGCGGATGCGTCTGTCCGGAGCATGTCATGCTCAAAGCCATTCTTTCCAGTCTTGTCCTTCGGAAAGATGATGTGGTCATCATGGATATGGAGGCAGGTCTGGAGCACCTTGGACGGGGAACCGCCAGCATCATGGATCAGTTCATCGTCGTTGTGGAACCGGGAGCCAGAAGCATTCAGACTTATGAAAAGGTAAAACAACTGGCAGCAGATATTGGCGTCACAAAAGTAAATGTTGTCGGAAACAAGATCCGCAGCGAAGACGACAAAGCCTTTATTGAAAGCAGGATTCCAAAAGATGTGATCCTTGGATATATCACATATAACAGTGAAGTGATAGACGCGGACAGAAGTGGTCTTTCCCCATATGATGTCAGCGCACAGGCAGTAGAAGAAATCAGACAGATCAAAGCCGAAATGGAGAAATAAAATGAAAAAATTATTTGACAGAGTTTTAGATGGTGCATCCGAAATGATGATCCGTGCGGAGCGAAGCATTGACGAGATCGAAGCAAAATGCGGTCCGGATGCAGCGGTACAGCTGCCGGAAACAGCATATAACTGTGCAGTTAATCTGGCGTATAAAGGAACCAAGATTTCTAAAGTTTCCGATCTTAGAGATGCGCTGGAAATCATTCAGGAAATGATCAAACGCAGACAGTCAACGGAAGCAATCTTTAATGCAGGCATCGCGACCGCCATGTCAGCAGAACTGATCGAAGCCTGCAAGTATGTGGAAACACCAACTCCATATGAAGGAACAAAATATCACGGTCATTTCAGCGATGCGGAAGTCCGTGAACTGGGTGTGCCGCTGGTTACCGGAGATATTCCTGGATTTGTAGTTCTCATTGATGAGGCACCGACAGATGAGCAGGCAGCTGAGCTGATCAAGGGCTATCAGTCACGTGGTATCTTTGTATTCCTGATCGGCAGGATCATCGATCAGGCAGAACGTATGGGAATCAATATGGGATTTCCGGTTCGTGTAGTGGCAGTCGGACAGGATATCTGGACGGTTTCACACATCATATCCTTCTGTGATCGTGCAGCTATGATCTTTGGCGCGATTGAACCGGGTGATTGGGATGGATTCCAGGAGTATACCTTTGTCAGACTTCGTGCTTTTGTCAACGCTTTTAAACCAGTCAGAGATATGACCGTTGCGTGCGGCGGCGGAGCGATCGCACTGGGATTCCCTGTTATCACTAATGATACAGAGAATATGTGGCGCGTTCCAAAGTCCCTGATCATTCAGGAAAATGTGGATGATTTTATCGAGACATCTCTGGAGGCAAGAGATATTAAGATCAAGGTCACAAATATTGACATTCCGCTGGCGTATTCTTCTGCATTTGAAGGAGAGATCGTTCGTAAGAAAGATATGCAGGTCGATTTTGATACATCCAAAGTTGATGGATTCGAACTCGTCCGCAGCCGTGACCTGAGTGAAGTGGAAGATCATAAGATAGAAGTGGTCGGACCGGATATTGATGAAGTAGAAGTTGGTTCAGTTATGAATCTCGGTGTTCTGGTTGAGGTCGCCGGAAAAGGTCTGCAGGCTGATTTTGAACCGGTATTTGAGCGGAAATTCCATGAATTCATCAACAAGGCAGAAGGAATCATGCATACCGGACAGCGTGACATTATCCGTGTTCGTATCAATAAAGACGCGTTTGAAAAAGGATTCCGTATGAAGCATTACGGAGAGATCCTTTATGCCAAAGTGAAAAGTGAATATGAAAAGGTCGTAGATAAATGCCAGGTGACAATTTATACAGACCCGGAAAAGTGTAAGGAACTGCGTGCAGTTGCAAATGAAATTTATGACAAGAGAGATGAGCGTCTGGCTAACCTCACAGATGAAAGTGTTGACAAGTTCTACACCTGCATTCTCTGCCAGGCATTCTCACCGTCTCACGTCTGCATCGTCACACCGGAGCGTCTTGGTCTTTGCGGAGCTGTTTCCTGGCTGGATGCAAAGGCAACCAATGAACTGGATCCGACCGGTCCTTGCCAGATCGTAACCAAGGAACATCCGATCAACGAAAACCTTGGTGCTTATGAAGATGTTAACGAAGCAGTCCGTGAGTACTCTCATGGTGCTCTTGAACAGGTAACTTTATATTCCATTTTGGAAGACCCAATGACCAGCTGCGGCTGCTTTGAATGTATCTGTGGCATCGAACCAATGACAAGCGGATTTGCAATCGTTAACAGAGAACATACTGGCATGACACCGTTGGGTATGACGTTCTCTGAAATGGCATCCATGACAGGCGGCGGCGTTCAGACACCAGGCTACATGGGACATGGCAAACACTTTATCGCATCCAAAAAATTCCTGAAAGCCGAAGGCGGCAGCGCAAGGATCGTGTGGATGCCAAAGGCTTTAAAAGAAGTCGTTCGTACCAAACTGGATAAGACTGCACAGGAATTATATGGAATTGAGAACTTCACGGATATGATCGCAGATGAAACTGTGATGAATGATCCGGGAGATCCGGGAGAGTTAATGGAATATCTTGCAGGAGTTGGTCATCCGGTACTGGAGATGGAGCCTCTTCTGTAAAGACAGAGTTTTCCGGATAAAATATGATTGAATGATTGGCCCATACTGAAATATTAGCAGTATGGGCAAAAATATGGAAAAATAAAGATTCAAATCTGCAGCATGAGGTGTTATACTATTTCAGATACGGTGTTGACAGGAAAGAGCGGTCCATGGAAAAACTGGAATTATATATTCATATTCCCTTTTGCGTGCAGAAATGCCGCTATTGTGATTTCGTCTCTTTTGCAAATTGTGAAGAGCAGTTCGCAAGTTATGTGGATGCTCTTTGCAGGGAAATAGAATCCTGCAGAGAGAAGTATTCGGATTATGTAATCTCTTCCGTCTATATTGGTGGAGGAACCCCTTCGATACTTTCGGCTGATCAGATCCAAAAGATCACTGATAGCCTGTTCCGGAATTTCAACATCGTTAATACAAAGGAAAGACACAAAGGACTGTTTCTGCAGAAAAAGATCAGACCGACAACGGAGTTTTCTATCGAATGTAATCCAGGGATAGTCAGCAAGGCTGATTTTTCCGCGTATAAAAAAGCCGGTATCAACCGTATCAGTTTTGGACTGCAGTCCGCGATCGACGAGGAACTTCGTACGCTCGGCAGGATCCACACATATGAAGACTTTGTCAGAAGCTTTGAAGATGCCCGCGAAGCCGGATTTGATAATATCAATGTAGACATTATGCAGGCAATTCCAGGTCAAACCATGATCAGCTGGCAAATGACACTTGGACAGGTTGGAACCTGGCATCCGGAGCATATCAGCGCCTACTCGCTGATCATTGAAGATGGTACGGATTTTCAAAAGTGGCTGAAGAAAGGAAAGACCATTTCGGGAGAGGAAAGAGATGGGATCTTTCTGCCGGATGGATCCGTAAAGATGCTTCCTTCAGAGGAAGAAGAACGGGACATCTATTATTTTACCCGTGATATGCTGGAAAAGTCCGGTTACAAACGATATGAAATATCCAATTTTGCCGTGCCGGGTTTTGCCTGCAGCCATAATATCGGGTATTGGAAACGGGAAAACTATTTGGGGCTTGGACTTCATGCATCCAGTATGGTCGCAAATGTGCGATGGAAGAATACAGATGATCTGAGCGCTTATATACAAGATCCGGAAAACGTGCATGAAGAAGAGCAGAAGCTCACTGTAAAAGAGCAGATGGAGGAATTTATGTTTTTAGGACTCCGTCTGACACAAGGGATTACACGGACAGATTTTGTAAATACATTTCATAGAGATATCGACCTGGTTTACGGTCCTGTTCTGGATGATCTGTATGATCAAAGCATGATCGAATTTGCAGAAGACGCCATCAGGCTGACGCAAAAAGGGATCGATGTCAGCAACCAGGTTTTAGCAGAGTTTTTAATCGATTCAAAACAGGAATCTTAATCATATATGGAATTTGCTTCAACTAATTTTATATGGATGTTTCTTCCGGCCTGCCTGATACTTTTTTATCTGGCGAAATGGGTCTTAAGAAGCAAAGCAAGAGATATTGTCTGCAAGGTCATTCTCCTTGCGTTCAGTTTATATTTTTATTATCTGGCAGGATGGAAAGGTCTGATCGTTCTGGCCGTTCTGATCCTGATCAACTATTTTGGCGGACTCGGAATAGGTGCATTTGCATCCCGGGAACGGATCGTCGGAAGGACAGCTCTGCTGGTCGTTATGATCATCATAAATGTGGAATGGCTGGCCTTCTATAAATACTTTGGATTATTCAGCGGAAGATCCATTATCATGCCTCTGGCATTTTCTTTTGTGATCTTCCAGTCTATCTCTTATCTTGTTGATGTATCCAGGGGTAAGGTGCAGGCAGATAAAAACCTCCTGAATTACGCTCTGTTCACAACATTCTTCGGACAAATGAGTCAGGGCCCGATCCTGCGGTATGATGATTTTGGCGCACAGATCGTCGGAAAAGAGAAATCTTTTACAGAGACCATCCATGCAGCGGATTTTGCTGCAGGTCTGAAGCGCTTCTGCTACGGACTCGGGAAAAAGATCATCATAGCCAATACGGTTGCAGAGGTTTGCGACAAAATCTGGGAACAGCCGCGGGGTATCGGAACGCCGGTGGCATGGTTTGGTCTGCTTCTTTATACCTTGCAGATCTATTTTGATTTTTCCGGCTATTCGGATATGGCGGTCGGTATCGGCAAAATGTTCGGCCTGCAGATCAAAGAAAACTTTGATTATCCTTATACCAGCCTTTCTATCCGGGAATTCTGGAGAAGATGGCATATGTCTTTAGGAAGCTGGTTCCGGGATTATATTTATATTCCAATGGGAGGATCGCGTGTCAATCTGGGAAGGATCTGCTTTAACCTTTTTGTGGTCTTTCTTGTGACCGGTGTCTGGCATGGCGCCGACATCACCTTTATTATCTGGGGTCTGATTTTCGCCCTGTTCAGTATTCTGGAACGTTTGTTCCTTGGAAAATGGCTGGATAAAAACCCGGTCAAGATCCTTAACTGGATCTACTGTATGATCGTTGTCATGCTTGGCTGGGTGTTCTTCCGCGCAGCTGATCTGCCGCAGGCATTGATCTATTTTAAAGAACTGTTCAGCTTTACTTCTTCCGCGCAGCATCTGACAGTGATCGGGTATTTAAATGTGGATCTGATCTTTGCCATTGTCTGCGGAATCCTTTTCTGCGGATTCTTCCAGAGGCTGTTTAAGAAACTCTATTTAAAAATACAGAATACCATTCCGTTTGTTTCTGTGGATTTGATCCTGCAGATCGCAGTTCTGGCGTGGTCTATTCTGATGATCCTGCAGGGATCCTATACACCATCTATTTACGGACGTTTTTAATACATGGAATTTGAAGAAAACAAAGACAACTTCATAGAGAAAAACGACCTGACGGAAGAACAGTCGGAATCGGTTAAAACGGAAGAAGAGGTTGTTTCTGCAGATTTAGAGACTGCTGCAGAGGCTGCCGCTGATGATGCAGCCGAAAAGACTGCTGCAGAAGAAGCAGCCGCAGAAGAGGGTACAGCAGCAGAGGCTGTATCTGAAACCGATGCTGCTGATGAAGCAGGAGAAACCGAGTCTGCAGTAGAAGAAACAGAGTCTGCTGCAGAAGAAACATCGACAGATGAGACTGCTGAAGTGGTGCCTGAAGAAACCGCTGAAGAATCAGCAGAAGAAACTGCAGAACCGGAATCTGAAGAAACCGCTGAAGAAGAAACTACAGAACCAGAACCAGAAGAAGCAGTGGGACAAGAAACTGTGGAATCAGAGCTTGAAACAGCAGGTGCAGAAGAAACCGGGGACTCGGAGTCAGAAGAGACTGCTGTTGATGAAATGGCAGAATCAGAGTCTGTAGAAGCAGAAAACACGAATGAACCGGTAGAAGAAACTGCTACAGAAATAGAATCGGAAGAGCCGGAGATCGAATTTGAGCGGGTGCTCCCGGAAGTAGTCGTCTTAGAAGTGACAGAGGAGGAACTTGCGGATGCAGTGGAGCCGGTGAAAGCAGAACCAGAGCCGGAAGAAGAACTGCAGCCGGAAGAACTGCTGCAGTTGGAAGAAAGCATTATAGAAGAAGAATTCCAGCCGGAAGAAGAACCGCAGCCACAACCGGAAGCTTTCCAGGAAGAAACATCTAAAGAGGAAGCAGCGCAGGAGGAAACACCAACTGCTAAGGAGCCGCAAACAAAGGATGCAGCTAAGAAAGGGAAGGGTTCTCTTGCTGTAAAGATCGTTGGGATCATTCTTCTGCTTATAGTGATCTTTGTTCCTGCAGGATATTCTCTGATCAAGGGGGAGGCCTTCCAAAAGGATCTGATCAATCAGAAAAAGTTTTTGTCCAGATCCTATGAATCCATTTACCGGAAGGAAATATTCCCGAAATTATCTCAGCTGTTTATCCCTGAGTGGGCAAAACAACCGGAAGTAAAGCCGGAACCAGAACCACCGACAGTGCCGCAGGGCTCTGCAAGTGTCGATCCTGACGCACATATCCCGGATGCTGATAAACCAAAAGGACTGCTGGATGGAGTGCCGCAGGTACCGGAAGGACAGGAATATTATCCTTTGTATATTGAAGATCATATGATCGTTTACGGCAGGGATAACTGGCTGTTTACAGCGGGAGACGGAAGTTCCAGTCTGGAATACTTTGCCGGGACCAATGTGCTTGCTGAAGAAGATCTGGCATATTGCGCAGAAGTTTTGAATACTTTGTATGAGATCTGCAATGCAAAAGGTGTGGAATTAGTCATGGAAGTGGGCCCAAATAAAGAGCAGGTCTATCCGGAATTCTTCCCATCGGTTACCGTGGAGAATAACCAGAAACGTCTGCTTCTTTTGGAGCAGTATCTGCATGAGAACTGCAGTGCACCATTTGTCTATCCGATCCGTGAACTGGCTGCCCATAAAGATCAATATGATACTTATTGGAAATATGATACCCATTGGAATACAACTGGCTCCTATATCGGAATGAAAGCGATTTATGAAGCCCTGGGACGGCCGATCAGTGATAAGTATGCGGTGATGCGTACAGAAGAGACTAATCGCGGAGATCTGGCGGGGATCACAGGATATACAGATCCGTATACGGACTATATTACGGAATATAAGCCAAATATTTCAGTGGAAACAGAAGTCTACTGTGATTGGGAATATGATATTGATGATTATGGAAAACGGTATATTTCCTCTGCGCAAAATGAGAGAAAACTCTTTGTCTGCGGGGATTCTTTCCGTGTATCACTGGCGGCACATATGTGCAAAGACTATAAATATACGGATGTCGTCCACCGAGATATTGTCGGTCTGGAGATTCCTGTAGAGCGGCTCCAGGCTCTGACAGAAGGAGATACACTGGTCCTGGTCTGCGTGGAACGATGGGATTATTATATGTTTGGCGTCATCCCGATCATCATTGAAGCAATGCAGTAATAAAAGTAAAAAACCCCTTGCAATAAGGCTTTGCCTATGATAAACTACCACTTGCTGTGAAACAGATGGTCCTCTGTTACCAGATGCTTTTATGGGCATCGAAGACGTATTAAGAACATCGAATTTTTATTTAGGAGGTCACACAATGAACGAGATTATTAAAAAGATCGAAGATGCTCAGCTGAAAGAAAAAGTGGATGAATTCCGCATTGGCGATACAGTCAGAGTATCTGCAAAGATCAAAGAAGGTAACAGAGAAAGAGTTCAGGTTTTTGAAGGAATCGTTATTAAAAGACAGAATGGTGGAGCAAGAGAAACATTTACTGTCAGAAAAACATCCAATGGTATTGGCGTAGAAAAAACCTGGCCGCTCCATTCACCGGTTGTTGAGAAAATCGAAGTTATCAGAAGAGGTAAAGTCCGCAGGGCAAAACTGAACTATCTGAGAGACCGTGTTGGAAAAGCAGCAAAGGTCAAAGAAGTATTAAGATAAGTATTTCTTTCAAAGGACAAGAAAGAGCAGCCAAACCGGCTGCTCTTATTATTTAAGAAAACGGGGGTGAAAAGGTGGTACTTTCCTTCCGTTTTTGTTAAAATAATCTATTATGAATTTTCAGTGGTACCCGGGTCATATGACCAAAGCAAAACGGCAGATGGAGGAAGATATCAAGCTCATTGATCTTGTCATTGAGCTTTTAGATGCACGCATTCCTTATGCATCCAGAAACCCGGATATCGATAAACTGGCAGCGAATAAAGCCCGTCTCGTCCTTCTGAACAAAGCAGATATGGCGGATCCGGAAAAAAGCAAAGAATGGATGCAGTTCTTTGAACAAAAAGGGATCCCGGTCTGTGTTTTGGATTCCAGAAATAAAAAGGATATGAAGCAGATCACGCAGGTAGTGCAGCAAGCCTGTGCAGCAAAGTTTGAAAGAGACCGGAAACGGGGTATTAAAAACAGACCGGTCAGAGCAATGGTGGCGGGAATTCCCAATGTTGGAAAATCCACCTTCATTAATACATATGCCGGGAAAGCAGCTGCCAAGACGGGTAATAAACCTGGAGTGACAAAAGGCAAGCAATGGATACGCCTGAGTTCAACGGTGGAACTGCTGGATACACCGGGTATTCTCTGGCCTAAGTTTGAAGATCAGAGAGTTGGTCTGCACCTTGCCCTGACGGGTGCGATCCGGGATGAGATCCTGAATACTGAAGAACTGGCAATGGAGCTGATCCACCTTTTGGAAAAGGACTATCCGGAAATGCTGAAAGGGTTTTATCAATGGGATGAGGTTCCATATGAGAAATACCCGGAAAAACCGGAGGCGGCAATTTTGGAAGCAATTGCTTTGGTCAGGGGATGTCTGGCAAAAGGCGGAGAAATAGATTTTCTGAAAGCAGCAAATCTGCTGTTGGAAAATTTCAGGAACGGCAAGATAGGGAGAATTACACTGGAACGTCCTGACAGTGAAGAAGCATAACGGAGGATAGAATGGCTGGATTTTTTGCAAAACTATTTAAAAATGACCAGAGGATTGATGATGACTTTTACGAAGAAGTGGAAGAGACCCTGTATATGGGCGATATGGGCGCGGTAGCGACAGAAGAACTGGTTGAGAATCTGAAACTAAATGTTTTGTTTAAAGATGTCAAAACGCAGGATCAGGCAAAAGAGCACATGATCAATAAGATCGCAGAGATCATGCAGCAGCCGGAGGATGCATATGACTTTGAACAGAGAAAGAGTGCCGTGCTCCTGATAGGCGTCAATGGCGTAGGAAAAACGACGACCGTTGGAAAACTGGCAAAACGATATTCCCGTGAAGGGAAAAAAGTGATCCTGGCTGGAGCAGACACATTCCGTGCAGCAGCAGCTGACCAGCTGCAAATATGGTCCGAGCGGACTGGCTGCTATATGATATCCGGCAAGGAAGGTTCTGATCCGGGAGCTGTTGTTTTTGATGCAGCGCGTGCGGCAAAAGCCAGAGAAGCGGATATCCTGCTTTGTGATACTGCAGGAAGACTGCACAACAAAAAGAATTTGATGAACGAACTGGCAAAAATCGATAAGATCCTGGCATCGGAGTTTGATGATGCAGTCAGGAAGAACATCGTGATCCTGGATGCGGCAACCGGACAAAATGCCCTTGCTCAGGCCAGAGAGTTTAAAGATATTATGAAAGTGGACGGCGTGATCTTAACTAAAATGGATGGAACTGCGAAAGGCGGTATTGCCGTTGCCATTACGAAGGAGCTGGGTGTGCCGGTGCTCTATACCGGCGTTGGAGAAGGTGCGGATGACCTGATGAAATTTGATCCGCGTGCTTATGCAGAGGGATTATTTAATGAATGATAAGTATGAAGTATTGTTAGACCGTTATGTGGAAGACCTGAGCAGTCAGGCTTATTTATTGCAGCATAAAAAAAGCGGTGCCCGTGTTTTCATTCTGTCTAATCAGGATGATAACAAAACATTTTATATTGGATTTCGTACACCTCCATATGATGATACCGGCGTCGCTCATATCATGGAGCACTCCGTGCTTTGCGGAAGTGAGAAATACCCACTGAAGGATCCTTTTGTAGAATTGGTGAAGGGGTCTTTGAATACGTTCTTAAATGCGATGACGTATCCGGACAAAACACTATATCCGGTTGCCAGCAGAAACGATAAAGATTTCAAAAACTTAATGGATGTATACCTGGATGCAGTTCTGCACCCGAATATTTATCACCATCCGGAGATCCTGAAACAGGAAGGCTGGAGCTATAAAATAGAAAAAGAAGATGATCCGATCGAATATAATGGTGTCGTCTACAATGAGATGAAAGGAGCTTTTTCTTCTCCGGAGGGCGTTTTGGAGAGGGAAATCGTTCATTCTTTATTCCCGGATACTCCATATGGCGTAGAATCGGGAGGCAATCCGGATTTTATTCCTGATCTGACTTATGATGCTTTTCTGGATTTTCATCGTAAATATTATCATCCGTCCAATAGTTATATTTTCCTTTATGGAAATATGGATGTAGAAGAACGTCTGGATTTTCTGGATGAAGCATATCTTGGAAAATATGAGAAGCTTTCTGTAGATTCAGCCATTCCGATGCAGAAACCGTTCACGGAAAGAAAACGGATCCAAATGGACTATGCGATTTCTGATGAGGAAGACGAAAAAGATAATACGTATCTGTCATATAACGTGGTCTGCGGAGACAATCTGGACGCCCATATGTATTACGCGATGCAGATGATCGTCTATGCACTGGTTGACACACAGGGAGCTCCGATCCGCGACCGGCTGCTGAAGGAAGGGATTGGAAAAGATGTCCTGACTTCCTATGAAAACGGGATCCTCCAGCCATATTTCAGCATTATCGTTAAGAATGCAGAACCGGAAAAAGCGGACCGCTTCCTTACTATTATTGAAGAAGAACTGAAAAGAGCTGTGGAGGAAGGTCTTAATCAGGAGTCTCTGATCGCCAGCTTAAATTCTCTGGAGTTCCGCTATAAAGAAGCAGATTTTGGCGGTTATCCAAAAGGCCTGATCTATGGTGGGAATGCGTTGGAAAGCTGGCTCTATGACGATCAGAAACCGCTGCTGCATATTGAATGCAGCAAGACATTCCAATTCCTGAGAGAGAACCTGCAAAGCGGCTATTTTGAAAAACTGGTAGAGCAGTATCTGCTGGATAATCCGCATGCATCGTTGCTGATCTTGTCTCCGAAAAAAGGTCTGACTGTGGAAAAAGAAAAGGCAGTGAGCGAAAAACTGCAGGCATTCAAAGACTCTCTGTCTTCTGCAGAGCTGAAAAAGCTGATCGATGACACCAAAGCACTGGCGCAGTATCAGGAAGAAGAAGATCCGCCGGAGGCATTGGAAAGCATTCCGCTTCTGACCAGAGAAGACCTGGATCCGAGCGTGGATACATATAAAAACGAAGCATTGGATGTAGAAGGACTCCCTGTTATTTTCCATGAATATGATACAAACGGGATAGGCTATTTCAGCTTCTTCTTTAATGCATGCTCGTTGGAACCGGAAGACCTTCCTTATCTTGCATTGTTAAAATCCGTATTCAGTTTTGTTGATACGGAGCAGTACAGTTATGCGAAGTTAAATAATGAGATCAATACTTATACCGGAGGACTCTCTCTGGATACGGGAATTTATACCAACCGGAAAGAGCAGGAGCATTTTTTGATCACAGCGGACCTTTCTGCAAAAGCACTGTATGTCAATATCCCGAAAACATTTGAGATTATTGAGGAAGTTCTTTTTCACAGCAAATACGAGGATACAGAGCGTCTTTATGAGATCATCGGAGAGTTGAAGAGCCGGCTTCAGATGGTTTTAAATACAGCCGGGCATGCGTTTGCTCTCACCAGAGCAATGTCCTATTTCTCCAAACCAGATCTGGCAAAGGAATGGATGAATGGAACGGAGTTTTATTGGTTTATTGATTCTCTGGAAAAGAACTATGATGCGCGGAAAGAGGAGACCATCACGCGCATGAAGGCAGTTTTGGATAAGCTCCTTGCGGAAGATGTACTTGTCAGTTTCACGGGAGATAAAAAAGGTCTGGAACTGGTGAAGGAAGGTATTAAGAAGATTGCAGAAAAACTCCCGAAAGAAAAAACATCGTTCAAGAGAAACTATTATATGCATATTACAGACAATATGCTTAAGCAGAAGAACGAGGCATTTAAGAGTTCCATGCAGGTGCAGTATCTGGCAAGAGCCGGGAGATATGGAAAAGGCGGGCCGGAGTTCTTTGGCGCTCTGCAGGTATTGAAGACGATCCTGAGTTTTGATTACCTGTGGTTCCATATCCGTGTTCAGGGCGGAGCATATGGCTGCATGTGTAACTTTACGAACCTTGGGATCGGAACCCTTGCTACTTATCGTGATCCCCATCTGCAGCGGTCAGATCAGGTTTTCCGGGAAATACCGGAGTATATTGAAAATTTTGATGTAGATGAAAGAGAGATGACAAAATATGTCATCGGGACCATGAGCAATGTTGATATTCCGCTGACCCCGGCCGGGAAAGGCGGAAGAGATATGATCGCTTACCTTACGGATGCAGAAGAAGAAAACTTGCGGAAGATGAAAGAGGATATTATCCATTGTCAGAAAGAAGATATTATCCGTCTTGCCCCTTTGGTCCGTAATGTTTTGGAAAGTGGCAATATCTGCGTGGTCGGCGGAGAAAAGAAGATCACGGAAGATGCAGGACTGTTTCAGACAGTCCGGAATTTATTTGAATCATGATGGATAATAAACAGACAAAATCAGGCTATGTAGCTATTATCGGACGTCCGAATGTGGGGAAATCTACTTTAATGAACCGGATCATCGGACAGAAGATCGCCATAACCTCCAATAAGCCACAGACGACCAGAAACCGGATACAGACGGTTTATACAGATGAACGGGGACAGATCATTTTTCTGGATACTCCGGGGATCAATCAGGCCAAAAACAAATTAGGGGAATACATGCTGGATGCAGCGCTGGGATCGATCGGTGATGCGGACTGCATTATGTGGCTGGTGGAACCAAGCACATTTATCGGCAAAGGAGAGCAGTATATCCTGGAAGAGCGGAAAAAAAGCCCGCTGCCTGTCATTTTGGTCATGAATAAGATCGACAGTGTGGAGAAAGATGATCTTCTCGGGTTTATCGACGCCTATCGTAAGGTTTTTGATTTTGCAGAAATTGTTCCGATCTCCGCAAAGGAAGGCGATAATGTAGATGTCCTGGTGGAGCAGCTTTTCAAGTACCTTCCATACGGACCACTTTATTATGATGAAGATACACTGACAGATCAGCAGATGAAGCAGATCGTGGCGGAAATCATCCGGGAAAAAGCGCTGCGCTGTCTGAATGATGAGGTTCCGCACGGAATTGCGGTTGTGATCGATCAGTATCATGAAAGGGTCAAACGGACCCAAATGGGGGACGGCATCTCCTACGAACAGCCCATTGTAGATATTGAGGCAACGATCATTTGTGAAAAAGACTCTCATAAGGGAATCGTGATCGGAAAAGGCGGATCGATGCTGAAAAAGATCGGAAGCACGGCCCGCAAAGACATTGAACAGCTCACGGAAACAAAGGTCAATTTGAAACTGTGGGTCAAAGTCAGAAAAGAATGGCGTGATAATGACAACTGGCTGAAGAGCCTTGGTTATCAGAAAGAACGATAAAAGAGAACAAGCTTGAACACAACAATGGTCAGAGGCATGGTCATTTCTTCCATGCCGATAGGAGAATATGACAGAAGACTGGAGATCCTGACGGATTCTATGGGACGTATCTCTGCGTTTGCAAGAGGTGCCCGGAAACCATCTTCTCCGCTGGTATCCATCAGCCGGGTCTTTGCTTTTGGAGAATTCGATCTGTACGAAGGGAGAAACTCCTACAGTGTGAACGCTGCAAGGATTTCGAATTACTTTGAAGAACTGACCAAGGATGTGGAATTGTCTTATTATGGCTTCTATTTTCTGGAAATAGCAGCGTATTTTACCAGAGAAGGATTGGATGCGACAGAGATCCTGAAATTGCTGTATCAATCACTGCGCGCATTAAGTCTGGAGAGTTTAAGCCACTCGCTGGTGCGTGGTATTTATGAACTAAAAATCCTGGAAGTGAATGGTATCTGTCCGGATATCGATTCAATAAAAAGAGGTTTTGAACTGAACCAGTCGGCACTTTATGCGATCGATTTTGTGAAACGGACACCAGTGGAAAAACTATACACATTCCGTCTCACACCAGAGGTCGAAAAAGAATTTACGAATACTGCCGTCACGCTTCTTTCCCGGGTGGTGGATAAAAAGTTTCATTCTTTGGAAATGCTGGAGAGCCTTTCTTGAAAGAATAGGGAAAGTGGAGTAAGATAGACCGACTATCATTCGTCGCAAACCGATAGCAGAGGTACTGCTATAAACCAGCGGCGAAAATAAATAAAAGGAGATACTTACAATGGAAAAAACAATGGACAAGATCGTAGCACTGTGTAAAGCCAGGGGATTCATCTTCCCGGGTTCTGAAATCTACGGAGGGTTAGCCAATACCTGGGATTACGGAAACCTGGGCGTAGAACTGAAGAACAATGTCAAAAGAGCCTGGTGGCAGAAATTCGTGCAGGAAAGCCCATATAATGTCGGCGTAGACTGTGCGATCCTGATGAATCCAAAAACATGGGAAGCATCCGGCCATATCGGAGGGTTCTCTGATCCGCTGATGGACTGCAGAGAATGCCATGAGCGTTTCCGTGCGGATAAAGTCATCGAAGATTACGCGGCAGAGCATAATCTGACACTGGATGGTTCTGTGGATGGCTGGAGCGATGAAAAAATGGAGCAGTTTATTGCGGATAATAAGGTTCCGTGCCCAAGCTGCGGAAAGAGCGATTTTACTGCGATCCGCCATTTTAACTTAATGTTTAAAACATTCCAGGGCGTTACTGAAGACGCAAAAGACGTGGTTTATCTGCGTCCGGAAACGGCTCAGGGAATCTTTGTTAACTTTAAAAATGTGCAGAGAGCTTCAAGAAAGAAAGTTCCGTTCGGTATTTGCCAGGTCGGTAAATCATTCCGTAATGAAATTACTCCTGGTAACTTTACTTTCCGTACACGCGAATTTGAACAGATGGAACTGGAATTCTTCTGCAAACCGGATACTGACCTGGAATGGTTTGAGTACTGGAGAAGTTTCTGCGTGAAGTGGCTGAAGGATCTGGGTATCAAAGATGAAGAAATGCGTCTACGCGACCATGATCCGGAAGAGCTTTCTTTCTATTCAAAAGCAACGACCGATATCGAATTTACATTCCCATTTGGCTGGGGCGAGCTTTGGGGTATTGCAGATAGAACCAACTATGACCTGACCCAGCACCAGACGTTCTCCGGCGAGCCAATGGAGTACTTTGATGATGAGACAAACGAGAAATACATTCCTTATGTTGTTGAACCTTCATTAGGTGCTGATCGTGTTGTTTTGGCATTCCTTTGCAACGCTTATGATGAGGAAGAACTGGAAGGCGGCGACGTCCGTACTGTCATGCGCTTCCATCCGGCTTTAGCTCCGGTTAAGATCGCTGTACTGCCGCTGTCAAAGAAATTAAATGAGCCTGCAGAAAAACTGTATGCACAGCTTTCCAAGTACTACTACTGCGACTTCGATGACAGAGGAACGATCGGAAAGAGATACCGCAGAGAAGATGAGATTGGAACACCTTTCTGCATTACTTACGACTTTGATTCAGAAGAAGACGGCTGCGTGACTGTACGTGACCGTGATACCATGCAGCAGGAAAGAATTAAAATCGACGAACTGGAAGAGTACTTCAGACATAAATTTGAATTCTAAGAGGCACCTATGACACCAACACCAGAAGAAGTATCCAAAATGACAACAATCTGCGAAACCGGCTTTACCGCTTATTCCGGAATTAAGGTCGGAAAACTCGCAGAAGGCTATGCGGAAGGGGTGGTCGAAGTACAGGAACATCATCTGAATCCGCGCGGGACGATCCATGGAGGACTTCTGTATGTCTTGACAGATACGATCGGAGGACTGGCAACCAGGACAGTGAATGGAATGGATACTTTTGTTCCGTCTACAGCCAGCTCCTCGATCAGTTATCTGAAACCAACAATTGGAACAAAAAAGCTGATCGCAAAGGCAAATGTGATCAAATTCGGCCGCAGACTGAGCGTGGTGCAGACGAATGTCTATGATGAAAACGACACTCTTCTGGCTACCTCGTTGTCGAATTATGCCAATATCGAGCACAAAGTGAATAAATGAAAAAAAGGAGCTTTCTTTTCCTTTTCCTGCTTTTATGTTTACTGATGACTGCCTGTGGGCAAAGTGACAAAGGAAACGTGAAACATATCAAAAAGGTCACCGCATTATTTGAAGAACCACAAGAAATCGTTATCGATTGCTTTGGGGATTCTATTACATGGGGGCAGTTTAATTCAGAGGAACTGGAACAGCAGATTCAAAACGGTGAGATCCATCCTTCTCTGGATGACGGAGGCCAGCTGTTTGAAGATTATGGGATCTATATTTCCAGCGTCTATCAAAGTGATCCGACGTATCCGCAGAGCCTCCGGACGAATCTGAATCAGAAACTGAAAGAAGCAGGTTATGGCGCTTCTGTTCGTACCGTAAATGACGGCATCAGCGGAGACTGGCTGACAAAGGATAGTTTTCGCAGGATATCCTGTGATCCGGATATCACGGTTGTCTTATTTTGCGGGAATAATTTTTATTTTAACCAGCCATATAAGGGAACGTTGGAGAAAAATATCGATGCGCTGCAAAAGGCAGGCAGCATCGTTTATCTCCTGACATATCCTCTGTTTCCGGACAGGATCCATACGGATGATTTTGCCAGCGCAAATCAGTATATCCGGGAAGTGGCAAAAAAGAAAAACGTAAGACTGATCGACACCTATCAGATGTTTGAGGAAGCAGTCGAAACCTCTTATAACAGGGAAACGTTATTCAGCAAAGACTGTATACATCTTTCACCATTAGGCTATGATCTGCTCGGCCAGTTTGTTGCTGAGGGAATCTTTGCAGATCTTGATCAGGATTGATCATAAGAACCAGAGGGAAAAATGATTGGATTAGGAACCATCATCAATACGGCAGCGGTCATCGCAGGCGGAATCATCGGCCTTCTGTTTGGAAAACTGATTCCGGAACGGATTCAGAAAACGCTGATCATGTGCAATGGTATTTGCGTCATGTTTATCGGTGTTGCAGGTGCAATGGCAAAAATGCTGACATTAAAAGATGGTGTATTTGACACACAAAAATCTTTGCTTCTTGTCCTGGCCATGGTGCTTGGGACGATCGTTGGAGAACTGGTAAATCTTGAAAAGCAGATCACCCGTTTTGGCGACTGGCTGAAGAGAAAGACCAAGAGTACGCAGGATAATGGATTTACAGATGCTTTTATTACAGCGTCCTGTACCGTCTGCATCGGAGCCATGGCTGTTATTGGGGCCATCAATGATGCTATGTTTCATGATTATTCGATTTTGATCACGAAATCGATCATCGACCTCATCACCATCTGCATTATGACTTGTACGCTTGGCAAAGGGGCAGCATTTTCTGCAATTCCGGTATTCCTTTTCCAGGGAATCATTACAGTGCTTGCAAAACTGATCATGCCTGTCATGACCGATCTTGCTTTGGCGGATCTTTCTATGGTCGGATCTGTACTGATCTTTTGTGTAGGTCTGAATCTGATACGGGATAAAAAAGTTCCGGTTGCAAATATGCTTCCAGCGATCCTGTTTGCTATTGGTTTTTCCTTTATCCCCGGTTTGAACTGACACGAGGGAGATCAAGATGAAGGAGATCCGTAAAATATTACTAGGCGGAGATATCGGCAGAGGAGAAGAATCCTTGCTTGTAAAACTTGCAAAGGAGATTTCCCTGCCGATTTTTGGCGTCCGCACCCTGATGTATGATGACCGGATCGATCCGGAAACCGGCGGCGCAAAGGTATACATGTATCCTGCGGCTGTTTCACCTGAAACCTATCCGGATGACGAGAATAATTATGTCGGCGCATGCACCGGAAAGACCCGTAATATCAATTCGGATGTTTTCCGGAATCTGGGTATGCAGCTGCTTTCTGATATTCCTGCAGAAGCAGTTGTTGTCATAGATGAAATAGGTTTTTTTGAAGAAGATGTTCCGGAGTATACGGATCGTATCTTTGATATCTTAAAGGATGATCATCCGTTTCTTGGCGTCATTAAGACACGCTATGAGGACCCATTTCTAAGTTCGGTCCGTCATTTCCCAACCGTTTCCTATTATCAAGTAACAAAAGAGAACCGCAGATCACTCTTTGCACAGCTGGCACCAGTCGTACGCAGCTGGAAAAATGAGTAAACATACTGAGTTTTTGCAACTGTATAATGTATGCCAATATTGAATAACAACTGAAAAAACGCTTACATTTTCAGCCACTCTTTGATATAATATGTGTGGATAAAAGGCAATTCTGAGGAAAGAGAGGTATTTGTGTTTCAGGTAGGTGACTTAATTGTTTATGGCAACACGGGAGTTTGTAGAGTAGAAAAGATAGGACGACCGGATCTGGCCGGAGTGCCGGAGGGAGTTGATTACTACACGCTGTCTCCATATTACTCGCAGAATAGTAAGATTTTTACGCCTTGCGATAATGAAAAAGTAGTCATGCGTCCTGTTATTTCTAAGAAAGAAGCACGAAAATTAGTAAGAGAGATTCCGTCGATCCAGCTGTTGATCATCACGGATGAGAAAAAGAGAGAAGAATGTTATAAAGAAACCATGCGCACCTGCGACTGCAGAGAATTCGTCAGTATTATCAAGACGATCTACACCAGAAAGCAGGAACGTCTGGCAGAGGGAAAGAAAGTAACTGCCAGTGACGAAAAATATTTCAGCATGGCAGAAGATAAACTGTACGGTGAGCTGGCAATTGCTCTGGAAATGGAAAAAAACAAAGTTAAAGAGTATATCAAAGAAAAAGTAGAAAGTTGATCAGAGAGTTGTATTAGCAAATGAGGTCTGTCCTGAGCATCGGACGGACTTTTTTGTTGGCATCAGGCTGCCTACATGATAGAATTGGAAAAGTTTAAAAGGGATATGAGGATTTATGAGTACAGAAACGACAACTGAAAATGTTCAATACAGTAAAACAAGATTGAATCTGATTCTGGCAGCATTAGTCGTTTATTCCATCGTGCAGGGATTTGGTCTGTTCAAGCTGATCCCGATGCAGGATGCCATCATGAACTACTTCCAGATCGGCGAGGGCGCTTACGGATATCTGACCACAGCAAATAACTGGCTTCTGATCGTCGCGACCGTGCCAATGGGTTTTATCATGCGGAAATATTCCTGCCGATGGACATTTCCTATTGGTTATCTTATGGCTGTCGTTGGCCTTGCCATCCAGATTCTTACCCATAATTATGTGCTTTTTGTTATTGGCCGGGTGCTTGAAGGCGGCGGGATCGGCTTTGTCACATTGGCGGCACATAGTCTGATATTAAATCTGGTCCCGGATAACCGGAAAGGCCTTTGGGCAAGTGTTCTTGTCGTTGCGGCTACTCTGCCGCAGGTTGCCATCTCGAAAGGCGGAACCGCGCTGATGACTGCAACCGGGATGAGTTTTAAGACGATTTTTGCGATCATTGGCATTATGTATATCGTGGCAATTGCCTTTTGGGTCATTGTTACCCCATCATCATTGATGGCTCATGGTACTGCAAGTGCACAGAAAGCAACCAAAGAACAGACAAGACGTGTTTATAAAAACCCTTCTGTCTGGCTTATATCGATCGCATTTGTTTTCTACATCTTAGTAAGCACGACGTTCAGCGTCTACGTGATCCGCTTCCTGATGCTGAAAGGAATGGAGAGAGGTGCGGCAGCCACTGCTCACAGCTGGACGACTATTTTAGGCATTTTTGCCATGTTGTTTTCCGGCATCCTGGCCGATAAACTGGGGACAAAAAGGAAGATCGTTATTGTGTCTTATCTGGCCTGCACCGCAGCGCTGATCCTTCTTCCGCTTCTCCCGGTCAACCTGATCTATATCTATGTTATCATTTACGGAACGTTCCCGCGGGCAATCGTCGGACTGACTAATGTAGCAACCGGAGAGCTGACGGAGGTGCCGTCTGATGTTCCGATCGCTCAATCTTTGAAAAATACGATCATGCAGGTTGGGACTGTTTTGGGCGGCATAGGCATGGGATATCTGATCCAGTATGCTGGATATAGTTTTACATCATATATTCTTGCAGGCGGATGTTTCCTGGGAGCCATCTGCTGGATCCTCGCTAAAAAGATCAAATAAAAAATGAGTGCAGAAGCAATCAAAGAAAAAGAACCACAATACAGCAAAACCAGGGTTCGCCTGATTCTGGCAGCACTGGTGTTTTTTATGATCGTTTACGGATTCGGGATCTTTAAACTGATCCCGATGCAGGATGCGATCATGAATTATTTCCATATCAGTGAAGGCTCTTATGGGTACCTTTCCACGGCACAGAACTGGATTGTTATTTTTGCAGCTGTGCCAATGGGTTTTTTGATAAGAAGGTTTCCCTGCCGTTGGACATTTCCTTTGGGATTCCTGGTTGCGGCCATTGGGGTTTCCGTGCAGATCACAACCCAAAGTTATGTGATCTTTGTCGCTGGCAGGATGATAGAAGGGGCAGGGACTGGCCTGATCATGTTAGCCGGGTACAGTCTGATCCTGAATCTGGTACCAGACAACCGGAAGGGACTATGGTCCAGCGTTCTTGTTGTTAGTGCTGTTCTTCCCCAGATCGCGATCACCAAAGGTGGAACGGCCCTGATGAGTGCTACCGGGATGACGTTTCAGATGGTGTTTGGCATCCTTGGAGCCATGTATATTGTGGCGTCGATTATCTGGGTGCTGATCGTGCCTTCTTCCCTGAAAGCCCATGGCGTTGCCAGTTCGCAGAAGGCGACCAGGGAACAGACTTTGCGAGTTTATAAAAATCCTTCTGTCTGGCTGACCTCCGTTGCGCTGATCTTCTTTACACTGGTGTCAAATGTTTTCAGTGTCTACGTCGTTCGTTTCCTGATGCTGAAGGGAATGGACCGCCCTGTTGCTGCCAGTACATACAGCTGGATGACGATCCTGGGGACTGCCTCTATGCTTGTCATTGGTTTTCTGGCAGATAAGCTGGGTACTAAGCGAAAGATCGCTATCGTGGGATTTCTGGTCTGTTCTCTTGCTATGTTTTTGCTTGCAAAACTTCCTGTTAATCTGATCTTTATTTATGTGATACTGTTTGGAACCTTCCCAAGAGGAACCGTCGGCCTGACAAATGCAGCAGCAAGTGATCTGGCGGAAGTGCCATCCGATGTTCCGATCGTCACCTCCTTAAAGAATACGATCCTTCAGATTGGAAACGTTTTGGGAGGGATCGCGCTCGGGTATCTGATCCAGTTTAAAGGATATGAATTTACTTCCTGTATGCTGGGCATCGGCTGCATCATCGGAGCAGTGTGCTGGTTCTTTGCAAAAAAAGTCAAATAATCTTATATAATCAACAGAATGTTGAAAAGTGTCCGTTGTCAACAAGGGACGCTTTTTTATATAATTATTAAGGTATTTATTGTTTAAAGACAATTTGGAGGACTCAAATATGGCAGAAGAAGCAAGATTCATCACAAAAAAAGAAGTTTTTAAGGGTGAAGAAATTGAAGCGATCTACAGAGTTGCCAGACAGCCTGTAGATAATCAGGACGAGATCGACCTTTCCCAGTCCGCAGATCCGATGGCTCGCATGGGCCAGGGTTTCTGTCCTGCATTTAACCAGAGAACTTATGAAGCCGCACCTGGCATTATCTGTCATCAGGATGTGGAAGTAGTTATGAGAGACGGATGCAAGATCTATACCGACCTGTTCCTTCCTAAGAATCTGACAGAAAAGATTCCATGTATCGTTTCCTGGAGCTGGTTTGGTAAGAGACCTGGTGATGGAATGAGTGAATGGCAGATCATGGGCGTTCCGCCACACACAGTATCCAAGCTTGCAAAATTTGAAAGTTCTGATCCAGCTTATTGGTGCTATCAGGGCTATGCAGTTGCAAACGTTGATGTCCGTGGTGCTGGACATTCAGAGGGCGATGTCCATATGTTCACACACCAGGATCGTGAAGATGGATATGATTTCGTAGAATGGCTGGCACAGCAGGAGTGGTGCAACGGAAAGATAGGTATGACCGGCAACTCCGGTGTTGCAATGCATCAGTGGGGTATTGCAGCTGAATGTCCGCCGCATCTGACCTGTATTGCACCTTGGGAGTGCACCACAGACCTTTATGCAGATTCTCTGTTTGAGGGTGGTATCCCGGCACTTTCCTTTAATGAATTTATCGCAGCTCAGGTTACAGGCCTTGGCGGAGTTGATGATCAGGTTGCTATGGCACGTAAGTACCCGTTCCGTAACGGTTACTGGAATGACAAAGTTGCTGAGTTTGATAAAGTCCGTATTCCGGTTTATCAGACAGCCGGATGGTCTCATTTCCATCTGCCTGGTTCTTCCAGAGCTTATATCCGCTGCAAATCCAGACTGAAATGGTTCCGTGCACACAGAGACTTTGAGTGGCCGGATACTTATTCACCGGAAAACCTGGAAGACCTGAAGCGTTTCTATGACCGTTATCTGAAAGATATCCATAATGGATGGGAGATGACACCGAAGGTAAGAATTGACGTCATGGACGTTATGGATCATGATTTCCAGTCCAGAAGACCGGAAAATGAATGGCCGCTGAAGAGAACGGAGTACAGAAAATATTATCTGGATGCAGCAAACATGACCATGCAGGATGAGCCGGTTGCAGTAGAGTCCAGCGTATCTTATGTAGGCGAGACAGCAGAAGACGGCTATATCGACAGAGTTGAATTCGATATGGAATTCAAAGAAGACACAGAGCTGACAGGCTATATGTGGCTGCGTCTGTGGGTTGAGGCTGATGGCCATGATGATATGGATATGTTCGTAAATATCCAGAAAGCAGACAGCCAGGGCAACTGGCTCCCGTGGACCACACTCAATGAGCCACATCCGGGCGCATGGGGCAAGATGAGAGTTTCCCGCCGTGAGCTTTGGCCGGAAGAAATGGCAAAATACAAATTCAAAGGAAAACCATACTGGCCGGTACAGGCACAGCTGAAGGAAGAAAAGCTGAAACCAGGTGAGATCGTTCCTGTTGATATTGCAATCGTTCCTTCCAGCCGTTTCTGGCACAAAGGACAGAAACTCCGTATCCAGATCGCAGGCAACTATATCCGTGAGGGATGGTTTGAGCCGCTGAGCTGGGATACTGACAATCATGGAAAACATATCATTCATACTGGTGGAAAATATGATTCCTGGCTGCAGGTTCCGTTTATTCCGCCGAAATTCGAAACGGATGGACATCAGTACAGATAAGTAATCAGGCTTCGTGCCTATAGAGAATTTTTAAAGGAGATTTGTTATGAAAAATTTACAGGCAGACGTTGTTATCATCGGAACAGGCCCTGCAGGTCTTGCTGCTTCTGTAGAAGCTTCTGAGGCAGGTTTAAAGGTTATTGCTTTTGAAAAGCAGAACGTTTCCGGCGGCGCAGCAAACATGGGCATGGGCCCGCTTGGCATCGGAACCAGACATCAGCAGGATCAGATGGTCGATATTGATGTGGAAAAAGCGTTCAAGATGTTCATGGAGTACACACACTGGAGAGTCGATGCAAACATGGTCAAGAAGTATTTCGAAGCTTCTGCAGGAACCATTGCATGGCTGGAAGACCTTGGCGTGGAATTTGCAGGTGCATACAAGTATTTCCCGAAGTCTGAAGCAACCTGGCATATCGTAGCTGTAAATGGCGGCATCGGCCGTAACGGTGGTGCGATCATGAACAAGGCTATGCTGGACAAGGCTCAGGAGAATGGTGCTGAATTCTTCTACGAGACACCGGCAAAGAAGATCTTAAGAGACGCAGAAGGTAAGATCTGCGGAGTAGATGCAGTTGATAAAGATGGCGAAGAGATCCATGTGGACTGCAAAGTCGTTATCGTTGCAACCGGTGGTGCAGGAGATTCACCAGAATACATGAAAGAGCGCATGGGTTATACCTTTGGTAAGGACCTGTTCAACATTGTCATCCCGGGCCTGAAAGGCGAAGGAATCAAGATGGCAATCGCAGCAGGTGCAGCTACAACAGAAATGACAGTTGAGAAGATCTACATTCTTCCAAACTCTGATATGGGAGTACAGTCTGTCCCTGTTGTTTTCATGCAGCCGAATCTTTTAGTCAATGTTCAGGGTAAACGTTTCATCAACGAAGAAATGATGCAGAACACAACCTTTACTGGCAATGCAATCCAGATCCAGAAAGGTGCGATCGGATTCTCCATCATCGACAGCAATATCATCAAGACCTACAAAAAGAAAGGTCTCGACGTTGTGAACTTCGTACATCATGTTTCTGATATTGATGACTTTGAGCAGGCTTGCCAGGATATCGTAAACGATCCGGCTAACCCGGATGTTGTTATTGCTGATACACTGGAAGAACTGGCAGAAAAATGCGGTATCGAGGATGTTGACCAGTTCCTTGAGACAGTAGAAGAGTACAATGATATGTGCGAGAGCCAGGATACGCTGTTCTATAAACCATCCAAGTACATGAAGCCGATCAAGAAAGGTCCATTCTATGCAGGTCTCTTCCGTCCATCAGGCTATGGTACATTAGGCGGAATCAAGATCAACGAAAACTGTGAGGTTCTGGATGATGACTGGAATGTCATTCCTGGATTCTATGCAGCTGGAACAGATACTTGTACGATCTACGGTGACAGCTACATGTTCCTGCTCCCAGGCAACACCATGGGATACTGCGTCAACACTGGACGTTTTGCAGGACAGGGTGCTGCAGAGTATTGTGAAGAAGACTGATCACGTATCAGTGATCCCTATTTGTTTGCCTAAACAGATATAAAAGAATGCAAGGCCGGTCTTGAGATAAGGCTGGCCTTGTGTCAAAATAAAAAATGTAACAGACAAACAGGAAAGAAAAGATGAGGAAACAATATGGCTGAAGTGAGATTAACAATTGACGGCCGCCAGATCACCTGTGACGAGAATAAGACAGTACTTGAGGCGGCGCTGGATAACGGGATCTATATCCCGCATCTTTGTTACCATGAAGATCTTCATCCAAACGGAGGGTGCCGGCTTTGTGTTGTGAAACAGGAAGGTGTTGATGGGGTCATTACATCCTGTTCCACAAAAGTCAAAGAAGGGATGGTCATTCAAACAAAAGATGAGCTTGCGGAGAAGATCCGGAAGCTGTCCTGTGATTTTATGTTTAAGACACATCCAAGTGAGTGTACAGGCTGCCCGAAATACGGAAAATGCCAGTTGGCATCTATTTCCCAATATGTTGGAGATACCGGCAGAAATCTTAGGGAAATGAAGATCCGTGCTTCGGCAGATGAATCTAATCCGCTGATGCTCCATGAAATGTACCGCTGTATCCTTTGTGGACGTTGTGTCCGCGCGTGCGGTGAACTGAGGGGCGTTAGCGCATTGAAGTTTGCAAAAGTTGACGGAAGAATGAGAGTCGTTATTGACGGAGAATCTCTTGCCAAAGCAGACTGCCGTTTCTGCGGTGCCTGCGTGGAGGTTTGCCCGACGGGTTCGATCCGTGACAAAGTTGGCGTATTCCGTGAAGATCTCCCGAGAGACCTTTCTCTGGTTCCGTGCCGGGGAGAGTGTCCGGCACATATCGATATCCCTGCATATCTGCGTGCAGTGAATGAGGGCGATTGCGATAAAGCAGTTGCTATCATTCGGGAGAAAGTTCCATTCCCGCATGCGTTAGGTCTTGTCTGCAATAATCGCTGTGAAGACGGATGCAAGCATAAAGATTTGAATAGTCCTGTTTCTATCCGTAATATCAAACGTTTTGCTGCAGAGCATGATGAGACACAGAGCTGGAAAGAGAAATATTTGAAAGTGGCTGACCGTACGGGCAAGAAAGTTGCTGTGATCGGCGGCGGTGCCTGCGGTCTGACAGCGGCATATTATCTGAATAAAAAAGGTCATGATGTGACTGTCTTCGAGTCCAAAAATATTCCGGGCGGTCATATGACCAGCGGTATGCCGGAATACCGGATCCCGACCAAAGCAGTTTTGGATGAGATCAAAGTGATCGAAGATTCTGGTGTTCAGATCATCTGTGATCATCCAATTGATAATGCTGCAGAGCTGAAAAAAGAGTATGATGCTGTTTTGGTAGCAATCGGAACAAGCGTTGGAAAGAAACTGACTTATCTTCCGGGATCAGATCTTCCGCAGGTTTATTCTGCTCTTGAGATCCTGCAGGCACAAAGATTGAATAAAGAAATCGATCTTGGTGATACCGTAAATATCATCGGCGGCGGGAATGTTGCTTTTGATGTAGCTGGTACTGCGATCCGTATGGGCAAGACAGTTAATGTGATCTGTCTGGAAAAAGATGCCAGCCAGGCATCACCGGAAGAGAGAGATGCTGCATTAGAGGAAGGAACCAATCTGTTTGATTCTCATTCTAATGAGGCAATTCTGGGAGACGGAAAAGTCACTGGACTTCAGGTCCATAAGATCTCCAGTTTCCATTTTGATCCGGAAACCAGAGCCCTGGTTGAAGAACCAATTCCGGACAGCACTTATGTGATCCCTTGTGATTCCATCGTATTTGCTGCAGGACAGGTGACAGGATTAACGGAGGACTTTGGCATTGAATTAAACAAGTTTGGTTATCCGATTGACCCGGCAACCGGCGCAAGCGGATATAAGACCAGCGTGGATGGTGTTTTCTCTGCCGGCGATGTGATCACAGGAACCCGGTTCCTGATCGATGCGATCGCAGGCGGACGTGACGTGGCTTCCCTGATGGATCAGTATCTGGGTGGAGACGGCATGATCGATGAAACCTTGACCGAGCGCTATGCAAATCCATATATCGGCAGGATCGATGGTTTTGCAGAGATAGAAAGAAATGAAATGACAGAAAGAGATGCAGCTGCACGTAAGATGGACTTTGCTCCGGTATCAGAAGGATTTACCTGTGATGAGGCTCTCTGTGAGACCGGACGCTGCCTGCAGTGTGATCTGAGACTCCAGCTGGCACCTCAGAAATTCTGGAATGACTATGTAGCTGTCGGAGAAGGAGGTGAACAGTAATGGAAAAACTGTTAGTTGTCAGTGCATTGAAAGATGACTGCTATCAAAAAAACGCTGCTCATTTTCTGGAGAGACATCTGGAAGATGTTAAGAGCGGGGCTGAAAAATTCGCACAGATGAGCGGTGCGAAGATCCTGTTCCTTCTTCCGGAAGGTGCAAAGGCAGAAGGCCTGGACAATGTCCGCTATGGCATCTGTACTCCGACAGGGGATAATCCATATTCCTGCGCACAGCAGCTGAAAGGTAATCTCCCTAGACCGATGATTCAGGATGATTACATTGCTGAGTACGACGAAAATGAAGTGAATGTCATTACCGTGGAAAGCGCATACTGGCTGGCAAAAGGGACGGATATCAAGCATATCACCGTCAATGGAGAAGTCAAAGAGATCGCCATGGGAACCAAACTGAACGAGGTTGTGGATGCAGCCGACGCAAAGGCAGTTCTGGTAGGCGGCCTGAAAGGCAGACTTATTCTTCCGGAACAGCTGGGAGAGTATGAAGTCAGTACAGATTTCCTTTATGACAGTGTAGATGTGATCCCGAAGAGCGCATGTATCGTAGATACGCTGATCAAACATCTGGGTAATACATGGAACTATTCCTGCGGAAAATGTGTGGTCTGCAGAGAAGGAACCCTGCAGTTTAAGACGATCTGCGAAGAAATGGTTGCAGGAAAAGCAAAACCTGCGGACATTGATCTTCTGAAAGAAGTCGGTGAATTAATTAAAGAAGGCTCTTATTGTCCATATGGCCAGAACTGGCCACAGGCAGTGATCGATGCCATAACGCTGTTTGCTGATGAGTTTGACGCTCATATTAAGAGAAAGACCTGTCCGGCAAACGTCTGCTTCCAGAAGGGCGCAACATATGTGATCCTTCCGGATAAATGTACCGGCTGTACAGATTGTATTGACGAATGTGATGAAATGGCCATCGAAGGAAAGAAAGGCTTCATTCACATGATCGATCAGGATATGTGTGAAAGCTGCGGAAAATGTGTGGAGGCATGTGACGAAGAAGCAATTGTTATTGTGGAAGGCAAGATGCCAAAACTGCCAAAGAAACTGACGAGAGTCGGAAAATTCTAAGCAGCTTGTGACAGACGCAGACAAATATGGTATTCTCAAGAGGCCGGTTCTTTCCGGCCTCTTACGAATATAAGGATAATGAAAAGGATCATCATGAATCAGACAGAGCAGGAAAAAATAGAAGAAAAAGAGGTGGCACAAATCCGGGAGGAAAGCAGCCCTAAGGAACAGGGGGAAGATCACCTGTTTGCAAAGGAACATATGCAGAAAGTAGGTCTTGATCTGCTTGTTTTTTTGCGGAGCCTGATCATGGCAGTTCTTCTGGGTATCGGCGTTGGTGTTTACGCCTGTGCATTTGCCATGCTGATCAATTTCCTGACTGGAATACGGACACAGAATCCATGGCTTCTTTACCTGCTGCCACTTGGCGGTCTTGCCATTGTTGGCTTTTACCATCTTTTGAAGGCAGACGATCCAAAAGGAACGAACCGGGTTCTGGAGTCCATCTCTTCAGAGGATGAAACGCTTCCTATCAGAATGACGCCGCTGATCACGGTCGGCACATCCATCACACATCTGCTGGGCGGCAGTGCCGGCAGAGAAGGTGCAGCCCTGCAGATTGGAGGCAGCATCGGCGCCAATTTTGCAAGAGCATTGAAGCTTGGCAAGACGGAAGTGATGATCATGACGATGTGCGGCATGAGCGCTGCCTTTTCTGCGATGTTCGGAACACCACTGACAGCAACCATTTTTGCGATGGAGGTCGTCAGTATTGGCATTTTGCATTATTCTGCTATCGTTCCGTGTGCCGTTTCATCTCTGGTAGCTGGACTGATGGGCTCTTTGATCGGTTATGTCCCAGAGTCCTATCCAAAGGTCTCTTTCCCGTCTTTGTCAGTTTTAAGCGGTCTTTCTGCGCTCGCACTGGGTATTCTCTGCGCTGCACTGAGTGTTGTGTTTTGTATCATCCTGCACAAAACAGAGCATTATTTGAAGAAATTCCTGAAGAATCAGTATCTGCGGACTGTTGTGGGCGGCGCGCTGGTGATCGGCATCAGCCTTCTTTTGGGTACCAGAGATTACAACGGGGCAGGGGGTCCTTTGATCGAACAGGCATTAAACGGGCAGGCACTCTGGTATTCTTTCCTGATCAAAATGATCCTGACGGCTATTACTTTGGGAGCCTGTTATAAGGGCGGTGAGATTATCCCGACGATCTTTGTCGGCGCTACGTTTGGCGCGGTTGCGGCCCCTTTTTTGGGACTTCCGGCAGCAGCCGGAGCTGCACTTGGCATCTGCGGTGTTTTCTGTGGTGTGACCAACTGCCCGCTGGCCAGCATTGCTCTTTGTTTTGAATTATTCGGCCTTTCCGGTCTGCCGCTGTTTCTGATCGTTGCGGCCGTCAGTTTCCGTCTGTCCGGCTATTACAGCCTGTATTCCGGGCAGAAGATCATGTATTCCAAAACCCGTCCTCTGCTGGTCGACCGGAATACATGGAAATAGCATAAACAAAGGGTTTTTCAGATATTTTGATTGACAACCAGTATAATTACTGATAATCTATACAGGCTGTGAGCCTTTTCTTAGAAAAAGGATACTCCAACCTTTTCTCGGAAAACGGCGGTTTTAATATGAAGGAGGATTTTAATTATGATCACAAAAGAAGTAAAAGCACAGATCATCAAGGATTTCGGCAAGACACCGGAAGATACGGGATCTACAGAGGTTCAGGTTGCGATCCTTTCATACCGGATCAAAGAGCTGACTGAGCATCTGAAAACACATCAGAAGGATCACCACTCCAGAAGAGGCCTTCTGAAGATGGTAGGTAAGAGAAGAGGTCTTCTGGATTACCTGATGAAAAAAGACATCAACGCTTACCGTGAACTGATCGAAAAACTTGGTATCAGAAAATAATTCACAAGCATGTTCCAATAGACTTTAGGGAATTTCCTTAAAGTCTATTGTTATGTAGGCATATGGCCTGGACGTAGAAGGAATAGTAGAACAAAAACGGGGCATACCGCCCAGAAGAAGGAGAACAAATGAGCAAAGAATTTAAAACGTTTGAAATGGAACTGGCAGGCAGAACATTGAAGGCAGAGATCGGCCGTGTAGCAGCACAGGCTAACGGCGCTGTCCTGATGCACTATGGAGATACCGTAGTTCTGTCTACTGCAACTGCATCGGAAAAACCACGTGATGGCATCGATTTCTTCCCGCTGAGTGTGGATTTTGAAGAAAAAATGTATTCTGTCGGCAAGATCCCGGGAGGCTTTACAAGAAGAGAAGGACGTCCATCCGACAATGCTATCTTAACCAGCCGTGTCATTGACCGTCCAATGCGTCCGCTGTTCCCGAAGGATTACAGAAACGATGTTGTATTAAACAACCTGGTCATGAGTGTGGACCCGGACTGCTCCGCAGAGCTTACAGCTATGTTAGGAAGCGCACTGGCAACCTGCATTTCAGATATTCCGTTTGATGGTCCGGTCGCCATGACGCAGGTCGGCCTTGTAGACGGAAAACTGGTTTTCAATCCGAATGAAGAAGAAAAACTGGCAACCGATCTTTCTCTGACGGTTGCATCTACACCGGAAAAAGTCATCATGATCGAAGCTGGTGCAAAAGAAGTTCCGGAAGATAAAATGGTAGAGGCCATTTTTGCCGCACATGAACTGAATAAAGAGGTCAACGCATTCTTCGCTAAGATCATCGCAGAAGTCGGCAAAGAAAAACATGAGTATGAGCGTCATGTGATCCCGGAAGAAGTCGCAGAAGCAATCGAAAAGTTAGTTCCTGCAGAAGAAATGGAAGAAGCTGTTTTTGCTGATGAAAAGCAGGTTCGTGACGCTAATATCGCAAAGGTCACCGAAAAGGTAGAAGAAGCATTTGCCGAAGAGCATGAAGACTGGCTGGACTATGTTGGGGAAGCTATTTATGCTTACCAGAAAAAAACTGTCCGTAAAATGATCCTGAAAGACCACAAACGTCCGGATGGCCGTGCAATCGACCAGATCCGTCCGCTTTCTGCAGAAATTGATCTGCTTCCAAGAGCACATGGATCGGGTATGTTCACCCGTGGACAGACACAGATCATGACAGCTACCACTTTGGGGCCGTTAAGTGAAGCACAGAAAATTGATGGTCTGGATGTACATGTTACTTCCAAGAGATATATGCATCAGTACAATTTCCCAGGATATTCCGTTGGAGAAGCAAAACCAAACCGCAGCCCGGGACGTCGTGAGATCGGTCATGGCGCATTGGCTGAAAGAGCACTTCTGCCGGTCCTTCCGAGCGAGCAGGAATTCCCATATGCACTGCGGCTGGTTTCAGAAACATTTGAATCAAACGGTTCTACCAGCCAGGCATCTGTATGTGCATCTACCCTCAGTCTTATGGCAGCAGGTGTTCCGATCAAACGTCCGGTAGCAGGTATTTCCTGTGGTCTGGTAACCGGGGACTCTGATGATGATTATCTGGTACTGACAGATATCCAGGGTCTGGAAGATTTCTTCGGTGACATGGACTTTAAGGTCGCAGGTACGGATGTTGGAATTACGGCGATCCAGATGGATATTAAGATCCATGGTCTGACAAGAGCTATCGTAGAAGAGGCAATTGCCAGAGCAAAACAGGCAAGAACCTATATCCTGCACGAAGTCATGCTTCCAGTCATTGCGGAGCCAAGAAAAGAAGTGGGCAAATATGCTCCGAAGATCATCAGCATGCAGATCGATCCGGATAAGATCGGTGATGTGGTTGGTAAGCAGGGCAAGGTCATCAACGAGATCATTGCAAGAACCGGCGTGAAGATCGATATCAACGATGACGGCCTGGTTTCTATCTGCGGTGTTGAAAAAGATAAACTGGAAGAAGCACGCGATATGATCGATACGATCGTTTCTGAGTTTGAAGAGGGCCGGATCTACGAAGGTACCGTTGTTTCTATCAAAGACTTTGGCGCATTCCTCGAGTTTGCACCGGGGAAAGAAGGCATGGTCCATATCTCCAAGATCGCTCCGACAAGGATCAATCATGTAGAGGATGTTCTTACATTAGGCGATGTGGTCAAAGCTAAATGTATGGGCAAAGACAAGATGGGCAGAGTTTCCTTCAGCATCAAAGATGCAAACAGAGACATGCAGAAAGAGCAGAAGAAAGAAGCTCAAAAAGAAACAACGGAGGAAGTTGAATAATCAGAATCAGCTATATTGCTGTATGGATGTCGGCATTGCATTTCGCAATGCCGACGTTTATAATTTTCAGGTAAAAAAGTCTGAAAAAAAGGCGTTCATCAGAGAATTATGAGCTATATAGAACTGAAAAATGTTGTAAAGGAATATGCCTCTTCCGGCGCCGTCACACTGCGTGCAGTTGACGGAATGAGTTTTGAGATCGAAAAAGGAGAATTTGTCGTAATTGTGGGACCATCCGGTGCCGGGAAAACGACGGTCCTGAATATGCTGGGAGGAATGGATACCATTACGTCCGGAGAAATCTGGGTGGATGGAGCTGATATTTCCAAATATAATGCAAAACAGCTGACAAAATACCGCCGGTTTGATGTCGGCTTTGTTTTTCAGTTTTATAATCTGGTGCCAAACTTTACAGCGTTGGAAAATGTGGAACTGGCAAACCAGATCAGTAAGAACCCACTGAATGCGAAAGATATCATGGAGGAAGTGGGTCTTTCGGACCGGTTGGATAACTTCCCGGCACAGCTTTCCGGAGGAGAACAGCAGAGAGTCTCAATTGCCCGTGCGTTGGCAAAAAATCCAAAGCTGATGCTTTGCGATGAGCCGACCGGTGCATTAGATTACAATACAGGCAAGACGATCCTGAAACTGCTTTCTGATATGTGTAAGGAAAAAGAAATGACAGTTATCGTGATCACCCATAACCAGGCGATCGCGCCGATGGCTGACCGCATCATCAATATTAAAAACGGAAAAGTGGAAAAGGTAGAAATGAATGAATCTCCAGTTTCCATTGACGAAATAGAATGGTAGGAAAAAGGCATTGAAGATACTCCACAAGGATGTATTTCGTGAAATCAAAAATTCTGTGGGACGGTTTGTGTCCCTTTTTCTTATTGTGTTCATCGGAGTCGCTTTTTACGCCGGTATCCGGTCATGCCATCCGGATATGCAGGTCAGCGCAGATACCTTTTATGACCAGACAAATCTGGCCGATATCCGTGTCATGTCTGCCCTGGGTATCACAGAAGACGATGTCCGGGCATTATCCAAAGTAAAAGGCGTAGAAAAGGTCATTGGTACCTATGGGTACGATTTCCTCTGCAAATTAGATGATCAGCAGTACGTCGTCCATGTGATGGCGCAGACGGACGGAATCAACGATATTGTTCTGAAGTCCGGCAAAATGCCGCAGAAAGAAAATGAATGTCTGATCGATGATTATTATATGCGTATGCGGGATTACAGGATCGGCAGCGAAATAGAACTGTTTTCCGGAAACGATACCGATCCGCTGGAAGTCATTGCAGAAAACAAGTTTGTGGTCACGGGCAGCTTTGTTTCTTCAGCTTATCTTTCCATGTCTATGGGTAATTCAGCGATTGGATCCGGCCGCGTGGAAGGTCTGATGATCGTAAAGCCGGAAGTATTTCTGCTGGATGTATATACGGAAGCCGATATTCTGGTCGATGGAGCAAAGGACCTGCAGTGCTATTCTGATGCTTATACAGATCTGATCAAAGAGGAAACGGATCAGATCAAAGAGATTGCTCCGGTACAGGAAAAAATCCGTTATGACAGTGTGATCAGTGAGGCAAATGAAAAGCTGGATGAAGCGAAAAAGGAATACGAAGACGGAAAAAAGAAGCTGGACGATGCCAAAAAAGAGTATGCGGATGGAAAACAAAAACTGGAAGATGCAAAGGCACAGGTAAACAGCGGAACTGCACAGATTGAGAGCGGATGGGCACAGGTCAATACCGGGCAGGCTGCCTTGGATGATGCAAAAAAGCAGTATGAAGAAGCAAAGCAGGAATTTTTGATCCAGAAGGCTGTGGCAGAGGCAGAAATCAGCTTCCATCTGCAGGAATTGGAATACGTAAAAAACTATGTAGAAGAGCATTTTCCAATTGATTCCGAAGCAATCGAGGAGATCAAACAGTTTATTTATGAAATGACCGGCGAATATGTCGGACTGGATGGTCTGAACGAGATCATCAATGGGCTGAAAGCAGAAGTGGATGCAAAGATTGCCGATGGGCAGCGGCAGCTGGATGAAGCCTGGGCTCAGATTACCGCAAAAGAGGCGGAACTGGAAAATGCAAAGAGCCAGCTTTATCAGGCGGAAGCAGATGTCGCTTCGGCCAAAAAAGAAATAGAGGACGGAGAGAAAAAACTTAAAGATGCTGAAAAAGAAATTGCTGATGGTGAAGCAAAGCTGAAAGAAGCAGAAGAAGAATTAGACGAAGCTGAGCAGCAGATCTCAAAAATCGAGCGCTCGGAATGGTATGTCCTGAACCGCAATTATCTGACAGAATATTCCTCTTACAAATCCGACGCAGAACGGATCGGAAACATTGGAAAGGTCTTCCCGGTCATCTTCTTTATTGTCGCCGCATTGGTATGCCTGACAACCATGACACGTATGGTGGATGAAGAGAGGACCACGATCGGTACTTTGAAAGCGCTGGGATACGGAAAAGCATCCATCATGCGAAAGTACCTCCTGTATGCATTTCTGGCAACGGCACTGGGATCTGTTGGAGGCGCGTTGGTAGGCAGTAAAGTTCTTCCATACGTCATCCTTCATGTGTATAAACTACTGTATCCGAATATTGAGGTACTTGTTTACCCATATTCTCTGGAACATTGTCTGGTAGCCGGCGGGGCGGCGCTTGTCTGCATTATGGCAGCAACGTTGTTTGCCTGTACCAAATCCCTGATGGAGGTTCCTGCTTCCCTCATGCGCCCGGTTTCTCCAAAACAGGCCAGAAAACTTCTATTGGAACGAATTCCTTCTTTGTGGAGAAAAATCCGGTTCACCTGGAAAAATGCACTTCGGAATTTTGTCCGCTACAAAAAAAGGCTTTTTATGACTCTGTTTGGTATTTGCGGGTCCACTGCGCTGCTGTTGGTGGGCTTTGGGCTGAAAGATGCGATCAATACGATCTTGTATGCACAATATGGAGATATCTGCCTGTATGATGAGGTGATCAGTATCGATCAGGATGCTACGGAACGAAACCGGAAAGAGTTGGATGATGTGCTGCAGAGTGATCTGCGGTTTGACAGCCATCTGTATATCTATCAGACCTCGATCGACTGCGAATCAGAGAATTCGGAGGAAGTCCTGTCCTGCTTTATCTTTGTCCCGGAAGATCCGTCTAAAATGGATCAGAACATTATTTTGAAAGACCGGAAAACAAAAGAGCAGTTTTCTTTGAATGATACAAAGGTCATTATTACAGAAAAAATGGCCAATGTACTGAATGTGAAAGAAGGAGATGAGCTGACGATCTCCGTTGGGCAGAAAGACCCGAAAAAGGTAACGATAGGTAAGATTGCTGAGAATTATATCTATCATTACATCTACATGACACCGGTTTTATATGAAAAGCTTTATGGATCTATGCCGGAGTATAATGCCGTTACGGTTGTAAACAGAGAGGGAACGGAAATAGATCCGGATGAACTGGGAAATGAATACCTGACTTATGATGCGGTTGGAGGCGTAGCCAGCATCTCAACCATGAAGGATAAATTTGCAGACATGCTGAAAAGCCTCGACTCCATCACCTGGGTTTTGATCATCTGTGCCGGGGCTTTGACGTTTGTGGTTCTGTATAATCTGAATAATATCAATATCAGCGAGAGAAGACGGGAACTTGCGACGCTGAAAGTGCTGGGGTTCTATGATATCGAGCTGAGTCAGTATATCTACCGGGAAAATGTGCTGATCACGATCATCGGGATCGCGCTGGGTATTCTGGGCGGTTATTTCCTGAATCGGTTTGTGGTTACCACAGTCGAAGTAGACATCGTGATGTTCGGACGGCAGATCTTTGCCATGAGTTTCGTAAAGAGTATATTGATCGCTATTGCTTTTACTGTCATAGTCAATCTTATCGTACACTTTAAATTAAAGAAGATAGATATGGCGACCTCCTTAAAGAGTGTTGAATAAAGGCTCAAAAAATAGTAAAATATACTGATGCGAAAAGTGAAGAAACAACAGAAAAAATCAAATAAAGAGATCCATATCATCATTACGGCAGCCGTAGCTTTCCTTTTGGAATTGTGCACATTAAATGTGCTTGGAAAGATTGGCGGCTGGGTTCGATATGCCCTTTTCGGCCTGTTTGGATTAATGGCTTATGTGTTCCCGCTGATCGGGGCCATGGCCGTCATCTATTGTATCCTGCAAAAAGATAAAAGGACCAGCAAACTGGTCTGCGGCATCATTTTCTTTGTCTGCCTGTGCGCATTTGTCCATATGATCTCCTTTAAAGGGTTCCTGGATGCAGGCATTCTTTCTTATTTCACGGATTGTGCCCGGAATGGCATCGGCGGAGGCATCATCGGCGGACTGTTTTCTTTTGCACTTGCCAAAGCCGTGGGTATTGTTGGAGCCTATATCATTGTGATCCTTGCGATGATCATCTGTCTGCTTATCATTTGTGAGATCCCGCTGTTAGCGAGCATAAAAAGTCTTTTTACAAGAGTTCGCGCCAGAGAAAAGGACTATGATGATTATGATGAAGATGAGGATGACGAAGAGGATGAGGAGGAGCAGCCAGATAAGGTTGTTGTACCACGTTCCCGTTTCCTTTCCCGCAGACAGGAAGAAGAAACGGTTTACGAGACTCAGTCTGAGGAAGGTGTTACGATCCGGATCGTTCATGCTCCGGGAAAAGGAAGACAAAGAGCAGCCATCCGCAGGTCGGAGAAGAAAGCCATGCCTCTCAGAAATGGTTCCGTACAGACAAAACGTACGCATGCTAAGGCAAAAGGCATAGCTGATGTAGGTACCTTTAAGCCGATCGCTCCGGAGGATGAGATCCGCGAGATCACCCATGCACGTCCGGTCAGACCGGAGATGGAAGAAGAGATCATCTCTAAACCGATCCAGGTGACGGAGGTTATGGCAGAAGAGGAACCAGGAGAAACTCTTGAGGCGTTTCCTCTGGGGAAAGAACCTAAGACACAGACAGGAAGAACCGGGAAAAAACCTGGTTCCAAAGTTACTCTTGCTACCGAGATGAAGGCAGCAGAACCAAAGGAAAAGAAAGAAGCAGCTGCTAATGTTAAGCAGACAGCTGTAAAACCAAAAGCGAAACCGGAAGCCTATGTATTCCCGCCGATCGATCTCTTAAGTAAAGGTAAAGGCAGAAGTGCCATGGTTTCCAAGGCGGAACTGAATAAGATGGCAGCCAATCTGGAAATGGTTTTGAACCAGTATGGCGCATATGCAAAAGTGATCGATATGCAGGCCGGTCCGTCCGTGACCCGCTTTGAACTGCAGCCGGAGATGGGCGTCCGTGTCAATAAATTCACATCTTTGGCAGATGACCTGAAGCTGAACCTGGCAGTCCCGGATATCCGGATCGAAGCACCGATTCCGGGCAGGGCAGCAATCGGTATTGAAATCCCGAACCAGAGCACACAGAAAGTTATGATGCGGGATCTGTTAGAAGATGAAAAGCTTATGAGCCATCCATCCAAGATAGCGATGGCGGCAGGCATTGATATCAGTGGAAATGTTGTTGTTTCCGATATAGACGCGATGCCGCATCTTCTGATCGGCGGAACGACAGGATCCGGTAAATCTGTCTTTACGAAATCCCTTATCATGACCATTCTTTTCCGTGCAAAGCCATCGGAAGTGGGCATGATCATTGTGGATCCTAAAAAAGTGGAGTTTAATGCTTTCAATGGAATTCCGCATATGATGAAAGATGTCGTGACTGATCCGGGACAGGCTGTCAGTACACTGCGCTGGGTCGTTAATGAAATGGATAACCGGTATCTCAGAATGCAGATGTCCGGTGTGAACGATATTAAGAGCTACAATAATAAATTTGACAGGGGCCTGATCAGCAGCGAAGAGACCAATCCGAAACGGATGCAGCAGATCGTGATCGTGATCGATGAGCTGGCCGATCTGATGCTGACAGCGGCAAAAGAAGTCGAAAGCCTGATCATCCGTATTGCGCAGCTCGCCCGTGCAGCAGGTATCCATCTGATCATTGCGACACAGAGGCCTTCTGCGAATGTCATTACCGGTCTGATCAAGGCTAATATCCCATCGAAAGTTGCACTGCGTGTTACGACCAGCCTGGAATCTCGTATTATTCTGGACATGAAGGGTGCAGAAGAATTATTAGGACATGGTGATATGCTGTTCCATCCGAATGGCATGGTGAAGCCGGTCCGCGTCCAGGGTGCGCTGGTAACGGAAAAAGAAGTTAATGATGTGGTGAAGTTCCTGAAAGCTCATAATTCCTCGGATTATTACGAAGAAGAGAACCAGCAGATCCAGGATTATATGAATAATGCGCAGGCAGGAGCCTCCTCAGCCGGAAGCAGCGAGGAAAGCAGTGCAGATAAGATGGATGAATATCTGTATGAAGCAGGACTGCTCTGCATCGAAATGGGAAAGGCATCCTCCTCAATGCTGCAAAGAAGATTCAGCATCGGTTTTAACCGTGCGGCGAGGATCATTGATCAGCTGACGGAAATGGGAGCGATCGGCCCGGCTAACGGTGCGAAACCAAGAGAGATCCTGGTGGACTCCTACACTTTTGAAGAAATGTTCCAAATGGCGGAGGAAGAATGAACGATCTGAAACAATTATTGAAAGATGTAACCTATACCGTAATCACGGGAACGGATGAGATCCGAGTCACCGACCTTGTGATCGACTCCCGGAAAGCAAAGGAAGGCTGCGCCTTCTTCTGTTTTATTGGAGCAAATTCTGACGGACATGATTATGTGCAGGATGTGATCCAAAAAGGCGCGGCAGTCATTATTATTCAAAAAGATCCTTCCGAAGTACCGGCTCTTGCGGAAGCGGCAGATAAAAATATCACGGTGATCCAGACGGCTGACACCCGATACGCACTGGCATTAGCCAGCGCTCAGTATTTTGATCAGCCGGCAAAAAAGATGACGACGATCGGAATTACCGGGACGAAAGGAAAAACCAGTATCACCAGCTTTCTGCAGACTATTTTAGAAAAGGCAGGTCATAAGACCGGAACCATCGGCACCGTTGGTGCGGATGTCGGAGGAGAGTTTATCAAGACAGAGACAACCACTCCGGAGTCTTATGATGTGGAATCGTTCTTTGCAAAAATGGTGGAAAACGGCTGTGAGTACTGCGTGATGGAAGTTTCTTCCCAGGCACTGAAGCTCAACCGGGTCGCCGGAATCACATTTGATTATGCGATATTTACAAACCTGAGTCCGGACCATATCGGCGGAGCAGAGCATAAGGACTTTGAAGAATATGTTTTCTGCAAGAGCCTTCTGTTCAGACAGTGCCGTAAAGGTTTTTTCAACGTGGATGACGAGCACTTTCCAGCTGTCAGCAAAGACGCGACCTGCGAGATCCGGACTTTTTCCTGCCATAGCGAATCAGATCTGCAGGCAGTAGATATAGAGTATCTCAGAGAGGGCGACTTTATTGGTATGTCATTTGGGACCAAAGGATTGGTCAATGATCAGTTTAAGATCAGCGCACCAGGAGAGTTTTCTGTTTACAATGCGCTGGCAGCGCTTATTACGGCCCATGCGATCGGTATTGACCTGCAGATCATGAAAGAAGCATTTCTTCATGTGCAGGTGAAAGGCAGGATGGAGCAAGTTAAGATTTCTCCGAAGTTCACGCTGTTGATCGATTACGCGCATAATGCGATGGCAATGGAGCACATCCTTCTTGCAATGCGGAAATATAATCCGAAACGGATCGTATCTCTGTTTGGCTGTGGCGGAAACCGTTCCAAACTGCGTCGTTTTGAGATGGGAGAGACAAGCGGAAAGTATGCTGATTTCTCCATCCTGACAGAAGACAATTCCCGTCTGGAAAAATGTGAAGATATTATTGCAGATATCGTGACCGGGATCAGCAAAACAGATGGAGAATACATTATTATTCCAGATCGGAAAGAAGCAATTAAATACAGCATTCTGAATGCCCGGGAAGGAGATATCGTTCTGCTCCTTGGGAAGGGGCATGAGGATTATCAGGATAAGAATGGCGTGAAGACACCGTTTGATGAACGCGTGATCATCCGTGAGATCCTGGAAGAGACAGGATATCCGAATGAGTAAATATGCAGATGTGATCGTCGATATTTCGCATGAGAAAGTCGACCGGCCATTTGAATATATCATCCCTGCACATCTGGAAGAGCAGATCCACTGCGGAAGCCAGGTCTTCGTTCCGTTTGGCAGAGGCAATAAGCAGATCAGCGGGTTCGTGATCGGCATGAAAGAACAGGCGGATTTTGCCAAAGAGCAGTTAAAGAGTATTCTCTCTGTAGTAGAAAAATCCACTTCTGCAGACGGAGATATGATCGCTCTGGCTTATTATATAAAAACCAACTATGGTTCCACTATGAACCAGGCGCTGAAGACGGTCCTGCCGGTCAAGAAAAGTGCAGATCCGGTACAGGAAAAATATATTTCTCTGACAGCAGATGAGAGGACGCTTCAGGAAGCGATCGAAAAATACAGTAAAGATAAACGCAGCGTAGCCAAACTGCGCCTTCTACAGGAACTGGAAAAAGAATCGATCCTGCCTTATGAAATCGTCAGGGATAAACTGAATATTGCCAGACCAACTCTTTCGGCGCTGGAAAAAGAACAACTGATCCGTATCGATATAAAAGAAAACCTGCGGGATGCTTTTCATATGAAGGATAAGCAGGAGTACACCATAACCCTGAATCCGGAACAGAAAAGGATTGCAGAGGATATCTGGAACAGATATCAGAACGGCGACCTGAGACCTTCTCTGATCCGCGGGGTGACAGGCTCCGGAAAAACAGAGATTTATATTGATATTATCGATAAAGTCATAAAAGAAAAAAAACAGGCGATCGTCCTGATACCGGAAATTGCTCTGACATTCCAGACAGTTCTGCGGTTTTATAAAAAATTTGGTGAGAGGATCTCTGTCATCCATTCCAAGCTGACGCAGGCACAAAAGCATGATCAGCTGGAGAAGGCAAAACGGGGGCAGGTAGATATTATTATCGGGCCGCGTTCCGCTTTGTTCTCTCCATTTCCAAATCTGGGTGTGATCATTATTGACGAGGAACATGAGGGCACCTATAAGAATGAGAATGTTCCCCGCTATATATCCAGAGAAGTGGCAATCGAAAGAGCACGACTTTCCAGAGGGTTTGTGGTATTAGGATCTGCAACCCCATCCGTGGAAAGCTTTTATAAAGCAGAGCAGGGAGAGTACCAGCTGTATAACCTGGAACATCGGGCAACGGGCGCGTCACTTCCGGATGTGCAGATCGTTGATCTGCGTGATGAACTAAATGCAGGCAACCGCAGTATGGTCAGCCGCAAGCTGGATGAATTGATATTAGACAGGTTGGAAAAGAAAGAACAGATCATCCTTTTTATCAATCGAAGAGGTTATTCCAGCTTTGTGTCCTGCAGAAACTGCGGGACGGCGATCAAATGCCCGCACTGCGATGTTTCGCTGAAGTATCACAGAAATGGAAAGCTGATGTGCCATTACTGCGGATATGAGACCTCAATGGTAAAAACCTGCCCTTCCTGCGGATCCAAATATATCGGAACGTTTGGTACGGGGACGCAGAAAGTAGAAGAAGAGATCAATAAAAGGTATCCGCAGGCAGTCACGCTTAGGATGGATGCCGATACCACAAAGAAAAAACAGGGACACGAGGAGATCCTGTCTGCATTTGCCAATCAGGAGGCAGATATCCTGATCGGAACACAGATGATCGTCAAAGGACATGATTTTCCAAATGTGACCCTCGTAGGAATTCTGGCAGCAGATCTTTCGCTGTACAATTCCGATTATATGGCAGCAGAAAGAACGTTTCAGCTTCTGACCCAGGCAGCCGGCAGGGCGGGCAGAGGGGCTAAAAAAGGCGAAGTGATCATTCAGACCTACTCTCCGGAAAACTATGCAGTGCGTCTTGGAGCAGAACAGAATTATAAAGAGTTCTACAAGTATGAGCTATCATACCGCAAACTTTTAGGATATCCTCCGGTCATCAATATGCTGGGAATTCTGTTTGCCTGTGAAAATGAAACGCATCTGACTCAAAAATGCAATGAGATCAATTTGCTGATCGAACGGAGAATACGGGCAAAGGAAGCAGCCAGAGCTGCGCAGAATAAGATCCAGAAGATTGGACCAAGTGAAGACGTGATTGCAAAGATCAATGATAAATATAGAAAGATGATCTATCTGAAAGCAGAAGATTATTCTGATCTGACGGATATCAAAGATACCATTGAGACATATATGGAGGAAAATCCAGATAAACAGATCAGTATCACATTTGACTTTTCCATGATGGGAAACAGAAAGGGGTAACCATGGCACTTAGAAATATCCGAGTAGACGACGATGAGATTTTAAGAAAAAAATCCAAAGTCGTAAAGGAAATCACACCAAGAACAGCAGAACTAATAGATGATATGATCGAAACCGTTCATGAAAATAATGGTATCGGATTGGCAGCAGTACAGGTTGGTGTTCTGAAACGTATCTGCATCGTGACAGTGGAACCACCGGAAATCGAACTGCCGGAACCTGCAGAAGGAGAAGAGGAAAACGAAGTAATGGAACCGGTGGAGATCAATCCGTTAATTCATAATAATGGAGAAGATCTTGTTATTATCAACCCCGAGATCATTCCGCGGGAAGGGGATGAGGAAACGGATAACGAAGGCTGCCTTTCTGTCCCTGGGAAATTTGGACTGGTCACAAGACCGTTCCATATCACTTTGAAAGCTTTTGACCGGAATCTGGAACCATACGAGCTGGAAGCAGAGGGCTTGTTTGCACGTGCTATTTGCCATGAGTGTGACCATATGGATGGGATCCTTTATACAGATAAAGTAGAAGGCGAACTGCATGACGTTTCGGAAATCATGCCTTTAGATGAGGAAGAAGAACTGCTGGAAGAGGAAGCAGATATCACACCACAAGAGGAAGCATAAGAATGAAGATCATTTTTATCGGAACATCTGATCTGGCTGTACCAGCTCTGGATGCCTTGAAAGAAAAAGGGCATGAGATCCTGGCTGTCATTACGCAGCCGGACAAAGGGAGTGGAAGAGGAAAAAATATTCGTTTTTCTCCGGTGAAGGAAGCGGCACTGAGATGGAATCTCCCGATTCTTCAACCAGAGCAGATCCGTGCAGAAGAAGTCCAAAAACAGATTCAGAAACTAAAACCGGATTTATTTGTGGTTGCTTCTTATGGGCAGAAGATCCCGCAGGAGATTATGGATCTGGCTCCGTATGGATGCATCAATATCCACCCGTCCCTTCTCCCAAAATACAGAGGAGCTGCCCCTATCGTGGGACCGATCCTAAATGGTGATGCCAAAACGGGAACCTCTATTATGCGCCTGGCTCAACAGCTGGATGCTGGAAATATTCTGGCACAGGAAGAAATAGTGCTGGATCCAAAAGAGACAGTTCCATCGCTGGAGCCGAAGTTGGCAGCCCTTGGCGCAAAGCTTTTGCTTTCAGTGATCGAACAAATGGAAAACGGTACAGTAAAGGAAACTGTGCAGACGGAAGAACAGGCTACTTATATCAGACAGATCACAAAGGAAGAAGGCAGAATTGATTTTTCTGATCCGGCTGAAAAGATTGAAAGAATGGTTCGTGCCTATGCACCATGGCCATCGGCATATACTTCCCTGGATAATAAGACCTTTAAGATCTGGGCAGCCGATGTATTTGATTATGAAAAAGAAACTGCCGAAGAGCCGGGAACGGTTGTTTTTGTAGATAAAAAGAGCCTGCTCGTACAGTGCGGGAGTGGTGTTCTGGCGTTGAAAGAAGTGCAGATCGAAGGAAAGAAGCGTATGTCGATCGAAGAATTTCTGCGCGGGAAAAAGATAGAAACAGGGATGCATTTCGGATAAAAATGGGACAGAAGCAGAAACAGGATTTAAGAAATATCGTTCTAACAATGCTGGTTGAAACCATGGAAAAACAAGGTTTCAGCCACATTCTGATTCAGGATGCTTTTTCCAGATATGATCTGGATCCGCAGGAAAAGGCATTTGTAGAACGTCTTTTCCGGGGGACACTGGAACAGATCCTGTATCTGGATCATATTCTTGAACCGTTTGTCAAAGGCGGGAGGAAGAAAACAAAACCAGTCATCTGGAATATTTTGCGGATGAGTCTGTATCAGATGTTGTTTATGGACAGTGTGCCGGACCGCGCTGCTATTTATGAAGGTGTTCGCCTGGCGGAAAAGAGAGGATTCCGAAATCTGAAAGGCTTTGTAAATGCTGTTCTGCGAAACGTGCAAAGAGGACCGCTTCCTGAAAATATACCGGAATATGTCCGCCTGAGCGAACCAAAGTGGCTTTATGACCGAATGGTAAAGCAGGAAGGGCAGGAGGCCGCCACCCTCTTTTTTGAGGCTGCGAACAAGCCGGATAAGTGGGTGTGTGCAAGACTGAACCTGAAAGAAAAGAAAAAAGATGAAATCCTTGCTCTGCTGGAAGAAGATTCCTGCCAGGTGAGAGACGTTGAGGGCATTCCGGAGGCCGTTTACCTGAAAAACAGTAATGATCTGACTGCTTTGAAAGCGTTTC
>JAFWCK010000135.1 GCA_017536965.1 Lachnospiraceae bacterium | reverse complement strand
ACAGTTTTTTATTGTCATTTAATTTCAAATTGTTCAAAGGAAAGGAGTAACAGTCATGGTGGATTTAACAACTCTTGCGGAGAGCGTAGGCGAATTAGAAGAAGAGGAAATGCTTGATTCCTTGAAAAAAGTCATGGAAGACGGAGGCGGTCAGGCTGCAGAAGCAATGGCAGAATGTCAGAAAGGACTGGATATTGTAGGAGAGCGTTTTGAGACAGGCGAATATTTTATTTCTGATCTGGTATTTGCCGGAGAACTGATGTCTGAAGCAGTGAAGGTCCTGAAGCCGGCATTAGCAGGAGAAACTGGAACGAATATGGGAAAGATGATTCTGTGTACGGTTGAAGGAGACCTTCATGATATCGGAAAAAATATCGTAAGAGGCATGCTGGAAGCCGGCGGGTTTGAGGTGATCGATCTTGGTATCGATACGCCGGCGGAAAAGGTTGTCGAAACTGCAAAAGAAAACAATATCAAGATCGTTGCATTGTCGGGCGTCCTGACAATCGCGATTGGTGGAATGCGCCGCACAATCGCATTACTGAAAGAATCCGGTCTGGATGTTAAGGTCATTATAGGCGGAGCACCTGTGAATGAGGCTGTGAAAGAAGAGGTAGGCGCAGATGCATGGGCTTATAATCCGCAGGATACAGTGAGAATTTGTCAGACATGGGCAACGGCTTAAGGAGGTAGGAAAATGACTTATCAGGAAAAATATGATAGAAACCTGGCCACGATCAAAGCGGCTGCCAATCATGAAAAAGTAGATTATGTGCCGGTTGTATCCATGGGTCAGACCTGGGCGATCGCATATGCGGGAGAAACAGCAGATACGACCTTTACTTCCATGGAGAAGGAGTTCGAAGTCTACGCGAAACACCTTTTGGATATCGACTTTGATGCCACGTCATTATTTGGCATGAACCGTCCGCTCCCGATGTACGACTCCCTTGGATACAGTGCGTTCTTTTTTTCCAAAGACGGTATCACGATTCAGCATCAAGACAATAAGATCATCAACGAAGATGAAATCGAAGAATATACACAGAATCCATTAAAGTTTATCCGCAACAAAGGCCTTTACAGGAGATATCCTGCGTTAAGACAGGATTTTCCGGCTGACATTGAGGCATTAGGGAATGCCCTGCAGCTGATGATGGCGCATGGGGCAAAAAACCAGGCTATTCCGGGATTCTTAAGGGACAATGTAGGAGTACCGTGTATCTGTGGCGATCTGATGGAGCCTGCCCTTGACCGGTATATCGGTTACCGTAATTTCCAGAACGGAATGTCTGATCTGAGACGTCATCCAAACGAGGTGCTTGCTGCACTTGAGGCAACTTATCCGCTGGTCGCACCGACCCCGATGCCGAAAGAAGATTTTCCATGGGCATTTTTCCCGGTTGTTACGGCAACTTATCTGAGCAGGAAAATGTTTGAAAAATTCTTCTGGCCAACAGCAAAACGCGCTTTGGAAGGCGTTATTCAGACAGGCGGAAAAGTCCTGATCGCCATGGAGGGGAACTGGAACCGGTTTTACGATCATTTAAAAGAATTACCGAAAGGAAGTGTTATAGCAGTCTTGGAAAGCGATGACATGATTCAGGCGAAAAAAGATATTGGAGATGTTGTGGCTTTGGCAGGTGGCATGCCGGTTCAGCTTCTTCGGGAAGGAACAAGACAGGAAAATATTGATTATGTCAAACATATCATCGACGAATGTGGCAGAGAAGGCATTATGATGACGCAGTCGCAGGGATTGTTATCGCCAGGCGATGTGAATGTGGATAATCTGCGGGCAACAGTCGATTTCATTCACGAGTACACTTGTTAAGGAGGAGAAACATGGACGGATACGAAAAACCATTAGAGACAGGGGAAAAAGATATTGAAAAATTATTTGCAATGCTGAAAGAGCAGATACCGGTTCCGGAAGAAATGAAAGACGCGGTGCTGGCAGTATTTACCTATGTTCTTTCTCTTTAGGACGAAGAAAGATTTTTCTGCAAATATATGAAAGAGGTAATCAGAAATGATCATAATCGGTGAAAAAATCAACGGCGCGATTCCAAGTGTAAAGGATGCTATTAGTCGTCACGATGAAGAGTCTATAAAGAATCTTGCCGTGGCACAGGAAAAAGCTGGGGCAAACTATATCGATGTCTGCGCCGGAACAGAGCCGGAAATCGAATATGAGACGATGTGCTGGCTGATCGATCTTGTACAGAGTGTTACGGAAACACCGCTGTGTATTGACTCCCCTGATCCGGAACTCTTGGTGAAGCTTTTTCCAAGAGTCAAAAAGCCGGGCCTCATTAATTCCATCTCTCTTGAAGGGAGAAAATGCGAGATCTTGCTCCCGCTTTTAAGAGAGAACCCGGAGTGGGGCGTTGTTGCGCTTTGCTGCGACCAGAGCGGAATTGCGGAAAGTGCAGAAGTTAAGGTCGCAAATGCGTTCACGCTGATTGCAAATGCGGCGGAGTATTGCGTGACTCCGGATCGGATACATATCGATCCGTTGGTCCTTGCCGTTTCAGCGGTGATGGATTCCGGCATGCAGTTTCTGGAAGCGATCCGTAGGATCAAAGAAAAATATCCTACGGTACATGTGACGGCAGCACTTTCCAACATTTCCTATGGAATGCCGGCCAGAAAACTGGTGAATACGGCGTTTCTTACGCTGGCGATGGAAGCGGGACTGGACAGTGTCATAGCGGATCCACTGAACAGAGATGTCCTGGGGGCACTTTATGCTACGGATGTTCTGCTCAATCGCGACAGACTCTGCAGGAATTATAATAAGGCATTTCGCAAAGGATTGATCGGAACACCAAAAAAGTAATTAAGAAAAAAAGAAAGGAAAAAAAATGAGTTTAGTACCTGTTGCAGAAGATGCAAAAACAAAAAGTTATTTTAAATACTATGAGCAGGGGATAGCATCCCCGACTCCGGAACAGATGGAAATGGTCGCGAACTGCAAACAGATGGAAGGAGTTCTGGAAATTGAAGACAGAAATAAACTGCTCGAACCAGGCACAATTCCGGAAAAGTTTGGATATTATTTGACGAAGGATGGAGGACTCCTGATTTCGAGTAACATAGCAATGCCGGACTGCACCGCAGAGATGTTGTATTGGTGGTGGCCATGGCATGGTATGGAACCGCTTCGCTACGCGATCTGGAATCCGGAGGATCATTATGATCTGCAGTTAAATGATGTTGGCAGGGAGCGTGCTTTGAATCCGACCCTTTCCAACATGGAAAAACTTTGGGGAGCAACCCACACGGTTCAAGAATCTATTGGCATGGGTCCGGACGAAATCGTAATCATGTTTCAGAACCCGAAAGATATGGGATTTGATGTCAGTAAGATTGGAACGGAAGGCTGCGAATTTTTAATCTGCGCAAACGCACTGCTCGGACCAATGAAAATGCCTGTTGTCATGACAGAGGTCGCTAAAAAAACCAATGGTGTTATGACCTTCCAGGCCAGATTCTGGGTTGGATACCATATTATTGACGGGGAAGCGAAGCTTTTAGTCCCGGCTGCTAAGGTGATCCCGGAAGCAGAGTGTGATGGAATCGCAAAAGGCCTGCTGGCACATAACATCAAAGAATTCACAAATCTGAACAGGATCCTGCCACAGGTTTATGCAGAAGAAAATGGGACATGGTAATGGTTCATAAGCTTTGAGCTTTAAAGGTTCGGAGGATATTTTATTCATGGAAACGAAAAAACTGAAATGGTATGGAGGCAAACAAATAAAGACGATGATTTTTGCAGGTCTTTTGTTTTTTGTATCCACTTGTATGGTAGCAAACTCAACAAACTCATCTGTTCCGGTGATTGCAAATCTTTATGGATGGGACGCGTCAATGATGTCCATGATGGTTGGAATCGGACTTTTGATTGCCGTTATCTTTGCAATCTTCTTTGGGAGATTAATTGTCCGATTCGGCATGAAGCCAGTGGTTTTTGGGGCATTGATCCTTGGAGCGCTCTCCTCTTTAGTCTATGGCCTTACCAGTAATTTTTCATTGTTTCTGGTTTGCACCGTCATTAATGCGATTGCCTGTGCAGGATATCAGATTGTGGGTGTTACAACGCTTATCAATACATGGTTTCCCCGTACGAAAGGAATCGTTCTCGGATGGGTTACGATGGGTATTATTTTAAGTGACGTTGCCTGGATTGGCGGAGTAGCAAAACTTATGGTCAGTATCGGTGTGAAACCGGTGTTCATTGCAATGAGTGTTTTTATGGTTCTGGTTGCACTCTTTGGTTTGATTTTTATCAAAAATACGCCGGAAGAAGACAAAACCTATCCGGATGGTGACCAGAGTGGAATGGAAGATCTTGAGAAAACACTGAAGGCATTTAAAGAATATCAGAGCCCATATACAATTGGTAAGACGTTTAAGACGAAGCAGGCATGGCAGATCATCATTGGCTGGGGATTACTCTGGCTCTGCGCTATCTGCTATATTAGTCAGGAAGTCTCCCGGTTTATGTCAATCGGATATCCGCTTGAATTTGGTCAATCGATTATGGGTATTGCAGGTATCTTCGGGCTAATCGGAAGTTGGCTTTTTGGATTTCTGGATCAAAAACTTGGAACAAAGAAAGCGTCCACAATCTATGCGATCTGGTTCTTCCTTATGATGATCTTTGCATTACTGCATTCAGTCAGTGTTGTGTTCTGTTACATTTCAGCATTTGGAATCTCCTGCTGTGCCGGCGGTATCTGCAACTTGATCCCTTCCATGACGGGAACGATTTTCGGAAGATGGGATTTCCCTGCTGCTAATTCGGTCATAAACCCATGTACGTTTGCAATGTGTGCAATTGGCATCTTCATAGGAGCACTGCTTTCCTCCAGGTTGGGATTTATGGTCACTTATATCATCATTATGGTACTGACAGTTATTGCATTTATTATTATTCGTTGCACAAAAGATGAGATGATCGGAAGAAAACTGGAGTTGTAATTCATCAGATTTACCCAACAATTGACAGAGGTTTGGAATAAAAAAGGACACCTTTCCGGATGTCCTTTTTTCACTAAATATTCACTTGATTATTTGCAGCAACATCGATATAAATGAATACAAAGAAAAGTCACCGGAGGATAGTGTGCCGCAGCACAGGGGATCGCAGACATAGTTTGCAGGCCGCCTATCGGATAAGGTGTCGGGTGCGCCCGGTCAGATGCTTATGCATTGCCGGGCATTTTTGTTTCCCGGCGTAAGATGAAGGAGGTCATGATCTATGAAAAAGGCATATGTTAAGCTTCTGCCACTCGAAGAAAACGACAGGGAACAGTTCATCAAGGACAATCAGTGGGCATTCAAGTACGGCTCAATGGAAGAGTTTGGAATGCGCAATGATCAGTTTGAAGAAGATGGCGAGATCATTTCCCGAAAGACAATTGAAAACTGTATTGATAAGGGAGAAGCTTATCGTATATGGTGTGAAGGAGAGAAAGCCGGAGGTGTGATCGTTCATACGGAAGGTGATAGAGGCGAACTGGATCTGCTGTTCACATTGCCGGGAACTCACAGTAAGGGTATTGGATATGCAGCCTGGTGCGAGATTGAAAAGATGCATCCGGAAGTCCGGATCTGGGAAACGTTCACTCCGTATTTTGAGACAAGGAACATCCATTTTTATGTCAATAAGTGCGGATTCCACATAGTGGAGTTCTATAACCCGTTTCATAAAGAAACGTTCAGACTAGAAGAAGATGAATTCGAAGAGAATGATGATGGTGGAACAGGGCTGGATTTCAAGTTTGAAAAAGTAATTTGGTAACGCCTGCTTTATTCGACATACCCTAAGCAGCCTTTTTGAAGTGCAAATTATATGAAATCCCTGACTGAGAATGCAAATCTCCTTTATTTATTAGGGTTT
>JAFWCK010000134.1 GCA_017536965.1 Lachnospiraceae bacterium | reverse complement strand
TACATTCGCAGGTATTTATCTGAATACTCTTTTTACCCTGTCCTTTGGAATCCTGCTGTGCATGGCGTTTCTGGCCGCACGGATGGATCGAAAAAAAATATGGGTGCTCGTTCTGGCCGTCCTGCTGATTGCTGCGTTCTATGCATTCTGTGAGCAGCCGTTTCGCGGGATCACACCTGCAGTAAGGTTATGCGGATTCTCTGTTACTTATGACTACAATTTTATGGGTGCGGTGCTGCCGGTGACGGCATTGATCTCACTTAGAAAACCGTGGCGTTATGTTTATTTTGGCATCGGACTGGTACTGCTTTCCTTGCAGGGCATGCAGATCATGCCGTATCAATGGCTGTGTCTTTTGGCATTGATCCCGCTGTGGTTCTATAATGGACAGCGTGGAAAAGCGAACCTGAAATACTTTTTCTACATTTTTTATCCGGTCCATCTTCTGGTCCTGGAAGGACTTGCTCTTTTGAAGTGACAAAAAACGGATTTCGTGAAGGAAATAAAAATGAAACTTTCTCTTCCATTAATTGCTAAACGGCTGAAAATCCCGGTGGAAACAGATCTTTCAGATGAGGCTTCTTATGAACTGCATCTGCCGAGACCTGTTTTTTATACCGGAGAAAAAGTGCTGTGCGGCAATACTTTGTATATATGTAAAGGAGAGGATCTTCCTGCCCGTATTTCCCCGGAGGAAGGGTGCGCGCTGATCTGTGTTGGTCTTCCGGAAAAAACTGCATCAGACAGGGTGTTGACAGATCTTTTGATCCTGGACAGCAAGGTGGATGTATTTAAACTCCACAATGCAGTCAATCAGATCTATGATTTTTATGAAGAATGGGAGGAGGATCTTTCCCAGATCATCCAGTCCACGGAAACGGGAGACGTTCTGGACAGATTGCTGCAAGCATCAGAGAGGGTATTTGATAATCCCCTTCTGCTGCAGGATCCGGATCAGAAGATCGTGGCAAAGTCAAAACTGGCAGCCGAATGGACGGATACTAACAGACTGGCGGAAATGGCAGCAGCCGGAAAAATGACTGCAGAAAATATTGCCCGCGGCGGACTCTTGTTATACCATCTTTTGCTGATCGCCGAAAAACATCCGCTGACCGCATCTGATGAGGCGCTGCTGGAGATATTGTCGCAGTTCTGCGAAAAGTTTCTTCGTATAGAAGCTGGTCCGCAGAATGTGGGGAACCCGGAATTATCCACGTTGTTTATTTCTGCCATTGAAGCAGGTCATTTAAGTAAAAAAGCGCTGGATGGAGAGTTGAAAAAAATGAGCCGTTCCGCGCAAGGTCGTTTTGTTCTTTACTGCATGCTTCCGGATCCTTCCGGCGAAGCGCCGGAGGCAGGGTTCTTCTGCGGAGAACTGCTGCAGGAAATACCGGAACTGTTTGCTTTTCTCTACAAAGAAACCGTGATAGCAATTGCAGATGAAACGTTCTTATCAAAAGAACTGATCCGGCAGCATTTCGTTCATTTCGCACGTGAAAATAATTACCGTGCAGGAGAAAGCAATCCGTTCCAGAGTTTATATAATATTCGCACGTATTACCGGCAGGCAATGATGGCGTTGGATATCGGACTTTTGGAAAAGCCGGAAGACTGGATCTATCCATTTTCCGGGATCACGCTGGAATACATGTTCCGAAAGGCAGAAGAGGAATTTGCACCGGAAGAACTGTATTCTCCGATCGTCTACCGCCTGCTGGAATATGATAAAGCAAACCATACAGATTATCTGAACACACTAAAGGTATATCTGCTGAATAACCAGAACGCAGTCCAGACTGCTAAGGAGTTGTTCATTCACCGAGGAACGATCCTGTACCGGATCAAGCGGATCTGTGAGATCGGACAGACAAACCTGTCTGATCCGGACGAATTACTGCATTTATATCTGTCTCTGCGATTGATGCGGCAGCAGGAAGAAAGGAAAGAATCATGAGTCAGAAAAAAAGTCCATCCATGGATGCCTGGTTAGAGGAAGCAAAGAAAGATCCAAGCGCACAGAAGTGCGGCATGTATCTGGTTCATAACGGAACTGTCCGTGCTTCGGCAAAGGCAGTCGTAAGGGATCTGATTCCGGACGAAGAAAAAGAAAAAATGGCTGCTGTCGCTTCGCTGAACTTTTCTTATGATGCGGAAAAAGTAGAAGAGGCAATCCGGCAGACTTATAAGATGGAAGGAATCTTTTATATCAAAGTCTGGTTAAATGAAGGGATTCTGGAAGTCGGTGATGACATTATGTATGTCTTGATCGGTGGAGATATTCGCCCGCATGTTGTAGATGCACTGCAGGCTTTGGTTGGGACTATTAAAAATACCTGTGTTGTTGAGCAGGAGATTTACGCACAGTAGGATCATTCGTCGATCAGGACGCCGGCAAGAGAATTATCTTCCGCAAAAGTATTCATGTTATACAGGAAGAGCACGTCAGTGATCTGGGCATCTGAAAGTAGTTTTTCGATGTCATCACTGTAATAACGCGGATCCACGATGGTGATAGTCTGATAATAAGGTAGCAGGAACGGGATCAGTGCGTTCGCATAAGAGTCTTTGAAAATCAAAAGACTCTTTTTATTCAGATTGGTCGTCTTGATATTGATCTGCGGATGATTGCCGCCTAAAAAGACTTCATATTTGTTTTTCTGCTCGAGAGCCGCACTGTTGAAAACAGTTGCGGACTTTCTTTGCTCATCTGTATATTCCACAACATACTGGAATTCATCCATTTCGTATACGTAAATGTCGATTGAGTCTTTGATGGAAAAAGCACCGCTGGTAGAAGCCATGGTTCCGGAGAAATCTTCTGTAACCGTATACTGCTTAAGGAACTGCATTGGATCTGCAGTGCCGATGTCTGCAGTCATCTCTTCTGTGACAAGACTCTTTGCCAGCTCCTCAAAAGCATATTTTGCACCAAGACTGGTCCAGTGATGATCACTCTTATAATAGATGTATTCCTCTTTGTGAGCCGACAGCGCATCCCTTAGATCCACATAAGTCAAAGAAGAGGAGAGCGCATCTTTTACCGCATCCAGATCCTGGTTTTGATCCCGGACCGGAATATTGGTCGGCAGAAGCTGGTCACAGACACAGACAGCATTTGGAGCAACGCTCATGACAATAGAAATGTCCGGATGCGCGGCAGCGAACGTGCGGATCGCAGACAGATTCTTTTCGAAAGACGCTTCAATTGGTGCAGCACTGTCCTCAATCAGGAAGCCTTCTTTTCCAAGGATGACGCCGTTAGAAGTCTGCCGCCCGATGATCGAATCGCTCTTTAATTTGACGGCGATCCAGCCATCCCTCAGGAAAAACTGGTCAGCTACAAAGTCTTCAGACTGCTTCATAAAACGGCCCGAGAGCAGAGTCTCTTCCGTCAGTTTAGGGAACTGCTGCAGCATACGGTTTTCTGTTTCGGAGAATACCTTTTTATGCTGAATGATCAGGCAGGCATCTGCGATGATAATGACCATAGCAAAGACCAGCAGGACATATTTGAATATTCTTTTTTGCTGTTCGATACGTTCTTTCATTTTTTTTGTTAGAACCGGAAATACAGGAACGGGTTATAAGTAGCATTGACCAGATATGCCATCGACAATAAAAAGATGGCTGCATAGACAATAACACCTATGATCTGGAAGCCGGCTCCTTTCCGGGAAGCTATTTTTGTAAACAGTTTTGTGATGAGCGGAGTAGAGCACAGACCGCAGACCACAAGCAGTATTCCGTTGTTCCGCAGATAGAAAAGCGTTTCTGCGTTGAAGAACGGGTTTTTCAAAATGCCGAACATGGAAGCAAAGTTCTGCCATAAACTCGGCAGGGATGTTGAAGTAAAGATCAGCCAGCCGAAGATAAAAAGCAGGATCGTATAAATATGACGGAACACTCTTGGGATCTTTGCCAGTAACTTGCCCCAGACATATTTCTCCAGTAATAAAAGAATGCCGTAATAAATACCCCAAAGGACAAAGCACCATGCAGCGCCGTGCCAGAATCCGGTCAGGATCCAGACAACCATAATGTTAAGGATATGCCGTCCGGCTTTTACACGATTGCCGCCCATCGGAATATAGACATATTCCCGGAACCATGTTCCCAGGGAGATATGCCATCTGCGCCAGAACTCGGTAACACTGGTTGAGATATATGGATAGTCGAAGTTCTGAACAAATTCAAAGCCAAGCATTTTTCCGAGGCCAATGGCCATATCGGAATAGCCTGAAAAATCAAAATAGATCTGGAAAGTATAAGCAATGATGCCGATCCATGTAGTCAAAGCAGCACGGGATGGATCCGTGGCAAAGATGGCATCATAGAGCATACCAACGTTGTTGGCTAAAAGTACTTTCTTAGACAGACCGATGATAAACCAGGAAGCGCCTTCTGCAATCTTATCAAAAGAAAGAACGCGGTCCGTCAGCTGCTTTTCAATGTCTGCATAACGCACGATCGGTCCGGCGATCAGCTGCGGGAACATGGAGATGTACGCGCCAAAATTGATCACGTTTTTCTGCACCGGGACATTTCCCTTAAAGACATCGATCACATAAGATAATGTCTGGAATGTATAGAAGGAAATACCGATCGGCAGAGCCAGGGCCCGGATCGGGATCGTCAGATGGAACAGACTGTTGATGTTCTCAACAGCAAATCCATAGTATTTAAAGAAGCAGAGCAGACCAAGATTAACGATCAGGTTGAAGATGAATGCCGTCCGCTTCAGCCCGGTCTTGTTTTCGTCTTTGTAATAAGCGATCGAACGGGCAGAGAAGTAGTTAAAGAAGATACTGAAAATCATCAGCAGAATATAGACCGGCTCACCCCATGCATAAAAGATGAGGCTCATGATAAGCAGTATGAAGTTTTTCAGCTTCCGCGGTACGACATAATACAGGATCAGCGTAACCGGCAGGAAGATACAGATGAAAAATAAACTGCTGAAAATCATAAAATCTTACTTCCTACAGACTGTCTTTAAATACTTTGTCCAGTTCTTCCGCATCCGGACTGATGATCAGAAAGAGGTAGGTCCCCTGTTCATCCAGAATGTAATTCCGGCATAGATCATATTGCTCCGGTGCATAGCCTTCAAATGTTGTTTCTTTTGTTTTCTGTCGCTCCAAGATGGCTTCTTTTACCGATTCCACCTGCGAAGCGTCTTTGCATTTGATCAGAAGAAGTTCTTCTGCGTCCATGTTGGTAAGAGGCGCGTATAAAAGAACGCCGTCATAATCATCCGCATTTAATCCGTAATACTTTTTCAAAAAGCGGGCGGTGGAAAGCTCCATTCTGTCCGAAGAGACAGCTTCTGTCAGCTGTTCTTTGACCTCTGCAAACGGAACCTTGCTTTCCTGCTGTTTTAAGAACACAAAGAATACGACTGCTCCGATCAGAGCCGCCACCATCAGGATTCGTATGATCACAAAAATTGTATTCTTAATTTTCATTTTCGTTTTCTATGATCGTTGTTACGATCCGCATTCCCCACAGCGGATAAAAACTATTGATAAAATGCACGCCGTCGATGTCATACATCTCCGGATGCGCATTGCACAGATCAGAAATATCCACATAGTGAATATCATGCTCTTTGCAATATGCCTTGATATATTCGTTCCATTCCGGGATCAGTGCCCAGGCAGGACCTCTCTCGTATTCAGACGGAAGACACGGCGGGATGGAGTTTACATAAACATCTACGCCTGGAACCAGTTCCCGCAGTTTATAAACAAAGTTTGCCAGGTCTTCCGTATATTTTTCTTTGCCTTCCCATTGATAAAGTCCCAGGTCGTTGATGCCGTAGCAGATAAGGATCATACGCGGCTGCATTTCTTTAAAAGTCTCATAGTAATCCGGGATATTGTAAATGGTGCGGCTGTAATTGGAAACATTATGTGCGTAATCCACGTAGCCTTCCGTGGTGAAACCGATTCCCCTGGAATCTCCGCAGAAGACCAGATCGTATTCGACGAGTGTTGGCCAGATGCGGTCCGGGTTGTCACGGAACTGCTGCAGGATCTCTTCTCTCCGCTTGCTGAAGATTGCTTCTTCAATCGGGCCGGTCGGTTCTGCTTCCAGCGCCTGAATATATTTTTCTCCTTCACTGGTCTCCCCGGCACTTTTTTCCTGGAATCCAAAGACATTGTTCGGATTGATCACCAGCAGAACAGCAAAGGCACATATGCAGCATACGATCAAAAATACCGCAAGTACTTTGACGGTGTTTTTCATTCCCTGTGTCATGAAATACCTCCGTCTTTAATGATCTGCTCCAGGATCGCACGGCCCCAGAACGGGTAAAACTCTGCAAAAAAGTGCACACCGTCACTGATATAAAGATCCGGATGTGCATAACCCACCGGCTCTGTGTCAATGTAGCCGTAGCCGGCGTCTTCTACATATTTGCGGATCACCTTGTTCCGCTCAGGGATAATGCCAAAGCCAGGCTGGAGCGAAAGCCCTAACTCATTGCAAGGAAGGATCGAAGAAAAATAGATCTTCGCATCCGGCGCAACGGACTGAATCTGATCCAGGTAGTATACCAGATCCTGAGCATACGATTCATGAGTACTGTAATAGACCGGGGTATAAAGCTGCTGGCCGATCTCGTTGATGCCAAAGGCCACGACAATAAACCGCGGATGCATCTGCTCGATCGTTCTGTAAAGAGCAGGAATCTCCTGAATGCTCCAGGATGTACCAGCCAGGATCCGGGAAGGATCCATAAAGCCGTACATAGCAAAGCCTACGACCCGGGAATCGCCCACAATGATCGTGTCGATATCCGTCAATGTTTCAAAAGTTCGGGAAGGATCTTCTAAGAGTTTCCGCTGGATCTCTTCCTTTTCCATCTGGAAGATATGTTCTTCGATCGGCGCGACCGGAGCATCTTCCATGCTTTGGATGATCTGTATGCCTTCTGAGTCATCGGCCGCCGCATGCGCTTCTTTGCTGAAATTTGTGATCAGAATCACAGCCATAACGATCACTGCTGTAACAGCAATGAACCAGACCAGAATCTTGATGTTATTTCGTGTTGATTTCTGCATAAAAAAGCGCCTGCTCCGAGTTTTAAGGTGACTGCACTATACTACAATGCAGGAGGGAAAAATTCAAGAGAGATCAGGGGTTTTTCAAAGGGAAAAAAAGGAAAAAGAGGCTGTAAACAAGACAGGTTTTATGGTAAAATACTACGGTTAATAAACCGGACGGCTCATTCGCCGCTCCAGAAAGAGGACAGAATGGAAAAGAAACCTTATTACATTACAACGGCAATTGCTTATACATCCGGCAAACCGCATATCGGAAACACATATGAAGTCGTCTTAGCAGACGCCATCGCCCGGTTCCGCCGAATGGAAGGTTATGACGTACGCTTCCAGACCGGAACAGATGAGCATGGACAGAAGATCGAAGATAAGGCCGTAGCAGCAGGGGTATCCCCAAAAGAATTTGTGGATACGACAGCAGCCGAGGTCAAACGTATCTGGGATCTGATGAACACTTCTTATGACCGGTTTATCCGTACTACGGATGCAGATCATGAGGCAACAGTTGCGAAGATCTTCCGGAAACTGTATGAGCAGGGGGATATTTATAAAGGATCTTATGAAGGCATGTACTGTAAAGAGTGTGAGGCCTTCTATACAGAGAGCCAGATCGTAGACGGCAAATGCCCGGACTGCGGCATGGAAGTGCATCCGGCAAAAGAAGAAGCGTATTTCTTTAAGATGAGTAAATATGCAGATCGTCTGATCGAACATATTGAGACACATCCGGAATTCATTCAGCCGGAATCCCGCAAGAACGAGATGATGAACAATTTCCTGAAGCCGGGTCTGCAGGATCTGTGCGTTTCCAGGACATCTTTTAAATGGGGAATCCCAGTGGATTTCGATACCGATCATGTGATCTATGTGTGGATCGATGCTCTTTCCAACTACATCACCGGCTTAGGATATGATGTGGACGGAAATCATGGAGAGCTCTATAAGAAATACTGGCCGGCAGACCTGCACCTGATTGGTAAGGACATCCTCCGCTTCCATACTATCTACTGGCCGATCATGCTGATGGCATTGGGAGTAGAACTGCCAAAACAGGTTTTCGGACACCCGTGGCTTCTTCTGGCCAAAGATAAAAAATCGGATGATGCAGACGAACAGGTCGTGAAGATGAGCAAATCCAGAGGCAACGTGATCTATCCGGATGACCTGGTCGATATGTTTGGCGTAGATGCGGTCCGCTATTTCGTGCTGCATGAGATGCCGTTTGAAAATGACGGGACCATCTCCTGGGAGCTGGTCGTGGAACGGATCAATTCCGATCTGGCCAATACACTTGGAAACCTTGTCAACCGTACCATCTCCATGTCCAATAAATATTTTGGCGGTGTGGTAGAGAATAAAGGTGTTTCAACTGTAACGAAGAAGACCGACGAAGGAGAGACCGTCGCAGACCAGAGCGCGATCGATGCGGATTTTAAAGAGCAGATCACGGCAACCAGAGATAAAGCGGTTGAGAGAATGGTTGATCTCCATGTTGCAGATGCCATTTCAGAAATCTGGAATCTCTTCAAGCGCTGCAACAAATATATTGATGAAACAGAGCCATGGGTCCTGGCAAAAGAAGAGGTCAATTCTGACCGTCTGGCAACCGTCCTTTACAATCTTGTCGAGGGCATTGCTATAGGCGCAGAACTGATCCGTCCGTTTATGCCGGAAACGACTGATAAGATCCTCTCTCAGATCAATGCATCCCCGAGAGCTTTTGAGGAACTGGATCAGTTTGGCCTGTATCCATCAGGACAGAAAGTGACCGATGCTCCGGAGATCCTGTTTGCCAGACTGAAACTGGACGAGGTCCTTGCAAAATTAGAACAGTAACATGGAACTGATTTTTGACACACATGCGCATTATGATGATGCAGCTTTTCAGGAAGACCGGGAAGAGATTCTTTCCGGTCTTTCCGAACATGGCGTTGGTTATGTGGTAGATGTTTCTGCTGCACTGGATGGCATACCAAATGTGCTTGCGCTTGCACAACAATATGATTTTATTTATTCGGCTGTTGGCGTTCATCCGACAGAGACATATGAATTAGAGACCGCCGATATCCAAAAAGTAGAACAATATGCCATAGAACCTGCAAACAAAGTTGTAGCCGTCGGAGAGATTGGTCTGGACTATCATTATCCGGATACACAAAAGGAAAAACAAAAAGAGTGGTTTGCGATGCAGATCGATCTGGCAAAGCGTCTGCAAATGCCGATCCTTGTGCACAGCCGGGATGCGGCGGCGGATACGCTGGATCTGATCAAAGCGGAAAATGCCAGGGATGCCGGCGGTGTCCTGCATTGTTTTTCTTATGAACCGGAAATGGCAAAGATTTACACCGATATGGGTTTTTATATCGGTATTGGCGGAGTGGTTACATTCAAGAATGCCCGGAAACTGAAAGAGGTTGCTGCACAGATGCCGATGGAGCTGATGCTTCTGGAAACTGATTGCCCGTATCTTGCACCGGAGCCGTTCCGCGGCAGACGCAATGATTCTACGCTGATCAAATATGTGGCAGAGACGATCGCCTCTTTGCGAGGGATGAGTGCCGAAGAAGTCATCCGCATCACGGCAGAGAACGCACGGCGGTTCTATGGTCTGCAGAAGGAAGTAAAATGAGCGATTTAGGAAACCCGAGAGTCATACAGCAGCTGATGAAGGAACATCATATTTCTGCCCGGAAAAAATATGGGCAGAATTTTCTGATCGATGCAAATATCCTCCGTCAGATCGTGGAGGCGGCGGAGATCCACAAAGAGGATCTGGTGCTGGAGATCGGTCCGGGACTTGGCGCTCTAACAGAGCAATTGCTGAAGGCTGCAGGTAAGGTCATTGCGGTGGAAGTGGATCAGGTGCTGATCCCGATCCTTCAGGAAAACCTGAAAGACTATTCAAACCTGGTGCTGTTGAACGAGGATATTCTGAAAGTGGATCTGGATGATCTTCTTCAGAAAGAAGGAGATGGAAGAAAAGCCAAGGTCGTAGCAAATCTGCCATATTACATTACTACACCGATCGTAGCAGAACTTCTGGAGAAGCAGAACAGCCTGGAAAGCATAACCGTTATGGTGCAGAAAGAAGTGGCACAGCGGATGCAGGAAGGCCCGGGCAGCAAAGCCTACGGAGCCTTAAGTCTTCTGGTGCAGTACTACGCAAAGGCAGAACTGATGATGACGGTTTCCTCTAGCTGCTTTATTCCGAAACCGGATGTGGATTCTGCGGTGATCCGGCTTAAGATCTATGAGCCAAAAAACAGGCCGGTCCAAACGATGCATGAGAAAGAGATGTTTGAACTGATCCGGGCAGCGTTTAACCAACGAAGAAAAACACTGCTTAACGCAGTAGGGAATGCAGCCAATCTTTCCTACTCGAAAGAGCAGATCAGAGAAGCACTTTTTAAAATGGGCAAAGAAGAAACGATCCGCGGAGAAGCATTGACGTTGCAGGAATTCGCGGAACTGACAGATCTTTTGACAGAATAAAGGAGGATCAGGTCAGCCTCTGCTGCGGAGTTCTTGTCTTCTGGACAATGAGAACGATCACCGTACCAATCAGGATGGCAAGACTGATCCACTGGGAAGTTGAAAAAGGTCCCCAGATCCCGCGGACAACATCACCGCGCAGGTACTCATCTGCGAACCGGATCACACTGTAAGAAATCAGATAGATGCTCGTGATGGAAACGGCATCTTCTTTTTTTACATAAATGATTAACAGGACAATAAACAGGATGAGCTCCAGCAGGGCTTCCATCGGCTGGATCGGGAAACGGGAGAAATCTGCCAGATGATCGTTTACGCCTTCATTAATGATGGCTGCCGGATAGGTGAGCGCAAAATGTCCGTGATATTCTATGCCGTAGCAGCAGCCGGATAAGGTGCAGCCGATGCGGCCGAAAAAGTGAAACAGCGGAAAAGTAACAACCATGATATTCATATACCGGCGCACCGGCAGTTTTACTCTTTTACAATAAATATATAGAAAAAGAATCACTAAAAGCAGACCGCCGTAGAAGACCATACCGCTTGCCGCATAAGAGAAGGACGTTAAAAAATCCGAAAAGGAATGAATATTTGGCACTTCTTCCCGGATAAAGTCCGGCAGGCCGACCAGGAAAAACAAAAGATGCCCGCCAATAAAAAGACCTAAAGCGGCCAAGATGTAAAGGTATAAGAACTGGATCTTTGTCACATGGCGCTTACGGATCAAAAGAAGGACGACCAAAACAGAAGCGGCCAGTCCGGCTATGCCGCAGATCAGATACCAGTTTGTTTTTCCATCCAAAAAATCCAGCATAAACAAAAAAGCGGGGAGCCGGAAGGCTCCCCGGGTTATGTAATCAATTAATAATAACGGTATGAGCCAGAGGCTGTTATGATAATACCAACAATCCAGAAGATTGCAGAAAGAACTAATCCGATAATGGAAAAGACTTTTCCAAGTCTGGCCAGTTTAAAGTTGCCCTCTTTCCGGGAAATACCGGAAAAGATCAATCCGACTACAGCGGAAGCGACCATAAAGAAGCCAAGACCAATGCCTGCTGCAGGGAGTACACCTAACCAGGAGAATGAAGTGGACCAAAGTCCTAAAACAAAACTGATGATACCGAATGTTTTGCATTTTGGTGTCATGGCCTGCTGTGGAGCAGCGCCTGGCTGGACATATTGTGCCTGCGCACGAACCGGCTGCTGCGGAGCCTGATTCTGAGGCTGCTGATAAGTATAATTTTGTTCCTGTGCTGGCTGAGTCGGTGCTGCTGCCGGAGCAGGAGCTGTAGCGACTACCGGGGTACCACAATATTCACAGAATTTTGCGCCGTCGACCAGATCAGCGCCACAAGCTGTACATTTCATATTTTTTACCTCCAAATAACTGTTTTCAATACAATTAACAAAGTAATTATTGTGCACTTATCATAGCATATCTATGCTATAATTTGCAATATGAGTACCATTGTCAGACAGACAAAAACTGAAGATATCAAGGCCGCAGGAGAGGTTTTAAAGCAGGGCGGGATCGTGGCATTTCCGACTGATACGGTATACGGACTCGGCGCTGTTTTTGATGATGAAAAAGCTGTTCGCAAGATCTTTGCAGCCAAAGGACGGGAGGAAAAGAAACCTTTAAGTATTCTGGTGGCCGACATCGTGCAGGTGGAACTGCTTTCTGAAATTAAAAGCGGAGAAATGGCGCAGAAAGCAGAACGGCTGATGAAGAAATATTGGCCGGGAGCACTGACTCTGATCTTTCAGAAAAAACCAGGAATCCCGGACGCAGTCACTGCAGGGGGAGAGACAATAGGCATCCGGATGCCGGATATGGAACTGACCAGGGAACTGATCCGCGCAGCAGGAAAGCCGCTGGCAGCGCCAAGTGCCAATACCTCCGGCAAAAGGAGCTCTGTTTCTGCCCGGGAAGTGCTGGAAGATCTGGATGGAAAAATAGACATGGTGATCGATGGTGGAACATGCCCGGTCGGGGTTGCTTCTACCGTTGTGGATATGACAGGAGATACTCCTGTGATCTTACGTGAAGGTGTGATCACAGCAGAAATGATCGCGCAGGCATGATGCTTGACACTGCCCCTTTTGCACACGTAAAATGAAACAGGGAGTATCAGTCGCAATCAGGAGAAGCTATGCCAAATTATCGACGCATCATCTTTCTGGATGAAGAAAATACGAGGCTAAGTCCGCTCACCGCCGCGCTGTTTAAAAAGAAAATGCGGCAGGCCGGTGTAGAAGGTCTGGGTGTCTCGTCGCGGGGAAGAGTTGTCTTATTCCCGGAACCGGTCAATCAGAAGATCGGGGAAGTCGCCAAAATGGAGTATCACATTGACCTTTCCTCTTATACGGCAAGAGAAATAACAGAGACGGATTTTTCCGCCCAGACATTGGTGCTTACAATGGATAATGCAACCAAAGTCAAGACCTATGAACAGTTTTCCTCCGCAGCCAACGTATTTACGCTGAAAGAATTCCTTGGCAGCAGCGGAGATCTGAAACTGCCTTTGGGCGGAACAGTAGAGGAGTATAAGACGGTAATGGATATCGTCAGCGGCCTCCTGGACAATCTGGTCAGGAAGCTGTTTGCAGATGAGGAATAGATCATATTTAAGAAAAGAGGAAAAACAAATGGAACGGATCGCGATTGGCAGTGATCATGCAGGCTTTGCGATGAAAGAAGCGCTGAAGCAGTATTTGACAGAAAAGGGATATGATGTAAAAGATTTCGGAACAGATTCGGAAGCATCCTGCGATTATCCGGACTTTGCTTTTGCAGTAGCGGATTGTGTTGCAGCAAAAGAAGCGGATAAAGGCGTCCTGGTCTGTGGTACCGGCATTGGTATGAGCATGGCGGCTAATAAAGTCAGAGGCATCCGCGCAGCAGTTGTGGGGGATGCTTTTTCTGCAGAAGCTACCCGTTCCCATAACGATGCGAACATTCTCTGCATGGGAGCCCGAGTGATCGATGAAGAAAAAGCAAAAGAGTTTTTAGATATCTTCCTGAATACCCCGTTTTCGGAAGGAGAAAACCATATCCGCCGGATCGGAAAACTGGAAAGGAGCAGAAGTGAGCAGTAAACGAGAAGATTATATCAGCTGGGACGAATATTTTATGGGCGTGGCTTTTCTGGCAGCACAGCGGTCCAAGGATCCATCCACACAGGTTGGCGCCTGCATTGTCAGTCAGGACAACAAGATCTTATCAATGGGATACAACGGACTGCCGATCGGCTGTTCTGATGATGAGTTTCCGTGGGAAAAAACAGACGATACTCCGGACCACAGCAAATACTACTATTCCACACACAGTGAACTGAATGCCATTTTGAATTACCGCGGAGGATCTCTGGAAGGGACCAAACTGTATGTAACACTCTTCCCGTGCAATGAGTGCGCAAAGGCCGTGATCCAGTCCGGCATTAAAGAAATCATTTATGCAGATGATAAATATGACGGAACACCTGGCGTGATCGCTTCCAAACGAATGCTGGATGCGGCAGGCGTTAAATATCATCCGTATCAGTTTTCCGGGAAAAAGGTTGAGCTGAATCTATAAATACAAATAACAAATAAATCAATCTGATGAAAAAATGTGTCTTTTCGATAAGACACATTTTTTGTTGAAATGTTGTTTTTTTGCATGGAAAATGATACAATAACTCCAAATTTTGATTTTATACTGGGGGAATATTATGGCAAAGGAAACGATCCAAAATATCAGAGAAGCAGAGCTTAAGGCAAAAGAGTTAGTAAAAGATGCCGAAACGCAGAAAGCTTCTATCCTCGAGCAGGCAAAAGCAGACGGCGCAGCAATCAAAAAAGAGATTCTTGATGAGGCTGCAAAACGTGCAAAAGCTGCTGTTGATGAAGTTGAGCAAACCCGCGAGAAGGTATTGGAAGTAGCCGGCCTTCAGGCGGAAAATATCATTGCCCAATTCCGGGAAAAAGCAAAGGGCAAAAGAGAAGAAGCGATCAATCTGGTCATTTCCGAGATCGCATAATCAGTACGATATAACGCAGGAGGAAACAAAATGGCTGTACTTGCCATGAAGCGCATTACCATATGTGGATTAAAAGCGGACAGCAAGCCAATTCTGGAACGTATCCAGAGGGCAGGAGTCATTGAGATCCAGGATTTTGTGGAAGAGGATGACGTTTTCAAAAAGGTTAGAATGCCAATCTCCGCATCCGAGTTTGAGCGGAATATCCACGACGCGGAAAATGCACTGGAAGTTCTGAATACCTATAAAGAAGAAAAGAGCGGAATGCTTTCATCTTTCAAAGGACGTGCCGTGATAGAAGAGGAAGAGTATGACACGTTCTACAAAGAACTGGCGGGAACCAAGAAAACCATCTCCCGCATTCTTGAGCTGTCTAAAGATGTAGCAGAAAAGAATGCCGAGATCCTGAAGAGCCAGCAGCAGTTAGAGATGCTGGTTCCGTGGGAGTCCTTTGATGTTCCGCTGGATCTGTCCGGCACGGAAAAGACCGGTATTTTCATCGGATCTCTTCCGGGTGAGTGGACACTGGATTCCATTTACGAGGCTATGGCAGAGCATCTGCCGGTGGATATCACCATCATCAGTCATGATAAAAACCAGACTTGCCTGATGCTGATCTGCCAGATCGAAAAGAAAGAAGCAGTCAATGCTGCTCTTCGCGGTCTTGGCTTTTCCTATCCGGCTTATTCCACCAAATACACGCCGGAAGAAAGCAAAGAGCGTCTGTTAAAGCAGATTGATGTTTTAAAAGAAGAAATTGAGAAATGCGAAGAAGAGATCAAGTCTTATGATGATCAGCGTCCGAAGATCAAATTCCTGGCTGATTATCAGGCGATCCGCGCAGAAAAATATAGTGTAGCAAATAATCTTCCGCAGTCGGAGCATGCATTCATCCTTTCCGGGTATGTTCCGGAAATCTATGTGAAAGAAGTAGAAGAGGCTATCGAACCATACACGGCAACTCTGGAACTGGAAGATGTAACAGAAGATGAAGACGCACCGGTAGTTCTGAAGAACAATGGATTCTCCAGCGCCGTTCAGGGCGTTGTAGAAAGTTATGCGCTTCCGGATAAGGGCGAGATCGATCCGTCCTTCCTGATCTCCCTGTTCTACTTTGTATTCTTCGGATTCATGCTGGCAGATGCTGCTATCGGACTTCTGATCTTCCTTGGCGCGTTTGTTTTACTTGTGTCAAATAAGAACATGGAAAAAGGTCTGCGCAATAATGTGAAGCTGTTCATGTTCGGCGGTATCAGTGCCATGTTCTTTGGCGTTCTGTTCGGCAGTTACTTTGGAGATGTCATTACCTCGGTCTCCTCGAACTTCTTTGGGAAACCGATCGTCGTGAAACCTCTTTGGCTGGACATGACCGCTAACCCGATGACAGTCCTGACCCTTGCACTGATCATGGGTCTCATCCATATTTTTACAGGTATGGCTGCTGCGGCATATCAGTTCCTGAAAAAGAAAGACATCATGTCCTTTATCTTTGATGTCCTTGTCTGGTATGTCATTCTGATCGGTTTGATCATCAAATGTCTTTCCATGCAGATGATCATGGATATCCTGGCAGGAGGCTCCGCACCGGTGTTCTCTGCGCAGGTAGGTAATTACGGATTGTATGCGGCCGGTGTTGGGTGTCTGGTCGTGATCTTCATGGGAGGAAGGTCCTCCAAGAACTGGGGCAAGCGGCTCTTAAAAGGCGTTTATGCGGTATACGGCATCACCGGATACTTATCCGACCTTCTTTCTTACTCACGTCTTCTGGCATTAGGTCTGGCAACCGGTGTTATCTCGTCTGTTGCGAATATGATCGGTACCATGTTCGGAAGCGGGTTTGTTGGCGTGATCGTTTTCATTCTTGTCTTTATCATCATCAACGCCATCAATATTGGTATTAATACGCTTGGTGCTTATGTCCACACCAATCGTCTGCAATACGTGGAATTCTTCGGCCGGTTTTATGAAGGCGGCGGAAGACCATTCCAGCCTTATAGTGTGAAAACAAAATATTATAAATTTAAGGAGAACTAAAAATGATTCAATTCTTACAAGCAAACATGGGAACAATATTGTCTCTGCTTGGTGCAGCTTTGGCAGTTGGTCTTGCCGGAGCAGGCTCTGCAAGAGGTGTTGGTGTTGCCGGTGAGGCAGCAGCAGGTGTTGTTGCAGAAGACCCAGGCAAGTTCGGTAAGGTCATGGTCCTTCAGCTGCTTCCTGGTACACAGGGCATCTATGGTCTGATCATCGGTTTCATTACCCTTTCACAGACCGGTATCCTGGGCGGTGCAGCAGACCTCTCTATCGCCAAAGGTTTGGTTTATCTTTGCGCATGCCTTCCGATCGCTATTGCCGGATATTTCTCCGCAATCGCACAGGGAAAAGCTTCTGCAGCTTCTATCGGCGTTGTCGCTAAGAAACCGGATCAGTTCGGTAAAGCAATGATCTTCCCGATCATGGTTGAGACCTACGCTATCCTGGCACTTCTGGTTTCTATCCTTGCTATTTCAGGAGCAGCAAACGTCGCATTCTAATAAGGAGTATTTTCGATGAGTGGACTTGAAAAAATCTTAGAACATATAAAGAGTGAAGCCACCAGTACTGCAGATGAAATGCTCCGCGCAGCTAAGGCAGAGGCAGAAAAGATCGTTGACACGGAGAAAAAAGAGGCAGCCTTTCGAGCAGACCAAATCAAAAGGCAGTCCGAGCTGGATGTGACGGCTACCAGAAACCGTATCCAGTCCGCAGGCGATCTGAAAGAAAAGAGAATGATCCTGGAAGCTAAGCAGAAAGAGATCGATGATGTCTTTACGGCAACCATGGAATATCTTTCCAACCTGGATGATGCAGGATACTTTGCGATCATCGATAAGATGATCCCACGGTATGCCGATGGCATTGAAGGGACCATTCGTTTTAATGCAAAAGATCTGGCACGGGTGCCGGAAAGCACAAAGAAGGTCATCAAAGAAAACCTTCTTACTATTTCCGACCAGCCGGCTCAGATTGACGGCGGTTTCATTTTAGTTTACAAAGATATCGAAGAAAACTGTTCCTTCGATTCTTTGATTTCGGCTTCCAGAGAAGACCTGCAGGATAAGATTGGACAGATCCTGTTCAGCTGATTTCTCAAGCTAGATCTGGCATCCGCCAGAAATAAAAACAGGTGGAATTCCACCAGAAAGGAGCGAGATTTATGGACAAGGAGTTCTTAAACGACGAGTTATTGGATAATGCTTTACTTCCTGACGAGTTGTTTACTTCGCAAGTCGCACAAATCCGCGCTAAAGAGAATACGCTGCTCAGTGATCAGGCACTGACCCAATTGATGCAATGTCAGACTTATGAAGAGTGCATCCAGTTCTTGCTGGATAGAGGCTGGGGTCCTGCCGGGGGCAATACACCGGAAGAACTTCTCCGCACGGAGAAGGATAAGGTGTGGGAGTTGATGCATCAGCTTTGCAGTGACAAAGAGATGCATATGTTCGACATCTTCCGGTTCTCCAAGGACTACCATAACCTGAAAGCAGCCATCAAAGAGTCTTACATGCAGAAAGAGGTGCCGAATATTTACATGGACGGCGGCACGATTCCAATCGAGACCATCCGGAAAGCAGCCGCTGACGGAGATTTTTCTCCTCTTCCTGTTCAGATGATGAAAGCAGCGGAAGAGGCAAGAGAGATCCTTTTCCATACAGGGGATTCTCAGACTTGTGATGTGATCATTGACAGGGCAGCACTTCTTGCCATGAACCAGGCAGGAAAAGCCACTGGAAACCAGCTTCTTTCAGATTATGCGGAACTGAAATGTGTAGCTGCCAATATCAATATCGCGATCAGAGCTTGTAAGGCAAATAAAAGTATAGATTTTCTTCAGCATGCATTTGCTGAATGTGACAGCATCAGCGTACAGAAACTGATGGCGGCCACCAGAAATGGTCTGGATTCTATTTATGAATATCTGGAGCAGACCAGTTATGCGGATGCGATCGATGCCATCAAAGAAAGCCCGGCGGCTTTCGACAGATGGTGTGATAACCGCATGATGAAATTGATCAAACCGCAGAAATACAACGCATTCACCATTTCGCCGCTGGCAGCTTACGTGCTGGCAAAGGAGAATGAGATAAAATCCGTAAGGATCATTCTTTCGGGAAAAGTCAACCAGCTCCCGGACGAAAAAGTGAAGGAAAGGTTAAGGGATTCATATGTATAAAATAGGCGTACTTGGCGATAGAGATTCAATCTACGGCTTCGCAACCCTTGGCCTGGAAGTCTGGCCGGTTTCTGATCCGGATGAGGGCGAGCGTGCCCTGAAGGAAATGGCAGGCACAGGTTATGCGGTCATTTATATTACAGAAAGCTTGTATGAACAGATCCAGGAAGCTGTAGAAGCAGAGCGGGAACATCCGCTCCCGGCGGTCATCCCGATCCCGGGAGTCAGCGGCAATACCGGACGCGGTATGGCAGATGTGAAGCGTCTGGTGGAACAGGCTGTCGGATCAGATATTATTTTTAACGGCTAATAAAAACATAGATAAAACAAAGTATTAAGAAAGGCTTGGTACAATATTTATGAGCAAGGGTACGATAAAAAAAGTTGCCGGACCATTGGTTGTTGCAAAGGGCATGAGAGACGCAAACATGTTTGACGTGGTGCGTGTCAGCGACCAGCGGTTGATTGGTGAGATCATCGAGATCCACGGCGACGAAGCCTCCATTCAGGTTTATGAAGAGACATCAGGACTGGGACCGGGCGAACCGGTGGAATCAACCGGGGCTCCTTTGAGCGTAGATCTGGGACCTGGACTGATCGGCAGTATTTTCGACGGAATTCAGAGACCTCTGGTCAAGATCATGCAGCTGACGGGAAACAACCTGACACGTGGTGTTGAGGTTCCTGCACTTGACAGAGAGAAAAAATGGACATTTGTTCCGACCGTAGAAGTCGGCGAAGAAGTAGCCGGCGGCGACATCATCGGTACAGTCAAAGAAACACCGATCGTGGAGCAGCGGATCATGATCCCGAACGGCATCAGCGGCAAGCTTGTCAGCATTCAGGGTGGAGAATACACACTGGAAGAGACAATCGCTGTTGTTGAGACGGAGAAAGGCGAGAAGAAAGAAATATCACTTCTTCAGAAATGGCCGGTCCGTGTCGGACGTCCTTATAAAGAAAAATTATCCCCGACCGTTCCGCTGGTTACAGGTCAGCGTGTTATCGACTGTTTGTTCCCAATCGCAAAAGGTGGTACGGCTGCTATTCCGGGACCATTCGGATCCGGCAAGACAGTCACACAGCATCAGCTTGCTAAGTGGGCAGAAGCAGACATCGTCGTTTACATCGGCTGCGGCGAGCGCGGCAACGAGATGACCGACGTTCTGAATGAGTTCCCGGAACTGAAAGACCCGAAGACAGGATACTCCCTGATGGAACGTACCGTCCTGATCGCAAATACATCGGATATGCCGGTTGCTGCACGTGAAGCATCCATCTATGTAGGTATTACCATTGCTGAGTATTTCCGTGACATGGGATATTCTGTCGCATTGATGGCAGACTCCACATCCCGTTGGGCAGAGGCCCTTCGTGAAATGTCCGGACGTCTGGAAGAGATGCCTGGTGAAGAAGGTTACCCGGCATACCTCGGCAGCCGTCTGGCGCAGTTCTATGAGAGAGCCGGCCGTGTTATTTCCAACGGACTTCATCCGAGAGAAGGCGCCCTTTCCGTTATCGGTGCTGTTTCTCCTCCGGGTGGTGATATTTCCGAACCTGTCTCTCAGGCAACCCTTCGTATCGTTAAGGTGTTCTGGGGACTGGATGCAAACCTTGCTTATAAACGTCACTTCCCGGCTATCAACTGGCTGACCAGTTATTCTCTGTACGTGAATGAGATGGGCCAGTGGTTTGATGAGGCCGTAAAAGGAAACTGGATGGAGTGCCGGACGCGCTTCATGCAGATCCTGGGCGATGAGGCAGCCCTGGAAGAAATCGTTCAGTTGGTTGGTATGGACGCCCTTTCCGCACCAGACCGTCTGAAAATGGAAATTGCCCGTTCTATTCGTGAGGACTTCCTGCATCAGGATTCCTTCCACGAAGTTGATACTTATACACAGCTTGAAAAACAGTACCGCATGATGCAGCTGATCCTGACCTTCTATGATGAAGCTCTGGCAGCTTTGAATGACGGTGTTTCTGTTGAAAAGCTGGTTGCCATGGAAGTCAGAGAAAAGATCGGTCGTTTCAAATACACAACGATCGATGCCGTAGAAGATGTCTTCATGAACGTGGTAGCAGATATTAAAGATGAAATCAAGAGATTGAAAGATAAGGAGGACTAATCATGCCAAAGGAGTATAGAACCATTCAGGAGATTGCAGGTCCTCTGATGCTTGTACAGGGCGTTGAGGGTGTCACCTACAACGAACTGGGCGAAATCGAGCTTGCAAGCGGAGAAAAGAGAAGATGTAAAGTTCTGGAGATCGACGGCACCAACGCAATGGTCCAGCTGTTTGAAAGTTCCACCGGTATCAACCCGCAGGATTCTAAAGTCCGTTTCCTGGGAAGAGCTATGGAGCTGGGCGTTTCCGAAGACATGCTGAGCCGTGTGTTTGACGGACTGGGACGTCCGATCGATGGCGGCCCGGAGATCCTTCCGGATAAGAGAATGGATGTTAACGGTCTGCCGATGAACCCGGCAGCCAGAAACTACCCGCAGGAGTTTATTCAGACCGGTGTTTCCGCAATTGACGGACTGAATACACTGGTCCGTGGACAGAAGCTTCCTATTTTCTCCATGTCCGGTCTGCCGCATGCAGATCTGGCAGCACAGATTGCCCGTCAGGCAAAGGTTCGCGGAACAGATGAGCAGTTCGCCGTTGTCTTTGCTGCTATGGGTATTACCTTTGAAGAAGCAAACTTCTTCACAAAATCATTTACTGAGACCGGTGCTATCGACCGTACCGTCATGTTTGTCAACCTGGCAAATGACCCGGCTGTTGAGCGTCTGGCTACACCAAAGATGGCCCTGACGGCTGCTGAATATCTGGCATTCGAAAAGAATATGCACGTTCTGGTCATCCTGACAGATATTACAAACTACGCAGACTCTCTTCGTGAGGTCTCTGCAGCACAGAAAGAAGTTCCGGGACGTCGTGGTTATCCGGGTTATATGTACACTGACCTTGCAACAATGTACGAAAGAGCCGGACGTCAGGAAGGCAAGACCGGATCGATCACCATGATCCCGATCCTGACCATGCCGGAAGATGATAAGACTCACCCGATCCCTGACCTTACCGGATACATCACCGAGGGACAGATCATCCTGAGCCGTGAATTATACCGTCAGGGTATCATGCCTCCGATCGATGTACTGCCATCTCTTTCCCGTCTGAAAGATAAAGGTATCGGCGAAGGAAAGACACGTGCAGACCATGCGAATACCATGAACCAGCTGTTTGCAGCTTACGCACGTGGCAAAGAGGCGAAGGAACTCATGGTCGTGCTCGGCGAGGCCGCTTTGACCGACATGGACAAGATCTATGCGAAGTTTGCGGATGAGTTCGAAGTGAAGTATGTTTCCCAGGGATTTGAAACAAACCGTGATATCGAAGAAACGCTGTCCCTTGGCTGGGAGCTGCTGCGTATCCTTCCGAGAAGCGAACTGAAACGTATCAAGGACGAGTTCCTGGATGAGTATTACGACGCTAAATAAGAGGAAAAAAGATGGCAACAAAGAAACAAGTCAATCCAACCCGTATGGAGCTGACAAAGCAGAAGAAAAAACTGGCAACAGCCGTGCGGGGACATAAACTTCTGAAAGATAAACGTGATGAGCTGATGCGTCAGTTCCTGGATCTGGTGCGCGAAAACAGAGCACTCAGGGAGAAGGTGGAGCAGGGAATCGCGAAAGCCAACAAGGACTTCGTTCTTGCCCGTGCGGGTATGGAAGATGAAGAAGTCAATGCTGCATTCATTGCTCCGGCACAGAATGTCAGCCTGGAAGTGGATTTCAAAAATGTCATGAGTGTGGAAGTTCCGATCTTTGAAACAAAGACACGTACCGCTGATGCAAATGATATTTATTCCTATGGCTACGCCTTCACCTCCAGTGATCTGGACGGCGCTGTCTCTTCTTTGTCGGATGTGTTTGCGGACATGCTCCGCCTGGCAGAAGTGGAGAAGAGCTGCCAGCTGATGGCAAGTGAGATCGAAAAGACCCGCCGTCGTGTTAACGCGCTGGAGCATGTCATGATCCCGACTGCACAGGAAAATATCAAATACATCCAGATGAAGCTGGATGAGAATGAGCGAAGCACTCAGATCCGTCTGATGAAAGTCAAAGACATGATGCTGGAGGAAGCTCATCATTATAAGGAGAAAATAGAAGAGCGAGGCCGAGAAGCGGTCGTTAATAATGAGTTGTAAAAACGGGGCTCCACATCAATAAGATTCCATAAAAAGTCAATAGCAGGAAGTTGGAATGATCGGTTCTGACTTCCTGTTTTTATGTTTTAAATAATCTTTTTTACTGGGAATTGATCATAGTTACTAATCTTTGTATGCTGTATCTATTTGTGCTATAATCTTTTTAATTATGGAAATTGCAGTCTACGGTCTGATCGGATATGAAGGAGCCCTTGCCATTTATGAAGAAAACAGGGCTTTTCTGGATGCCCGGTTTCCGGCATTCTGGATCAGTAATTTTCTGAAAATGCAGGAAATACATCATTACCGCATGGGCAGTTTTGCGTGCGGACAGGCTCTCGGTGTTTCCATTCGTAACGGCGGTCTTTATGGGGCTCTTTGGAAAATGTGCGAAGCACTTGGCAAAGGATGCACGATCGATATACAGCAAGTGCCTGTCCATCAGGATGTGGTAGAGATCTGCGAATGCTTTGCGCAGGATCCGTATGAGATCGATTCAAAAGGGGCATTTCTGATCGCAGGAGAAGGATTGTCGGAGAAAAACATCGAAGGGCTGACCGTGATCGGGTATACCACAGACTCGAAAGACCGCATTATGCTGCTTGGATGGGATGAGAAAAAGAATGAACGGTATAAAAGATTTCTGACACCGCCGCACCGGCAGGCTAAGGACCTGAAAGACCGTGAGCGGTATGCAGAAAGTGCCAAATAGGAACCATCAACTGATAGAAACAGGAGAGGGATAAATTATGGATAAGAACATCAGGATTCCGGAAAAAGAAGTACCAGTCGTGAAAGAAACCGATGTTATCGTCATCGGCGGGGGCGTCGCGGGTATCGCCGCGGCAGTCGCGGCGGCCAGACAGGGCGTTAAAGTTACGCTGATCGAAAAGAGCATCGTGCTGGGCGGCCTGGCAACTTCCGGGCATGTTTGTGTCTATCTTCCAATTGATGATGGCAATGGCAATAAAGTTTACGGTGGTCTGGCAGAAGAGCTGCTGCACATTTGCATCCGTTACAGCCAGAACAATCTTCCGGAAGTGTGGAAGAGCAAACCGGATACGGCACCTCCTGACAGCGAGCGCTACATGGCAAACTTCTTCATTCCTCACGCAGTGTTATCACTGGATGAGTTTACAGAAAAAGAAGGCGTGGATGTTGTCTTTGATGCCGTCTTCAGCGAACCGATCATGGAAGGCAATACGGTTAAGGGCATCATCGTAGAAAGCAAATCCGGACGGACAGCCTATATGGCCAAAATGTTTGTCGATGCTTCCGGCGATGCGGACTTAGTCTACCGCGCTGGTGCAGATACAGAAACACTAAAGACGATCGTTTCCCACTGGTTCCATGAACTGGATTTCGATATCATGAAACGCGGGATCGAAGAAGGCAATATGCTGCGTGCCGTACCGATGCGCTGGCTGGGACTTGTGCCGAGCGGCGGCGCCGGTGATGAGAACGAAGACCTTACCTGCGATGGGACCACGACCGAAGGTGTCAATGAATATATCCGCAAATCCCGCGGTCTTGCACTGGATTTCCTGAAGAAAAACCAAAGAGAAGATTTTGCAATGATCTCTCTTCCGTTCATGCCGCAGTTTCGGATGACGCGGAGGCTTATTGGAACGGATGAGCTGAAATATGATGCGGAATATACGATCGATTCCTCCATCGGCTGCGTGATCGCATCTTTGGATAAACCGGCAACGGTATATGAGTTTCCATATGAGGGGTTGATCACAGATAAATTGTCAAATGTCTATGCGGCCGGAAGGATGGTTTCTGCATCGGGCCGCGGATGGGCGATCATGCGTTTTATTCCGGCTTGTGTTTTGACTGGTGAAGCATCCGGAACCGCAGCCGCGATCGCAGTTAAGGACGGATGCACCGTTCAGGAAGTGGACGTGAAGAAACTGCAGAAGATCCTTTCTGACAACGGCGTGAAGCTGCATCGGACCAAAGCGATGGAAGGCAACAAGCCGCAAGTCTGGAAACTGGATAAACCGGAAGAGAAACCGGAAGGTCCGATCATCAATAAGTTCTGTGTCCATGTAGATAATGAAAACTATCGGATGGCAGGATCCGACAAACACGAATAAAAGGAGAACGCAATGAAAGAAGAATTACTGAGACTGATCCAGAACAATTCCAGGATCGAACTGAAAGATCTGGCAACTATGTTAGGGACAGAAGAGGCGACAGTTGCCAACATGCTGCAGGACCTGGAGCAGGAAGGCACGATCTGCGGTTACTACACATTGATCAACTGGGATAACACCGACGAAGAAAAAGTAGATGCTTTGATCGAAGTCAATGTCAACACACAGAGGGATATGGGCTTTGATGCCATTGCGGAACGAATCTATAAATTTGATGAAGTAAAATTCTGCTACCTTATTTCTGGCAGATATGATTTTCTGATCTTGTTGGAAGGCAAAACGATGCGCCAGGTGGCTAATTTTGTCTCCAGTAAGCTCAGCCCGGTAGAGTTTGTCAGTGGAACTGCCACACACTTTATCATGAAGCGCTACAAAGATTACGGCGCAGTCTTAGGCAAACCAAAAAAAGATGAAAGGGAGAGAATGTCATTTTGAGAGATCCGATTTCCAAAACAGCAAGAGAACTGCAGCCTTCCGGAATCCGGAAATTCTTTGATGTCGTAGCAGAAATGCCGGATGCCATCTCCCTGGGTGTTGGTGAGCCGGATTTTGATACACCGTGGCATGTCCGTGAAGCAGGCATTTATTCTCTTGAAAAGGGCCGCACGTTTTATACCTCCAATGCCGGCTTGATGGAATTGAGACAGGAGGTTGCAAATTATTATCAGAGAAAACATTTCCTGACCTATGATCCAAAGACAGAGGTTCTGATCACAGTCGGAGGAAGTGAAGCAATCGATATGGCACTTCGCGCCATGTGTGATCCGGGCGATGAAGTGATCATTCCGGAACCATGCTATGTCAGCTATGTGCCATGTGCACTTCTGGCAGGTGCAGTGCCGGTCACGATTCCTCTGAAAGCAGAAAATGAATTCCGCCTGACACCGGAAGAACTCCTGGATGCCATTACAGATAAAACAAAAATCTTAATGCTGGCATTCCCGAACAATCCGACTGGTGCCGTCATGGAACGAGAGGATCTGGAAAAGATCGCAAAGATCTGTGTGGAAAAAGATATCTTTGTGATCAGTGATGAGATCTACGGGGCACTTACTTATACAGGCAAACCACATGTCACGATCGCGGAAATGCCGGGTATGTTTGAACGGACCGTTGTGATCAATGGATTCTCCAAAGCCTATGCTATGACGGGGTGGAGACTTGGATTCGTAACGGGACCAGCTGTCATCCTGAGCCAGATCACCAAACTCCATCAGTTTGCGATCATGTGCGCGCCTACGACATCGCAGTATGCAGGAATCGAGGCTCTGCGAAGCGGGGATGAGGATGTGGAAGCTATGAAGGAAAGCTATAATCAGCGCCGTCGTTATCTGGTGGCATCATTGCGGCAGATGGGTCTTCCGTGCTTTGAACCGTTCGGCGCATTTTATGTTTTCCCGAGCATTGAGAAACTGGGTATGACCAGTGAGGAATTCGCGACAAAACTTCTGGAGCAGGAAAAACTTGCTGTTGTGCCGGGAACTGCTTTTGGTGCTTGCGGCGAAGGTTTTATCCGGATCAGCTATGCCTACTCCATGTCTGAACTGAAAACAGCATTAGGCAGGATCGAACATTTTATAGAGAATTTATAAAAGGAGCAATTATGAAGGTATTTACAATTCGGAATTCCAAAGGACTAAGCGCAGAGATCCTGGACCGGGGGGCCATTCTGAAGGATTTCCGCGTGAACGGCAAAAGTGTTGTGGCAACGCACGAGAAGCTGGAAGACTATGAGAAAAACTTTGGTTTTTACGGGGCGTTTGTAGGAAGGTTCGGCAACCGGATCTTAAAATCCCAGTTTGAACTGAACGGCAAGACCTATCAGCTGCCTGAGAACGATCACGGAAACCACCTCCACGGCGTGCTGGCAAAGACAGAGTTTGCCTTGAAAGAGCAGACGGAAAACAAAGTGGCCCTGACATACCACAGTCCGGATGGAGAGGAAGGTTTCCCGGGAAATGTAGATTTCACGCTGACCTATTCCATCGATGAGGACAATGTTTTTACGATGCTTTATGAGGCAGTTCCGGACGTAGACACGATCTTGAATCTGACAAACCACACCTACTGGAACTTCGGCGAGGATCAGAAACTGCAGGTCAATGCAGACCGCTATCTGGAAGGCAACGAGGAAGTATGTCCGACTGGTAATGTGCTGAGCGTAGATGGCACGGTCTACGATTTCCGCGAGCCGAAAGAAATCGATAACAAAGATCCGCGCCTTTCCATGTATAAATGTTTTGATAACTGTTTGGTATTTGCAGACGACGCATGCGGCAAAGATGTAGAAAAGCTGGTTCCGCAGGTCTGCCTGACATCGGAGAAAAATAATCTGAAGATGACGATGACGACCAATCAGGTTGCTGTCCAGCTGTTCAGCGGTAATCCAAACGGCATCGCATTAGAGCCGGAAGCTTATCCATGCGCACCAAACTTCCCGCAGTTCCCGTCGACTGTTGTGAAAGCCGGCGAGCAATATACATACATAACGAAATACCAGTTCTATTTCTAACAGGAAACATAGGACCAGGCAGCAGTGTCATCCAGAACAAAAACATTTTCGATAAGAAAAGAATGATAGAGGAGGAGATCATGAAAAATATACCTGAGGTAAAATTGGGGATCATCGCAGTCAGCAGAGACTGCTTCCCGATCGGTCTTTCGATCGCAAGAAGAGAGAACATCGTAAAAGCATATGATGGTGATATTTATGAATGCAAAGTCACCGTGGAAAATGAAAAGGATATGATTGCAGCTGTGGACGATGTCCGGAAGGCAGGCGTCAATGCACTTGTTGTATTCCTTGGCAACTTTGGCCCGGAAACACCGGAGACATTGATTGCAAAACGCTTCCACGGACCGTGCATGTTTGTGGCAGCAGCAGAAGGTGATGGTGATCTGGTCGATGGCCGTGGCGATGCTTATTGTGGTATGCTGAACTGCTCTTACAATCTGGGCATGCGGAAGATCAAAGCATACATTCCGGAATATCCGGTCGGAACCGCAGAAGATATCGCGGCTATGATCAAAGATTTTATTCCGGTTGCAAGAGGAATACTGGGACTGAAAGATCTGAAGATCATCACCTTTGGTCCGAGACCACAGGATTTCTTTGCCTGCAACGCACCGATCAAAGGGCTTTACGAACTTGGCGTCGAGATCGAAGAGAATTCCGAGCTGGATCTTCTGGTCTCCTTCAAAGCACATGCCAACGATCCTAGAATTCAGGAAGTCTGCGACGATATGGCAAAAGAGCTGGGCGTGACCGGAAATGCTTATCCGGAGATGCTCCCACGTATGGCACAGTTCGAGCTGACATTGCTTGACTGGGCAGAGGCACATAAAGGGGCGCGCAAGTATGTGGCGTTTGCAGATAAATGCTGGCCGGCATTCCCGGAGCAGTTCGGATTTGAACCGTGCTACGTCAACAGCCGTCTGGCAAGCCGCGGAATTCCGGTTTCCTGCGAAGTCGATATCTATGGCGCGTTGAGTGAGTACATTGGTGCCTGCGTCAGCGAAGATGCAGTAACACTTCTGGATATCAACAATTCCGTACCGGCATCCATGTGGGAAGCATCGATTAAAGGAAAATTTGACTATGCACTGACGGATACCTTTATGGGATTCCACTGCGGCAATACTCCGGCATGCAAGATGTGTGCAGACAGAGCGATCAAATATCAGCTGATCCAGCATCGTCTGCTTGAGCCGGAAGGATCCGATCCGGATTTCACAAGAGGAACTTTAGAGGGCGACATCGCAGCAGGGGATATCACATTCTACCGTCTGCAGTGTGATTCCGAAGGCGTACTCAGAAGCTATATCGCAGAAGGCGAAGTTCTTCCTGTCGAGACGAACAGCTTTGGCGGACGCGGCGTATTTGCCATCCCGGAAATGGGACGCTTCTACCGTCATGTACTGATCCAGAAGAGATTCCCGCATCACGGCGCAGTTGCGTTCGGCCATTACGGAAAAGCATTGTTCGAGATTTTTAAGTTCATGGGAGTTGCAGACATCGCTTACAATCAGCCGAAGGGCGTGCTTTACCCGACGGAGAATCCGTTCGCATAAGATAGCAGCTAAAAAGTTATAATTTAAAATCGCACAATTAAAAATGGCGGGAAGCCCGGATATCCGGACTTCCCGTTTTTTGTATTAAAAAAATTACTCCCAAAATAAATTTTTATTCATATGGGAGTAATAGGAATAATTTTGTCAAAAAGGGAGTAATTTTAATCCGGAAAATTACTCCCAAATGAAAAAATTTTCTCCATGGGATGAAAATGGACATTTTTGCCTGTTTTTGCATCAAAATAATTACTCCCAAAATGATTTTTTATTCGTATGGGAGTAATAGGAACATTTTTATCAAAAAGGGAGTAATTATTATCTCCAAAATTACTCCCAAATAGAAATAATTTTCATATGGGAGTAATAGGAATTATATGATTAAAAAAGGAGTAATTCAGCGGAACACTTCGCGGATGATAGACTGATAGGCATCCAGAGTCTGCGCCTTGCGGATCTTTTTTAACAGTTTTTCAGGGTTGTCAAAATTATAGGCCATAAAAGCCCAGATCTCCTTCATCTTTTCCATCACTTTATGAGGACCGCCCTCGGTTTTAGCCAGGAGAGTTTCTCGGAAGTCCTCTTCAAAATCGCGGATTCGTTCAAGACGCTCTTCTTTTGTCGGGCAGGAGATTCCTTTGATCTCCTCCGGCAGAAACGGGTTGATCAGAAGGCCGCGGCCGATCATGACAGCCGGCAATTCTGGAAAGCGTGAAAGGATCTTTTCATAATCACCCAAATGAAACAGGTTTCCGTTATAGCAGAGCGGATGAGAGCTTTTTTGATATGCCAGATCGAACGCATCCAGATCCGGAAGTCCGCCGTATAAGGCATCGCGGATACGCGGGTGGACAATGAGCTCAGTCATTGGATATTTTTCGTAAAGAGCAAGTATATTTTCCCAGTCGGAAGAATCATGCATGCCGATGCGTGTTTTTACAGAAATTGTGATCGGGGAGCGCTCAAAGATCTCATCCAGAAATTGTTCCAGTTTATCCGGGACAGAAAGAAATCCTGCACCGCGTTTGCGGGAAGTGACTGTAGTGGAAGGACATCCAAGATTTAAGTTGATGTGGTCATAGCCGAATTCCTCTGACACAATATGGGCGACAGACAAAAAGTCATCGGTCTGATTGGAAAGGACTTGAACGACAACCTTCATGCCCGGGTTGTTTTCCTTAAGGATATCTCTTT
>JAFWCK010000133.1 GCA_017536965.1 Lachnospiraceae bacterium | reverse complement strand
GCGCCTGTAATTTTCTTCAGATAGAACGGTCTCTTTGGCGGCTGTTCAAACTGCATCGGCGCCTGGATGCCGCCGTAGCCTCCCATGCTGGACATGCCCATCGTCTGTCCCTGCAAAGGCCCGGCTACCATGATCGCCAGGCGGTTGGTATCGAATACCGGGATCGTCCCGCCGCTCTTACAGTCGTCTTCGGAAAGCTCCGGGATGCGTCCGCTCTTTGCGACCTCCAGCACGCTTGCCTTTATTTCATCCGTCAACTCATCCCAAGGGAAGCGGTGATAATCGCCGATGTATCTGGCCAGCGATTCCCTGGTGAAGCCTTTTTCTGCCAGCTCTCTGGCCTGTCCCGGATAAAGGACCAATATATAATTGCGATGACTGATCAGGCGGAAAGCATCCACGCCTCTTCCCATCCGATGCGGGTTCTGCGCTCTTTTCACTGCTGCTTCCAGGTCCGATGGCTCCGCACCGATCGCTCTTTCTGCCAGACGGTCCAGATCGGCTTTCCAGCCATAGGTCCAGGTGCACGATGGCAGCCGCGTGATCTCAAACGGCCAGTCGCCGTCCACATGCAGGACCTCTTCGATCATAACCGTGCTGTCTTCCGGTGCAAAGCCCATGGAAACATGGAATGGCTCCCACGGTGTGTACTCATCGCTCTCGGTAAAGATCAGGTTGCAGTACCGGGACGGGTTGCCCATCATGCCGCCGTCAATGGAAAAGTCTCCCCATCCAATATTGATGCAGCACAGACTGACAGCGCGTCCGATACTGCTGTTGGCACGGTTGCCCGGTCCCAGATATCCAAAGCTGGCATTCATCCCGATCTCTTTCGCCAGCGGGCCGTTCACCTGGATCAGAAGGTTGGTGGAACAGACCGATCCGATCACGTGGAATCCCGGAAAATGCGGATCGCAAAGCATCTCTACCGCGGTAATGATCACCGGCAGGTACTCCGGCTTTGCGCCTGCCATCACGGCATTCGCCGCGATCTTCTCTATCGTCACAATGCCGTTCCCCGGCGGCAGCGGATCCGCAAAAACTTCCTTTGGATCCCGGCTTGTTCCAGTCAGCATCTTTTTGACTGCTTCCGGTGTCGGCGCAGCCACGGCCATGCCGTCTGTATATCCCTGCTCAAAGAAAAATGTCTGAAACTTCTCAAACGCTTCGTCGTAATCGGCGCCTTCAAAGAAAAGATTGCCGCCGTCAAATCCCAATAGTTTCGGGTCAGCCTCTTCGGCTGTCAGCGGCGTAGTCAGCACGGTCTCAATCTCATCAACAGAATCCCTGGCCAGCTGCACAAAGCATTCTGCTTCATTCATCCCCGGCCACCGCTCGGTATGCAGATCGATCTGGCGGATACTTGGCAGTCCATGTATGATCGCGTTTCTTTCGGTCTGTCCGTACAGGTTGTCGCCGGAGTAAAGATGCACGCCAGGAACGCCTGCCCGCTCGTAAACGATGGCAGGGTCATGTCCGGATGCCGCCGTGTTGCGGACGCCGTAAATAAACGTATCGTACGTTTTTACCTTGTCCAGGATGAGCTCCGGTTTAAAGGTAAAGCCTGTAACAATTTCTATCGTCGATGTCGGATGCCGCTCCTCCAGCAGCTTCTTGAGCTGCTCCAGATACGGGATGCCGTCCGGCTTTTCCAGGATCAGCGCAATTCGGATCCCATCCAGCGTTTTCACACGCGGTGCCAGCGGCTGAGTATCCAACGTTTTCATGGCATTGCGCGGGTTTACAACTTCCAGTACAAATCTATCTGCCATCATTTACCCCTTTCTTACCTTCTCTATATTTCTTTTCCGGAATCCAGTATTACTCCGGATCCAGTATTACTCCGGATCCAGTATTACTCCAAAATCCAATATCACTCTGCAACCCAGGAGACGATATACTCTGTATCCGCCGGGAGCGCGATGCCCGGATCGGCCTCCTTAAGGGTTCCGGATAATCCTTCTTCTCTTGCCATCAGCACAAAATGAGCCAGGCCAATACCAACGTCCACTTTCTGCAGATCGCCGTTCTCCCCCTGATCATAGCCCTTGTCTTTGTGCTCATAGAAATGAACCGTATCACCGCAGACAACGGCTCTCCACGGCTGCTTGTTCACTGCCGATGGCGCAAGCCTGACCATCTCCAGCGCCTTGCAGATTTTGCCGCCGTCATCGGCAAGCGGAGTATTGAAATCATTCTGGAAGAACAGGTCGGAGAATGCATAACGGACATCGGCTTTCACACCTTTGCGCATCATGGTTTCCTTCAGCGATTTTTTATTGGCCGTGTATCCCAGCGGCGTGACGGCCGGCATGATCTCATCTGCCTGCAGATCCATGGCTTTTTCAAATGCATTCCGGTTCATGGTACCTGCCAGCCACACGGTTCCGATCCGCTCCTGCTCGGCAAAAAGTACGATCTCTTCCAGGCTGTATCCAAACGCCACATCGGCAAATTTACCTTTTTTCACTTTGCCGGCCAGATAGATATCTTCCCCCGCCAGGACCGGACTTGTCAGTCCGTATTCCTTGGATGGCAGGAAACGGTATTCAATCTTGATGCCGAACGGATCATCCATGTTGGCAATATACTGCTCTATTTTTTCCTGGTCTGCTTTCCAGAGTGTTTTGCCGTCAAACGTTCTAACGCTCCTGCGGGTCCGGATGGCTTTCTCCAGCGGTGACATCTGCTCGTTTGTTCCAAAATCTCTTTTTGCTTCGTTCATGATTACTCCTTTGTTACCTCATATTTTCCCAATATATCTTCATCACTGGTAGCGAACGCGCTCTCTCCAGGTTCCAGGATCAAAAAGTCTTCCTCGTTCCACTCACCGGCGATCATACGCTCTATCAGACTTAAGCTGCCCTCGATCTCATGATACTGCCAGTCATAATACTCTGCTGCCTCCTGCGTGACCTTGCGGTATTTTTCTTTATCGAAAAACGGCAGATTGATGTAGGCGCAGTTATGATAGTTCTTCAGCCCGTTTAAGGATTCCATCAGGTATTCGATTGTCTCTTCATCATAACCCTGCTCCTCAAAATAACGCACCATCATGGCATGCCGCTCCGGTCCCGGCATCAGGGAGTTATCGATCCAGTCCGCCGTATACCAGTAGCACCCCGGAATCTCACGGAAACACTGTGCGTACTTTTCTTTGGAGCCCAAAAAGAGTGTGATGCAGTCGTGCGCCCGCGGGATCACAATGCGGTGCTTCTTTGCCTTAATGCCGGTCACCGCATTGGAGCACAGTCCGTAGCCAAGAAGGATCGCATCAAAATCTTCTGCCATTCCCTCGTCACTCTCTCCTGCCTCGCTCACTTTATTGGTGTGGACATCTTCCCCGGATTCGATCAGGTCGATCTCCTGCTGCAGCAAGTCGTGAAGCTGCTCCGGATAGACATGTTTTCCCTGCTGGATCCATGTGATGTCTACGATATTATCGGACGTGCTGCAAACGTAAGAGAACTCCCGAAAAAGCACCTTACAGGCAATCAGTTTTAACCGCATTTTCCTACCTCAAAAAAACCAACATTGCTTGTTCTTACTAATAAATAGTATCAAAGACGCCCCTGTTCGGCAAGATGCGCTCGCGTTGCGGGCGATGACATAGAAGCCGATGTCAGATGCCGCCAAAAAGGAACCCGCGATTGACAAATCCGCCAACAGGCAACATACTTTAATTAGTGTTTGCCTGCCCTAACTTCAAATCGATCACCTCTGTGCACGCAGGCTGAAATAACGCAATCAATAAAGGAGATAACATGTACGATGTCGCAATTATCGGATCCGGCCCTGCCGGCTTATCCGCAGCTTTAACATTAAAATTACACAACAAAGAAATTGTCTGGTTCGGTTCCAAAGAACTGAGCGAAAAGATCGAAAAGTCAGAAAAGATCGCCAACTACCCTGGCGTGCCGATGACCAGTGGAAAAGATCTGAACACCGCTTTTATGAAGCAGGCAGAAGACATGGGAATTGAGATCACGGACAAAACTGTCACACTGATCTCCCGCAACGGCGATACTTATATGGTCCTGGCCAACAATGAAGTGCACGAGGCAAAAACTATTTTATTTGCCGCCGGTGTTGTTCTGGCAAAGGGATTTGAGCAGGAAGATGACTATGTCGGCAGAGGCGTCAGCTACTGCGCTACCTGCGATGGTTTCTTATACAAAGGAAAAGATGTTGCCGTTTACTGCAGCTCTCCAAAGCTGGAAGAAGATGTCCGCTATCTGGAAGAAACATGTGGAAAAGTTTACGTTTTCAGAACGTATAAGACGGAGAAACCGGACAGTGAAAACGCGGTCGTTTTAGAGAAGCCGATCAAGAAGATCAACGGCGGATTAAAAGTGACCGGGATTGAACTGACAGACGGCAGCGAGATCACGGTAGATGGAGTGTTCTGCCTGCGCAGTGCCATCGCCCCGACCACCCTTCTGGCCGGTCTTCAAATGGACGGCCCTCATATTGCCGTCAACAGACAGCAGGAGACCAATTACCCTGGATGCTTTGCTGCCGGCGACTGCACGGGAAGACCGTATCAGATCGCTAAGGCTGTCGGAGAAGGAAACGTAGCCGCACATCAGATCCTGGAATATCTTTCTAACTGATCTTATTCCGTTCTTCCTCTTCCAGTTCCCGGTAGGCAACTTTCCCGACCAGGGTCAGCGGAAGGGAGTCGCGGAATTCAATATCATAAGGCATGGCATATCTGGCAACATTCTTTTTGCAGTATGCCATGATCCTTAATTTCGTTTCTTCGGTTGGTTCATAACCGTCTTTCAGCACAATAAAGGCTTTCACTTTGTGCATCCGGTAAGCATCCGGAATGCCAATGACACAGCTCCGCTGCACCATCTTGTTTGCATCCAGGATGTTTTCCATCTGCGCCGGATAGATGTTGTAACCGGAGCTGACGATCATCCTCTTGGCCCTTCCGCGGAAATACACAAAGCCTTCTTTATCCATCATTCCCAGGTCACCCGTGTAGCACCACGTTCTTCCATCCGCATGCACGCGCAGGGTCTTTGCAGTCTCCTCCGGATTATTCATATAACCTTTCATAATGGCAGGACCGGAAAGAACGATCTCTCCTTCTTCACCGTACGGGAGTTCTTCATTTGTATCCGGTTTCACGATTTTGATATAGGTATCCGGGAACGGGATCCCGATGCTTCCCTCCTTATGTTTGGACGGCGGTGTCAGGCAGCATGCGGAGACGGTCTCTGTAGCGCCATACCCTTCCCTGACCTGGATCTTTGCATTGTGATCGTAAAGGAAGCGGTCAAACCGTTTCTTCAGCTCGATCGAAAGGGAATCACCACCCGAGAACACACCTTTCAGGCAGCTTAGATCTGCCTTATTCATTTTATCCAGACGCATGATCGCCTCATAAAGCGTCGGCACGCCTGCCACAAAGTTGCAGCGTTTTTTCACCATATCCCGCGCATAACTCTTAGGTGTAAAACGCGGAACCAGAATACTTCTTCCACCGTTAAACAGCATGGCGTGGATGCAGACGCCCAGACCGAAACCATGGAAAATAGGCATGGCAGCCAGCATGCGGTCTCCCGGTTTGAACATCGGATTCGTGGCGGTGATCTGTGCCGCAAGCGCGTTGAAATTCTTATTGGTCAGTTCAATACCCTTGTTGGTGCCTGTGGTTCCGCCGGAGTAAAGGATGACGGCTGTGTCATCGGCATCCATATGCTCCGCATATCTCCAGAAGCACGCCTTGCTCATATTCATGAAATCCTTCCACATGATGACGGGTGCATCCTTTGGGATCTTCTGGACTTTGCGTCCTTCTGTAAGCATATAGCCGGCTTTGATCGGCCTTGTCATCTCATCTTTCACACTGGCGATCACGACATTTACAAGATTGGTCCTTTCACGGATCGCTTCTATTTTGGAATAAAACTGATCCAGCGTGATGACAGTTTGGCTGTCGGATGCATTGATATAAAATTCCAGCTCTTTTTCCGCGGATAACGGATGGACCATGTTGGAGATGGCGCCGATCAGGTTCAACGCATAAAAAGCATAGATGCCCTGCGGACAGTTCGGCAGAGCGATGGTGACCTTATCACCTTTTCTTACGCCGATCGTTTTAAATGCCCTTGCGCACCTGTCTATTTCAGAAAGCATCTTTCTGTAGGTTACCGTTGATCCCATGAAATCGAGCGCCACATAATCAGGAAACCGTTCTGCACAGTTTTTGACACCTTCATACATGGTTCCTTCGAAATAATCCAGATGGAACGGTATTTCTCCCAGCTGGTCTTTCCATGGGGCTTTTACTTTTATTTCTTCCGGCATTACTTTCTTCCCATTTTTACAGCAAACTTACTCAATTCATCCGGGATATGGATCGTCTGCGGACAGACTTGTTCACAGCTGTGGCATTCGATACAGCACTCCGGCTGTTTGTTGGCATCGAGCGATGAGAGTGCCATCGGAGCGATAAAATCGCCGGCGCCTGCTATCATCGACTCATTATACAGCTTCAGCAAGAACGGAATATCCAGCTCCTGTGGACATTTGGATACGCAGTAATGGCATCCGGTACATGGAACGGCTGTCTTGCTGATCATATCAGAAGCGATCGAAAGGACCTGCTTCATCTCCGTATCATTGAGCGGTTTGCTCTCTTCATATGTTTTGATATTGGCTTTGACCTGTTCCAGATTAGACATACCGGATAAGGTCACCGTAACGCTTGGTATAGTCTGCAGGAAACGGAATGCCCATGCCGGCACTTCCTCATCCGGCCGCAGCTCTTTCAGTTTTTTAGCATATTCATCAGAAAGTGTAGCAAGCTGTCCGCCGCGGACAGGTTCCATGACCCATACCGGAATGTTCCATTTATCCAGCAGTTCTACTTTTCCTTTTGCATCCTGGAACAGATAGTCAAAGTAGTTCAGCTCGATCTGACAGAACTCCATGTCTTTGCCGTAAGCTTCCAGAAATCTTGTCATGACTTCGATGCTTCCGTGTGTGGAAAATCCCAGGTGTTTTATCCGCCCGTTTTTCTTCTGTTCGATCAGGTAATCATAGATGCCGTACTGCGGATCCAGATACTGGTTAATGTTCATTTCGCAGACATTATGGAACAGATAAAAATCAAAGTATTCCACACGGCACTTTTGGATCTGCTCTTCAAATATTTCTTTTACCTTTGGCATATTGGATAAATCATACCCTGGGAATTTGGTTGCCAGATAGAAACTCTCCCGCGGATAGTTTTCCAGCAGTTCACCAACAACCGGTTCCGAATTTCCGCCATGATATCCAAAAGCGGTGTCATAGTAATTAATGCCATGGTCCATGCAGTATGCGATCATCTGCCGCGTCTGGTCCACGTCGATCTTATTATCATTACCATCGATCACCGGCAGTCTCATATTGCCCATGCCCAGAGCGGATAATTTTAAATCCTGAAAACCCTTATAAATCATATTATTCCTTTCTTGTTTGTTGTCTTAATATCTCTTCCTTGCGACAATCGGTTTTATATTATATCACATTTTTTGATTTTTCTCTTCTTCTCTTTTTGTTAAAAAAGACATCCTTGCGGATGTCCTTTTTTTGCTGTCTTTTCATCATTTTAGATTTTTTTTCTCACTTCTTTTGCTGACGGGAATCCGTAAGCACTTTCAGCATTTTCTACTGCTCTGACAATAGCCTCGCTGATCACTTCTGCTGCCAGGGTGCCGACAACCTCCTGATCCGCTGCCACATCTCCAACAGAAACAGCGTAAATACTGTCTCCATCAAACGAAGTATGGACCGGACGAATGGACCGCGCGTAACCATCGTGCCCCATTCCGGCAATCTTACAGAGAGCGGTCTTTTCAAAATAAGCATTTGTGATGATCACTGCAAGCGTGGTGTTGCCGGCAAAGCGGTTTTTGACCACCTTGATACTCTTCTCTATAAACTGCGGCGAACTGCGGAACGTTTTTCCATCCTCTGCCAACAGACCTGCTATCTGTTTCCCGTCCTTTGCGTCATAGATATCTCCCAGCGCATTCAACGCTACGACAGCACCAACCTGCAGACTCCCGATCTGCACAGCAAAGCTGCCGATGCCACTCTTCATGCAGCTGGCCATACCAGCAATCTTGCCTACTGTAGCACCGCATCCAGCTCCAAAGTTTCCATCGCGGTAATTTGGAGCTTCTGCTGCCTGCTTTGCTGCCGCATATCCCATGGCCTCATCCGGACGCACAAATGCATCCCCTACGGTTAAGTCAAAAAGATCGGACTGTACCACAAGCGGAACCTTGGTCACGCCGACATCGTAGCCGATGCCCTGATCCTCCAGATATCTCATGACTCCGCTTCCTGCGCTCAGGCCAAACGCACTGCCCCCGGCTAAAACAATGGCATGCACCACCTGTGCAGCCATCAGCGGATTGAGCAGCTGGCTTTCTCTGGATGCCGGACCACCGCCCCGCACATCCAAGCCTGCTCTCATGCCGTCCTCGCAAAGGAATACCGTACAACCCGTCCCGGCTGCCGCATCCTCCACCTGTCCTATTTTGATGTTCTTAATGTCGGTTACAGAAATCTCTTTCATGGTCTGCTCCTGATAGTTTATTGCTTATTATACATTTTATCAGGAGCAAATTCCATATGGCGAAAAGCGCATGTTTTTCTTTCTAATCATCCAAAAAAGAACTGGTTTCGTATTGTTAGTTATCCTTAGCTAACCAGTATCTCAAATAATAAACCAGGTATACAAAACCTGGCCTGCCGTGTTTGGTTAGCTTTCACTAACTATTATAACGTATGAATCTTTTTTTTCAAGATGTATATACGTTTTGCATGACGCCCCATCTCTGTGCTATTATGTGCTTGTATATGTAACAAAGTTTACGCAGGAAGTCTGATTTCATGAGTCCTCAGATCAACGAACAACTATCTTTCTTCCGGGATAAAGACACTCGGAAACCTCAGTCAACCATGTGGAATCTCTGGCATGGATGTACAAAAGTCAGTCCCGGATGTGCACATTGCTATGTCTACCGCAGAGACGCATCCGTAGGCAGGGATTCATCTATCGTAAAGAAAACGCAAACCTTCAATCTGCCGATCCGGAAAACGCGGGATGGTCTTTACAAGATTCCATCCGGCTCTTATTTCTATACCTGTTTCTCTTCTGATTTTTTTCATCCGGATGCGGATGAATGGCGCCCGGATGCCTGGAACATGATGCGTACCCGGTCTGACTGC
>JAFWCK010000132.1 GCA_017536965.1 Lachnospiraceae bacterium | reverse complement strand
CATTACAGATGGATCCGCGGTATTAGGACTGGGGGATATCGGACCGGAAGCAGGTATGCCGGTCATGGAAGGCAAGTGTGTGCTCTTTAAGGAGTTTGGCGGCGTGGATGCTTTTCCTATCTGCGTTGATACAAAAGATGTGGATGAATTTGTTCGTACCGTCCAATTGATCTCTAAAAGTTTCGGGGGAATCAATCTGGAGGATATTTCTGCACCGCGCTGTTTTGAAATTGAAGAAAAACTAAAAGCAGTCTGTGATATACCAATCTTTCATGATGATCAGCATGGAACAGCAGTAATCACCCTTGCGGGAATTATGAATGCGCTGAAGCTGGTCGGGAAGAAAAAAGAAGATCTGAAGGTAGTCGTCAGCGGAGCTGGGGCTGCAGCAACGGCAATCACAAAACTGCTGTTAAACTATGGCATAAAAAACATCATCATGTGCGACCGAAAAGGTGTGATCTTTTCTGAAAGAGAAGATCTTTCTGAACATAAAAAAGCAATGGCAGCACTTACCAATCCGAATCAGGAGAAGGGTCTGCTGTCCGATGTCATTAAAGGCGCCGATGTTTTTATCGGGGTATCTGCACCGGGGCTTTTGACCAAAGAAATGGTCGCTTCTATGGGAGAGAATGCCATTGTTTTTGCCTGTGCAAATCCGACGCCGGAAATCTTTCCGGAAGAAGCAAAAGAAGCCGGCGCACGCATTGTCTGCTCTGGCAGATCTGATTATCCGAATCAGATCAATAACGTGCTGGCATTTCCGGGAATTTTCCGCGGAGCCTTTGATGCCAAAGCAAAAGAAATAAATGAAGAAATGAAAATTGCTGCGGCGAATGCTCTGGCAGATCTGATCACAGAGGAGGAACTGGCCGATGATTATATTATTCCAAAGGCCTTTGACCCGCGCGTAGGAGAGGCCGTTGCCAAAGCAGTGGCGAAGGCAGCAAAGACAACAGGAGTTTGCAGATAAATGGTACTAAAGAAATATTTTGGCACAAAAGAATTTTATAGAGCGGTTTTCCGGATCATGCTTCCGATCCTTCTCCAGAATGTGATCACGATGTTCGTAAGTCTCCTGGACAATATCATGGTCGGACAGGTTGGTACGGAACAGATGTCCGGCGTTGCGATTGCAAATCAGATCCTTTTTATTTTTAACCTTTGTATTTTCGGCGGGATTTCCGGCGTAGGTATTTTTTCTGCTCAGTACTACGGAAAACAGGATCATGACGGAATCCGCTATACTGTACGGGCGAAGCTGTTTGTCGCTGTGACTGCAACCATTCTCTTTGCTGTTGTTTTTCTGACAGCGGGCGGAATGCTTGTTTCTTCTTTCCTGCATGAGGGAAACGAAGGATTGGATCTGGTACTGACCTACCAGCGCGGCATGTCGTATCTTCATCTCATGATGCTGCAGATGCTTCCTTTTGCGGTCTCGCAGGTTTTTGCATCTACTTTGCGTGAGTGTAACGAGGCGATGTTTCCAATGAAGGCGAGCATCGCGGCAACACTGATCAATCTGGTTGGAAACTATATTTTAATCTTTGGACATTTTGGAGCTCCGAAGCTGGGGGTGGAAGGCGCGGCTATAGCAACTGTGATCGCCCGCTTTGCAGAACTGATCATTCTGCTGATCTACTCCATTCGTCACACCGATCGATTCCCATTTCTGAAAGGCCTGCTGCGTTCTCTCAGGATTCCGAAAGACCTGGTTAAGAATATGGCCAAAAAGGGAACGCCGCTGCTTTTGAATGAAGTCCTCTGGGCAGCTGGAATGGCACTTTTGAATCAATGTTATTCCGTCCGTGGTCTGGAAGTTGTATCGGCAACTAATATTTCTTCCACGATCTCAAATCTCTTTCATGCATCGGCCATGGCAATGGGATCGACGATCGCTATTATGATCGGCCAGCATTTAGGAGGAGGCAGGCTGAAGCAGGCGGAAGAGGATGACAAAAAACTGATCATGCTTACAATCCTGATGAATATTGTTTTAGGTGTAATTCTGGCGGCTCTTGCCAGACCACTGGCAAATATTTATAACACGTCAGATTCTGTGCATGCGCTTGCAGCAAGTTTTATGAGGGTCATTGCATTGTATCTGCCGTTTATGGCGTATACAAACGCCTGCTACTTTACTTTGCGCAGCGGCGGCAAAACGATCATCACATTTTTGTTTGACAGCTTTTTTATCTGGGTCGTATATGTGCCGGTAGCATTCTGCCTGGTGCATTTTACGAACGTCCAGGTCATACCGGTGTTTTTTATCGTAAATGCAATCGAGGTGCTGAAATGTGTGGTCGGATTCTTTATGCTGCGGTCAAGAAAATGGGTTGTAAATTTGGTAGGAACAAAAGAAACATCGTGATATAATATCATTTATTATTTTTTGAAACAGAGGAAAAAACAATGAACCTGATCATTCCAGAGCACTATGATCCAAAGCTTACCGTACGTCAAACGCAGGAAGCTATCAAGTACATCCGTGATACGTTCCAGAAAGAATTTGGGCAGCAAATGAATCTGGAGCGGATCTCCGCACCGTTATATGTCCGGAAAAGTTCCGGTCTTAATGATGACTTAAGCGGTGTGGAACGGAAGGTTTCTTTTGATGCGAAAGAACTTCCGGGAGATGAGCTGGAGATCGTCCAGTCTCTTGCTAAATGGAAACGGTGGGCACTTGGCCATTACGGCTTTCAGCCGGGAGAGGGCCTTTATACCAATATGAACGCCATCCGCCGTGATGAGGACCTGGATAATCTGCACAGCATTTATGTGGATCAGTGGGATTGGGAACGAGTGATCACCAAAGAACAGCGGACGGAAGATGTTTTAAAGGAAACGGTCCGTACGATCTTTAAAGTCATTAAACATATGGAACACGAAGTCTGGTATAAGTATCCGGATGCCGTCTATCGTTTGCCAAATGAGATTACATTTATTGATTCCGAAGAACTGCGGCAGCGATACCCGAAACTGTCTCCGAAGGAACGGGAAAATGAGATCTGTAAGGAAAACGGGGCCGTCTTTATCATGCGCATTGGCGATAAGTTAGGAGATGGCAAGCCGCATGATCTGCGTGCGCCGGACTACGATGACTGGCAGCTGAACGGAGATATCCTGTTCTGGTTTGAACCATTGCAGCAGGCTTTTGAGATTTCTTCCATGGGTATCCGTGTGGATGAGATCAGCATGAAAGAGCAATTGGAAAAGAGTGGACATTTGGAGAAACTGGAATTGCCGTTCCACAAGATGATCATGAAACAGGAACTGCCATATACGATTGGCGGTGGTATTGGACAATCGCGGCTTTGCATGCTTCTTTTGGGCAAAGCGCATGTGGGAGAAGTGCAGGCCTCCATGTGGCCGCACGGTATGCGCGCACAGTGTGAAGAAGCACATATCATGCTGTTATAAAATAAAGTATTTAGAATTATGGGGATTACAAAAATCTTTAATAAAGTAATGCGAAAAGGATTCCAGCTTGTGACAGGGAGCCCTCTGGCACAGGAATCTGTCCGAAACACAGACACTAGTAAGGCGATCGCAGAAGGGATCGGGGAAAACGAGATCGCGCTTGCCAGACGGACATCTGCTGAAGGTTGCGTCCTGCTTAAGAATGACGGCCACGCACTTCCTCTGCTGAAAGAGGAAGAGGTGGCCGTTTTTGGTCGTTGTCAGAGAGACTATTTTTATGTCGGATATGGAAGCGGCGGTGATGTGAATCCGCCATACCTGATCAGTTTGATGGACGGATTGGATCAATGTGGAGCTTCTTACGATAAAAAACTGGCCGAGATCTACCGTACTTTCTGCGAGAATCCAAAATATACTGCAGACCCGGGCTGGTGGGGACATTGGCCGATGAGTCATCCGGAAATGCCTGTGACCCCGGAAATGGTTCGTGGCGCAGCAGCACCTGGAAAAAAGGCGTTGGTCGTAATCGGAAGAGCGGCCGGGGAAGACAGGGAGAATACGCTGACACAAGGCAGTTATTATCTGACAGATGAAGAAATACGTCTTCTGGATCAGGTCACTTCTGTCTTTGCTTCTGTGATCGTAGTTTTAAACATCGGCAATATCATGGATATGTCCTGGACGGCAAAATACGGCGATAAGATTTCATCTATTTTGATCGCATGGCAGGGCGGCATGGAAAGCGGCAATGCTCTTTGCGATGTTCTGTATGGAACCGTGAACCCATGCGGAAGGCTGTCTGATACGATCGCAAACAATTATGAGGATTACAACACCGCAGAAAACTTTGGCGGAAAAGAGTTTAATGATTATAAAGAAGGGATCTTTGTCGGCTATCGGTATTTTGCTTCTAATGCAAAAGACAAAATCCTTTATCCATTCGGGTTTGGTCTCTCTTACACATCTTTCAAAACGGAAGTGCTTGCTTTTGAAAAACCAACCGCTGCTTCTGTAGACAAAGACACATTCATTCGAGTTCGTGTAAAAGTGACGAATACAGGAGAGCTCCCGGGAAAAGATGTCGTCTTACTCTGGTGCCGGCAGGCAGAAGGAAGATTAGAAAAAGCTTCTTTTATCCTGGCAGGCTTTTCCAAAACTAAAACGCTGCAGCCGGGAGAGACGGATGAGATCGATCTGGAAACAAGCGTTGGATATATTTCCTCCTATGATGAGGAGAAGAGTGCGTTCCTTTTGGAGGAAGGCATTTACAGTTTCTTCGTTAATGATGACGGTATAGATGAAATAAAAGCAGGGTCATGGACTGTTGCGGCAGAGCTGATCACAGAACAGTGTGAACAGGCAATGACAAAAGAGGTAGATCTGAAACAAAGGATCTTAGACCGCATGCCGCAGGAGAGTACAGATTCACTGCTTTTAAGTCTGTCTGATAAGGAATTGGAAGCAATGACCCGGGGACACGGGATGATGAACTCAGTGCTTGGAGCAAAGGGGAATGCCGGCGTTTTCGGCGGTATCTTAGAGAGCCTTCGGGAAAAAGGGATCCGCCCGATCATTTGTGCGGATGGACCGGCAGGAATCCGGCTTTCTGCAGACTGCGCGCTCCTTCCTTGCGGAACAGCACAGGCATGCAGTTTTAACACACAGTTGATCGAGGATCTGTATGCGCAGGTTGGAAATGAGATGGCAAAGAACGGCGTAGATGTGCTTCTTGGCCCGGGAATGAATATTCATCGCAATCCGCTGTGTGGCAGAAACTTCGAATACTTCTCAGAAGATCCGCTGCTGTCAGGAAAGATGGGAGCGGCAGTGGTCCGTGGCGTTCAGCAAAGTGGAAGGGCAGCCTGTCCGAAACATTTTGCCTGCAATAATCAGGAAACGCATCGAAACATCAATGATGCACGTGTTAGCGAGCGTGCTTTAAGAGAGATCTATCTGCGGAACTTTGAGATCTGTGTACGCGAAGCAGCTCCAAAAGTCATCATGACTTCTTATAATAAAATCAATGGCGTCTGGTCACATTATAACTATGATTTGGTTACTACAGTCTTGCGCGGACAGTGGGGATTTGACGGAGTGGTCATCACTGACTGGTGGATGAAACGGTCAAAGAGTCCGGAGTTCCCGCAGTTGGAAGACAATGCATATCGTGTCCGTGCCCAGGTCGATATTCTGATGCCTGGTGCTATTACACATGTAGAACGCAATTATGTGTCGGATGGCTCTCTCCTGAAAACGCTTGGTCAGAAGGAAGGCATCAAAAAAGCGGAGCTTTTCCGCACCGCTGAAAATGTTCTTCGTCTCTTGAAAAGACTTCCTTGATTTAAGGAAGCAGACAGAACGCCATCCTTGGAGTACCGTCTTCAATATAGATAGTCCCGCAATAAGAAAAGCCCAGTCGTGTAAGAGCATTGCGCATGGTTTGATTCTTTTCATGCGTATCGATCCGGATGTGAGGACAGATCTTTCGGCAATAATCTACACAAAGTTGCAGAACTCCTTTATGTGTTCCGTCACTGGCGATCCGATGGATGGTTCCGTACGTATCAGATGACGGCCATTTTCCTTCGATATATGTATAAGTCGGATCTTCTCCGATAATGAAAGCAAAATAAGCGAAGATCTTTCCATCTTCACTCATGACATATCCCACACCGTTTTCTGCATCTGCAAGCACATTTTCTGCAGAGGGATAAACGCTGTTCCATTGGATATAGTTTCCATTTTGTCTCATAAAGAGGCGGGCGGATTTAAAAATCCGCTCCGCCTCTTTTGCATCTGTTTTTTCTGCTTTTCTGATTTCGATCATTTAAGCTTCTTTTGCTTCTTTTTTTGCATTTAACTCTGCAACGATCTGCGTGTATTTATCCTCATCCAGGATGTATTTCTTTTTGTAAAGGACATAAGAAAGGATCATCATGATGCAAGGAATGACACTCATTACGACTACCATGCCGATCGTCTGAAGGGACGTCGTGTTAGATAGTACATCATTGATCTGTGCAAGTTTTTGGCTCTCTGTCAGAAGGCCAAGGCTTGCCTGCTGCTCTAGATCAGAAATCTGATTTGTAAATCCGGTTACACCAAATGCCAGATAGGTCAGTGTGGTTACCAGAATGATCAGAGCAGATGCCAGCTTGGTAATGAACGGACGCAGCGAAGTGATGATTGCTTCATCACGGTTGCCGGTCTTGTATTCATTGTATTCGACCGTGTTAATAACGGAGATCATCATGATCAGGTAGAAGCAGTACTGTCCAAAGTTGGTGATCATGTAAGTGATGGTGATCACCCAGAATTTCATCATGTTGTTCGGAAGCAGGATACCGCCGAGCAGCATCAATGCATATCCGATCAGAGCGATGATCAGCATGATCTTCATCAGCGGTTTACGGTTGATATGACGTGCGATCATCGGGTAGAAGATCATAAGGAGTGCCGTTGCAGCAACACCGATCGTGCTGAACAGGGAGTACAGTCCGCCGGCATATCCGAATGCAAAGTATACATAAGTGGAGCCGATACCGCCCAGGGTCAAACCGTTACCAATCTGCTGGATCAGGAAGATCACAGCGATCCAGACTAACTGGTCATTGTTTTTGATAGTAGAAATGATTTTCTTGAAGCTGACTGGAGGAACTTTCTCCGTCATGTAATCCCGATTTTCTTTTGCACCGAAAATGGTGAAGCATAAGAAAGCAGGTGCCAGGATGCAGACGATCAGAGCGACTCTGCCGAATGCTGTCTGTGCATTTCCGCCAATAGCCATGCCGCCCGTGGTAAGCATTGGAATAAGGAAGCCTGCCAGTGTGCCGCCGACACCTGCAAAGAAGGTCGCACGGGAAGTGAACTGGTCACGAGTATGTGTTTCCTGTCCGAGGGATGGGATCATGCCCCAGTAGGAAATATCATGCATGGTATAAGTAATGCTGTATGCAAAATAAATTACACCGAAGAAGACTACGAAGCCCCATCCCTGCAGACGGACATTGAAAGCTAAGTAGACGACAACGCTGGTTGCCAGAATACCGATCAGCAGCCATGGTTTGTATTTGCCCCAGCGGGTACGGGTGCGTTCAATGATGTTGCCCATGATCGGGTCATTCAAAGCATCAAATACCCGGGCAGCGACCATGATGATCGTAATGGTCATTAATTGTGCCGGCGTTAACTGCCGGGTAAACAGAATGTATGTCAGGATAAAGTTTGTGAACAGCTGATACATCATATCGCGGCCCACGGTTCCTAACGGGAACATCCATAGGTTTTTCTTTTTATTTTTGTCGTCCATTTGTTTGTCACCTCATTTGTTTAATGGTACTATACAATTAACAGTGCCCCACTATTGTATCGTTTGGGCAATGTTTACGCAAGGACAAAAGCGGCCGGAAGGAGTGAAAGATGAAACAACAGAAATGGTGGCAAAAAGCCGTGATCTATCAGATCTATCCGAGGAGTTTTTGCGATTCTAACGGAGACGGGATCGGGGATCTGCAGGGAATCATTTCAAAACTGGATCATCTGGCAGAACTGGGGATCGATGTGATCTGGCTTTCCCCTGTTTACGCATCGCCAAATGAGGATAACGGCTATGACATCAGCGATTACTGCAGCATCCATCCGGACTATGGAACGATGGATGATTTTGACGAGCTCATTCGCAAAGCCGCTTCCCGCGGCATCTCCATCATTATGGATCTCGTGATCAATCATACTTCGACGGAACACGAGTGGTTTCAGAAAAGCCGACAGAAGATCGATCCTTATACTAATTACTATTTCTGGTCAGATACCTGGGCAGGAACCCCGAACAACTGGACCGGTTTTTTTGGCGGGGGCTGCTGGGAAAAAGACGAGGTGCGCGGTGCATCTTACCTGCATTTGTTTGCACCGCATCAGGCGGATCTGAATTATCATGAACCGAAAGTGTTTGAGGAAGTGGAAAGGATCCTTCGCTTCTGGCTTGATAAAGGTGTAAAGGGTTTCCGCTGCGATGTGATCAATGTGCTGTATAAAGATAATCTGGCAAATGGAAAGAAAAAAATGATCCTGACCGGATCAGAACATTATCTTTCTCTCCCGGGGACGCATGAGATCCTGCACAAGATCCATCGGATCATGGAAGAGTATGATGCTTTTACTGTCGGGGAAACCGTTTTTGTGGATACAAAAGAAGCGAATCTCCTGACTGCGCCAGAAAGAGAAGAACTGAATATGGTGTTTGGTTTTGAGCACATGGAGATTGACCAGATCATCGTGAAATGGTTTCATACCCGTTTTCATTGGGATAAGTTTATGCAAGTCCTTGACCGGTGGCAGAAAGAGGTTGGCTGGAATACGCTTTATCTGGAAAATCATGATCAGCCGCGAAGTGTCAGCCGGTTTGGCTCGCAAAAATATCCGGAAGCATCTGCAAAACTGTTAGCGACGCTTCTTCTTTCGCTGCGGGGAACGCCATTCATTTTTGAAGGACAGGAAATTGGCATGCGGAATTTCGATTATGAAAGTATGGATGAGGTTCGTGATGTAGAATCACTCAATGTCTATGGGATCTTGTCGAAAGCTCATGTGCCTGCAAGACTGAAATGGTATATGATCCGGAATGTGAGCCGGGATAATGCCAGGACACCGATGCAGTGGAGTGATGATGCATATGCCGGGTTTATGCCGGCAGATAAGAAAGGTGAGCCTTGGCTGAAGATCAATTCCAATTATAAGGAGATCAATGTCAAAGCACAGAGAGAAGATTTGGATTCTGTCTTTTCCTGTTACAAAGAACTGATTCGGATCCGAAAAGAAAACGAAGATCTGATGTCTGGAGAGTATATCTTCCTGTCAGGAACCAGCAAGTATTCTTTGTATCAGAGAGGGAAACTGAAAGTCCTGCTGAATCACAGTGATGAAAAACTCCCATTAAGCTCGCTGCGGAAATATCTTCCGGAACTCCGGAGAGGAGAGGGGAGCATTCTCTTTTCCACAGACAATAAGAATGTGGTCTTTTCCGGGAGAAAGGCAGTCCTGCAGCCATGGCAGGCAGTGATCCTGAAGTAATAAAAAGGCCGGCAGTTTTCTGCCGGCCTAAAAATATCTTTTAAAGAGTTATTATTCTTCTGCAGTTTCTTCTTCTGATTCTTTCAGCATTTCAATTAAAGTTGGGATCTGCGGCTCAAACTTGACGCCATACCAGTGATCTTCATCATCACGTGTTCCGCGGATGCAGTTGACAGTAAAGTCTGCTGCTACACAGGCTGCATTGACTGCACCGATGTCATTCATCATTCCGCCAACAAAAGCGGATGCAAAAATATCGCCGGTTCCATGGCTGCCCGGTGCAAGATAATCATGCTCATAGTAAGAGCAGAAACCGGACTCATAGATCATAACGCCGGTCTTGCCTTCCTGGAAGGAAACGCCGGTCAGGATCACGCAGCCGCCACAGAGCTGATCCAGATCACTTAACAGTTTATTCACGAATGCCTGGTCAACGACATCCGGATACTCCGTATCTGTCAGAAGGCATGCTTCTGTGATGTTCGGAAGGATCACATCTGCCTGGGCACAAAGCCATTTCATAGCTTCCACGTATTTTTCATCAAAGCCGGTATATAATTTCCCGTTATCTGCCATTGCCGGATCCACAATGCGAAGACCGCCATCGATCAGGCAGGAATTCATGATCTGAGCAACGTATTCAATCTGCTTGACGCTTCCCAGATAGCCGGTGTAAACACAGTCAAACATAATATCTGTATCTACCCAGTGTTTCATGATCTTTGGAAGTTCCTCGGTCAGATCACAAAAAGTAAATCCTTCAAATCCACCGGTATGTGTGGATAAAACAGCAGAAGGAATGATGCAGCATTCATGACCGCATGCGGAAATGATCGGCAGCGCCACTGTGCCGGAACACTGTCCGAAACAGGAAATATCCTGGATCGTTAAAACTCTTTTATACTCCATTTGTACTCTCCTTATCTGACATGCCCAATGGCATGGTGGTTTATGAACGGGTGACTTGCTGGTTCTTCAGCCGCTTGTCGGTCTTGATCGCAAATTTCGTTCCGACGCTCTGGAAGATCTGTACCAGAACGATCAGAAGGATAACGGCCAGGAACATGACTAGATATTTATAACGGTAATAACCGTAATTGATCGCAATTTTACCGAGACCGCCGCCGCCGATAATACCGCTCATTGCACTGTATCCCAGGATCGTAGTGATTGCAACTGTAAAATTGCTGATCAGACTTGGGACGCTTTCCGGGATCATTACTTTGCAGATGATCTGGAATGGGGTAGCACCGGTACTCTGTGCCATTTCTATTAGGTTCGGGTTGACTTCCCGCAGGCAGCTTTCCACCAGACGTGCTACAAATGGGAAGGCTGCAATAACAAGCGGAACGATTGACGCTACCGTACCGACGGTCGTGCCGACGATCGCTCTTGTCAGAGGGAATACCAGGATCATTAAGATCAGGAACGGTACCGAACGCAGGATATTGATAATGAAATTGATGACTGCCATAAGAGTTTTCGGCATAGGCTTGATACCGCCTTTTTCTCCGACAACTAGCAGGACACCCAACGGAAGCCCGATGACGATCGCAAATGCGGTGGCCAGGACTGTGACATAAAAAGTCTCCCACAGTGCAAGAGGGAACTGGGTCCGGATGATATTCCAGGCTTCCGCCAAGGCTTCAGATGTAAAAATGTTACTGAACATTGACTTCCACCTCCTCTGCTTCGATGCCAGGCTCCTGTGTCAGGTAGTCAATCGTTTCTTTTACGATGTTTTCATCGCCGGAAACACTTAAAAGGATCGTGCCGAATGCTTTTCCACTGATTCCCTTTGTAGAAGCATAGGAAATATTGGCTTCGATTCCTTTTTCGATTGCCAGGCGGGCGATCATTGGTTTTCCGGCTGCATAAGCGCCATTGTATACGACACGGATGAAGTGCTCACCCTGATTGCCGACACAGAAGGAACCTTCTTCGCCTTCCGGGAAGACCAGATTCTTTGCGGCCGTGCTTTTCGGATGAGAGAAGACTTCTTCCACATCGCCTTCTTCTACGACTTCGCCCATATCCAGAATGGCCACATGTTTACAGATGCTTTCCACAACACTCATCTGATGTGTAATGACCACAACGGTAATGCCAAGCCGTTTGTTAATGTCTTTGATCAGTTCCAGAATGGAGTTTGTGGTATTTGGATCCAGCGCGCTGGTTGCTTCATCACAAAGCAGTACCTTTGGGTTGGTAGTCAGGGCTCTGGCGATAGCCACACGCTGCTGCTGTCCGCCGGAAAGCTGTGCAGGGTAGGCTTTTGCTTTCTCTGACAAACCAACGATACCTAAAAGCTCCATTGCCTTTTTCTTTGCTTCGTTCCGGTTCATGCCCTGAAGTTCTAACGGGAACATGACATTTTTCAGACAGTTTCTCTGCATTAACAGGTTGAATGCCTGGAAGATCATGGTGATGTCCCGTCTCTGGGCACGCAGCTCCTTTTGAGACAGCTTCCCAAGATCAACACCATCCACTTCAACAGTTCCGGCTGTCGGACGCTCGAGCATGTTGATGCAGCGGACCAGCGTACTTTTGCCAGCACCACTCATTCCGATGATGCCGAAAATATCCCCGTCCGGGATGGACAGGTTGATATCTTTTAAAGCTTCCAGCTCTCCGTCTGCTGTTTTGAATGTTTTGCTTAGATGTTTGATCTCAATCATAAGTTAAAGTTCTCCGGTGTCAGCAATGCAGAAAAAACTGCTAAAGACAAGATAAGCGGCCAGCCGCAAGCAGCCGGCCGCTTTTCTCATTCGGTTTTATTTTTTGATCGGGTCAAGGGAATCATATTTGTTGGAATAGATGCCCATTGGCTCATGATGTACTTCCAGTACAGAAACGATATGTGTGCCGTTCTCTTTGTTGAAGTCATTCAGATATGGAATGTGCTGGAAGTAGTTTGCATCAACTTCTCCGGTATCTACGACTGTGTTCGGAACAACATAGTCATTGTATTCCTGGATGTCCAGAGTGATGCCCTGTTTTGCCAGGATGTCTTTTGCGATTGCCAAAATGTCTGCATGTGGTGTCGGGGAAGCAGCGATCGTGATCGTCTGTCCGTTCAGTGCGTCATAATCTACGCTCGGATCCAGGCCGTCTGCTACAGGAGCGGTAAGGTCACAGACGATGGCACCTTTGTATGTGTCATTGATGTAAGCAGCAACTGCATCGCTGTTAACTGCAGCAATTAAAGCCTTGATCTTATCGGATTCTTCATTGCCTTCTTTAACTGCAATGATATTTGGATAAGAGACATCCGTACCTTCTGTAAGGAATGGTGTCAACTGTGCGCCAATTGCATAGTTGGAATTGATGATCGCATAATCCAGATCCGGAAGGACGTTTGGAAGCTGTGCTGCTTCAATCTCACTGAACTGGATGTTATATGGATTTTCTGTAATATCCATAACGGTTGCTTCTACATCACCAGTGTCCTTCAGTTTGAGAAGTCCCTGTGCCTGTAATAATTCCAAAGCTCTAGCTTCATTTGTCGGGTCATTTGGGATACCGATCGTGATCGGTTTTGCTGGTGCAGAAGCGTCGCCGCTTCCTGCAGGAGTGTCACCACCCTTGTTGCCGCCGCATGCTGCAAGAGCAAGTGCTGCAACAGCCAGAATAGCTGCTAATACAATTGCAAGAAATTTTTTCATAGTTAATCTCCTATCTCTTAAAATTTCCTATTGAAAATAGAAATAAACTTACCGCTTATCATATATCCAAAAACTTGATTTTTCAAGGATTTTTTCGAATGGAAGAGTTACTGCTTTTTCGATGTAAAAGACATGTTTTGTGCCAGACAATGCAGTTTTTCAATATAGGATGGAGAAGTGCCGCAGCATCCGCCGATAATGTTTGCACCAGCTTCGATGATGGAGATCATGGTCATGGCAAACATATCGTCTGAAAGATCATACTTTGTGGTGCCGTTCGGTCCAGGCATCGGAAGGCCTGCGTTTGGCTTTGCCAGAATTGGAAGGTCAGTTACACTGCGCATTTCCTGGATGATCGGGAGCATGTGCTCCGGTCCAGTGGAGCAGTTGGCGCCAACTGCATCTGCGCCTGCCTCTGTCAGAACGTGTGCACAGTCGGCCGGTTTATCCCCATAAAGAGTGCGGCCATTGTTTTCAAAGGAGAGACTGGCCATGACCGGAAGATCGCAAACCTCTACGGCTGCCTCCACGGCGGCCAGGGCTTCCTGCAGATTCAGCATGGTCTCTATGACGATCAGATCACAGCCGGCATCTGCCAGCGCAAGGATCTGTTCTTTATAGGTGTCTTTGATGGAAGCGAAGAGTTCTTCTTCATATAGGAGAAGCGAAGAGGATGTGACAGACACATCGCCGGCGATCATTGCTTTTGATCCGGCTGCTTCTCTGGAGAGCTCCGTCAAACGCTTATTGATCTGACGGACTTCATTTCCAAATCCGAAATCATCCAGACGCGGGCGATTTGCACTGAAGGTCGGGGCATAGATAATATCACTTCCTGCCTCCACGTATTGTTTCTGAAGTCCGATCAGAACATCCGGGTGATTCAGGACCCATTCTTCCTGACAGACGTTAGGCGGCATCCCCGCTGCAAGCAGAAAAGAGCCGGTTGCACCGTCTAAAGTCAGAATGTTGTCTTCAGTTATGATCCGGAACAGCTCTTTTTTCATGCAAATTATTATAGACAGCAAAAAGACAAAACACAACAATATTATCTAATTTGTTGATTGTTTATTTTGAGGGCTGGTGCTATAATAATTGTACTCAAAAAGTCTTGTACACCTGAAGCGATTCGGGTTTTAGGATAGGTACAACATATTTCATACTAAAAGAGACCGGCGGAAAGCCGGTCTCTTTTATGCTGTTTTCTCTTTTTTCTTATTTTTGAAACTTATTGGTCAGTTCTTCCATTAATTCGGAAATCTTAATATCCTGCGGACAAACATCCTCGCAGGAACGGCAGGCCACACAATCAAAAGGTTTCTGACCTTCCGGTGTCCGGTTCAGGAGCATTGGGACACGGAAGTCACGCCCTCCCATTTTATCCTCATTATAAGCGGCAATGATTTCCGGAATATTGATGTTGTTCGGGCAATAGCTCGTGCAGTACCGGCATGCCGTACAAGGAAGCGTATTCTTATTGACCATGTCTTTTGCGATGTCAAACAAAACAGCTTTTTCTTCTTCGGTTACCGGTTCTTTTGTTTCAAAGATCTTAATATTTTCTTCCAGCTGCTCCATGTTGGACATACCAGAAAGGATCATTGTCACTTCCGGGATTGCCTGAAGGAACCGGAAGCACCATTCTACAGAAGTAGCGTTCGGACGGAAAGGCTTCAGCTGATCCAAATAATTATCTGGAAGGGAGGCCAGTTTGCCGCCACGGACCGGCTCCATGACCCAGATAGGAATGTTGTATTCTTTCAGAAGCTCAACCCGCTTCTTTGCATCCTGGAAATCCCAGTCCAGCCAGTTCAGCTGGATCTGGCAGAATTCCATGTGGTCACCATAAGCCTCCAGGTATTTTTTCAGATCATCATAGTCTGCGTGTGAAGAAAAACCAAGATGGCGGATACGACCCTTTTCTTTCTGCTCATAGAAATAGTCCAGTGCATTCTTTTCCGGATTCACAAACAGATTGATATTCAGGTGGTTTACATTGTGCATCAGATAAAAATCGAAATAATCCACCTGCAGCTTAGAGAGCTGCTCTTCAAAGATCTCCGGCATGCGGGTGAAAAGAGAAGCATCATAGCTTGGGAATTTTGTTGCCAGATAAAAAGAATCGCGCGGATATTGCTTTAATAATTTTCCAACTACGATCTCGGAGTTTCCTCCATGGTAGCCATAGGCAGTGTCAAAATAATTAATGCCGTTCTCAAGGCAAAATGCAAGCATCTTTCCGGCAAGTTCTTCATTGATCTTGGAACTGTCGTTGTCCAGAACAGGAAGGCGCATATTGCCCATGCCGAGGCCTGATAATTTCAATTCTTTGAAATCGTTATAATACATAAAAACCTCCTTGCCGCTGCATGACTACAGCTGATCATTCTTCCAAAAATATTTTCTCCAGCTGTCCGGAAAACAGATCAAAGATGCTAAGCGCCTCATCTTCCGCCTCGTTCTTTCTGGTCAGGACCTTCAATGCAAGAGACATCTCCATACATGCACAGGCTGCTGCCGTAAACGGGAGCACGGTTTTGTTGTTTGGAAGAGCTGCATTCTGGTAGATCCGATGCAGCGTACGGTTTCCCGGAAGGACAAGACAGACTTGTCCGCTCCATCCGTTTACTGCTCCGTGAACCAGAGGAATGGAATACTCTTCTGCCGCATCCTCTAAGAGCAGGCGGAAAGGAGCAGAATCCAATGCATCCAATATCACGTCACAGCCCTTCAGAAAAGAAGCATTATCTGCTGAGAACGGCTGGCATATCATTTCGACATGGCAGTCAGGATTGGTGCATTCTATGTAAGCCTTTGCTGCCTCCGCTTTCAGTGTCCCCAGATTACCTTCCGTAGAAAGGATCTGCCGGTTCAGATTTGATTCCTCAAAAACATCTCCGTCACAAACGATGATAGATCCAATCCCTAAACGAGCGCAAAATTCACAAAGATAGCCGCCCAGACCTCCGCAGCCCAGGATAGCGACTTTCTTCTTTTTTAGGAGTTCCTGCTCCGCCTCTGTTATAGACGGAATATTTCGTGAATATCTGTTTTCCATAATTGAAACAATTATAGCATACGATGTTAAGGGATGGTAGAAAGAAACAAAGTAAAATAGGGGTTGACATCAACGCTTTAAAGCGTTAAAATGCACGCAATAACGGAGGCAGAAATGTTAAACGGAAACAAGGCTTTTTACGGATACCGCTATTATTACAGCTATCATCGGGGGAAATAGTTGTTTGTGAGGTACGTAAAATGATCTGAAAGGAGAAGGGCTGCACAAACAACGTGCGGTTTTTTTATTACAGACCGGCTGACAGACCTGCAGCCAAAAAAGATTTTTCAGGAGGAATTATCATGAAGAAAAGAAGCAGAGTAGTAGCTATTATTTTAGGGCTTACTCTTGTAGCAGCTCTGACTGCTTGCGGTTCCAATGGCGGCAGCCAGAACAATGGGAGTGCAGAAAAAGAAGCGCAGTCCGTCGCAGGGCAGAAATTCACTGTCGGTATCTGCCAGCTGGTTCAGCATGACGCTCTGGATGCAGCAACAAACGGATTTATGGACGCCATCACAGAAGAACTTGGAAACAGTGTGGTGTTCGATAAGCAGAACGCTTCCGGTGACAGCGCAACCTGCGCTACCATCTGCAACGGATTCGCAGCAAGCAATGTTGACTTGATCATGGCAAATGCAACACCTGCCCTTCAGGCAGCTGTCGCATCCACAGACAAGATCCCAGTACTCGGTACTTCCGTCACTGAATACGGCGCAGCTCTGGATATTCCGAATTTCAATGGTGTTTGCGGCGGTAATGTTTCCGGAACTTCTGACCTTGCACCGCTGGATCAGCAGGCACAGATGGTAAAAGATCTGTTCCCGAATGCAAAGGTGGTAGGTATTCTTTACAGCTCCAGCGAAGCAAACTCTGTATATCAGAAAGAAGTCATGGAGAAAGAACTGGCCGCTCTTGGATTTGAAGCAAAGGCATATTCTTTCGCGGACTCCAACGATGTTTCCCTGGTTACACAGACTGCATGTGATGACTGCGATGTTATCTTCATTCCAACAGATAATAAAGCAGCAGACAATGCAGATGCTATTGATGCCGTTTGCAGAGCCGCAAAAACTCCGATCATTGCTGGTGAAGAAGGACTTTGTGCAAAATGCGGTATCGCAACACTGACGATCGACTACTATGAGCTTGGCAGAGTGACTGGAAAGATGGCTGTTAAGATCCTTCTTGGAGAAGAAGATATCAGCACAATGCAGATTCAGTACTTCCCGAATCCGGTCAAGAAATATAATAAAGAATTAGCTGACCTTTACAATGTAACAATTCCGGAAGATTACGTAGAAATAGGATGAACAAATGACTAGTTACTTATGTGCAATCAGCTTCGGGAACCTGGTCACCAGGCTTCCCGGAGGTATCTCCCAGGGATTGGTCTGGGGGCTGATGGCTCTGGGCGTATTTATTACTTTTCGAATTCTGGATGTGGCGGACCTGTCGGTAGACGGGTCCTTTGCCACGGGTGGAGCTGTGGCAGTTATGCTGATGATTGCCGGCGTTCCGGCATGGGCAGCAACATTGATTGCTTTGTGCGCAGGCTTAGTTGCCGGCTTGATCACAGGACTCCTTCATGCGAAACTCGGTATCCCGGCAATCCTGGCCGGAATCCTGACCCAATTTGCCCTCTATTCCATCAACCTGCGGATCATGGGAATGTCTTCCAACCAGTCCCTGAACCCGAACCGGTATAAAATGGTGATCACTATGCGGAATATTCCGATGGCGATCCTGATCGGTGTGATCATTTCAGCTGTGATCATTGCGATCCTGTACTGGTATTTCGGAACGGAGCAGGGCTCTGCGATCCGTGCTACCGGCACAAATAATGAAATGAGCCTTGCCTTGGGTATCAATACTTCCAATATGAAGATCTTAGGCCTTATTCTTTCGAACGGCCTGGTCGCATTAGCAGGTGCTCTTATGGCACAGTATCAGGGATTCTCCGACGTCAATATGGGACGCGGCGCGATCGTGATCGGTCTTGCGGCAATCATTATCGGCGAGATCTTATGTGACGCTATCTTTAAAAAAGGCTGTAATTTTGCGATTCGTCTGGCCTTTGTTGTGGTGGGCGGCATTATTTACTATATTGTTATGGTTATTATTCTCTGGCTGCGGCTGGATCCGAATGACCTGAAGCTCTTCACCGCGATCATTGTTGCAGCGTTTCTTGCAATTCCATATTTGCGAGGAAAATCGAAGAATTCCTTCGGCTGGGCAGGCAAGCGAAGCCTTCCGTATGTGGAAGCAATTAAGAACAGTCTCAGGAAGGGGGTCTAGAATATGCTGTGGTTAGAACATGTATCCAAGACCTTTAATACCGGAACGATCAATGAGAGAAAAGCTTTAATCGATGCCCAGCTGCATATTGCCCCAGGTGAATTTGTCACGGTGATTGGCGGGAATGGTGCAGGAAAATCGACCATCCTGAATGCAATCGCCGGGACCTGGCCAATCGATGATGGCGCCATTATCCTGGACGGGATCAATGTGACTGGACTTCCGGAACACAAACGAGCTCCTTTTATCGGCCGTGTTTTTCAGGATCCGAAAATGGGTACGGCGGCTGATATGCAGATTGAGGAGAATCTGGCACTTGCCCGGAGAAGAGGACAGAAGCGCGGCCTTAAATGGGGCGTGACAAAAGCCGAACGTGAAGAGTTTAAAGAAAAACTGGCCATTCTTGGCCTTGGCCTGGAAGATCGTATGACTTCCAAAGTCGGACTTTTGTCCGGAGGACAGAGGCAGGCACTGACGCTTCTCATGGCTGCTTTAATGAAACCAAAGCTGCTGCTTCTGGATGAGCATACGGCAGCCCTTGACCCTGCAACAGCAGCAAAAGTCCTGCAGACGACAGATCATTTAATAGAAGAAAACCAGTTAACGACGTTGATGATCACCCACAATATGAAAGATGCGATCGAACACGGAAACCGGCTGATCATGATGAATGAAGGCAGGATCATCTACGATGTTTCTGGCGAAGAGAAACAGAAACTGACACGTGAAGACCTTTTACAGAAGTTTTCCGATATCCTGTAGAATTCAGGTGCTTTCCTTATTGCAGGAAAAAGGGGTGTACCGAAGCCTCCGCTATAGTCGGTTCGGTACACCCACTTTTATCCTGCGGGGAAAGCTCCTTAAAACATACAGGTTTCCGGTCAAGAAACTGCTTGCAATAAGAAAAAGCGCGTGTTAAAATACTGACTCGTGATAATATTCCTTGTTTCCCACACAGATGGGGAGCCAGAGACCAAAAGGAGGTGCGAGAAATGAACAAATACGAAATAGCAGTTGTTCTGAGTGCTAAACTCGAAGATGAAGAACGCGCCGCAATTATCGAAAGAATCAAAGGCCTTGTTGAAAGATTCGGAGGCAATGTGACATCTGTCGATGATTGGGGTAAGAAAAGACTTGCTTACGAAATTCAGAAAATGAACGAAGCATACTATTACTTCATCTTCTTCGAGAGTGAGAACACCGATTGTCCAAACGAAATGGAACAGCAGCTTCGGATCATGGACGGTGTGATCAGATATTTGGTAGTTCGTGAAGACGAAGAGTAACTATCAATGGCACGGAACGCTCGTACAAAAAAGGAGTTACAATGAATAAAGTAATACTTATGGGACGCCTGACACGGGATCCGGAAATAAGATACGCACAGGATAATTCATTGCCGGTTGCCAGATTCACTTTAGCTGTTGACCGTCGCTTTAAACGTGACAACAGTCAGCAGACAGCAGATTTTATTTCCTGCGTTGCTTTCGGCAAGACCGCTGAGTTTTTTGAAAAGTATATGAAGCAGGGAACAAAAGTCTGTCTGGAAGGACGGATCCAGACCAATTCCTACACCAAACAGGATGGATCTAAGGCATATTCAACGGATGTTGTTGTAGAGAATGTGGAATTTGCAGAAAGTAAGAATGCTTCTTCCAATTCCGGATATCAGGCTCAGCCGCAGCAGCCACAGGCAGCACCTGCACCGGCTCCATCACCATCACCGATGGAAGCAGCAGGCGAAGGATTTATGAATATCGCTGACGGATTAGAAGACGAGGGTTTGCCATTTAATTAAAATCATTCAGGAGGTTCATAATTATGGCATATAACAGAGAAGATAAGGGCGATGCTCCAAGAAGAAGACCAAACATTCGCAGAAGAAAGAAAGTTTGCATTTTCTGTGGAGAAAAAGCGCAGAAGATCGATTATAAAGATGTCAGCACATTAAGAAAGTTCATCTCCGAGAGAGGGAAGATCCTTCCGAGAAGAATCACCGGAACATGTGCAAAGCATCAGAGAGCGATCACAACTGCTATCAAGAGAGCAAGACATATCGCTTTAATGCCTTATTCCGTAGACTAATTTCAAACAAGGGCAGCTCCCTGAACAAGGGAGCTGTTTTTTTGTCCTCTATGAGCAGAAATAAAAAGATTTCTTTATATTATAAATTGTAGTATAATTGCCCATAATCCCTCCCTGCATCGACCGATGGTTGATGGAACCAAGAGGGGGAGGGCGTTTTTGTGACGGTTAAAATTATGGATACGAAGAAAAAAACAAAAAAACTGAAGATTGGTTATATCCTGAAAGGATATATTTTCTTTGTGGCAGCTTTGGGAGTCTGTCTCCTTGGTCTTAGTGTGGGTTTATTCTTTATCGACACAAAAGCCGGGCTGATCTCTTTGGGCGTGCTGGTCCTCTTTGTGGCTGCGACCATTTTGTTCCTGCGCTATCAGAATCAGCGCCTTGGTGAAAACCTGATCAAGTTCGCACGGAATTACGAGAATCTGGAGCGGGAAATGATCGCAGATTTCCCTATTCCATATGCGATCACGGATATGGAGGGCGACATCATTATCTATAATGATTATTTCAGCCGTCTTCACAGCGGGGCACCGGGTTCTGAGAATCTCTGCGACCTGTTTAGGGAAGTGGAACCGGAAGATCTGAAATTTGACGGGATCACCAAAAACATAGCAGTCGTTTATGACAATCGGAATTACAGACTCCATATCAAGAAACTTTTGGTGGATAACGACCTGTTAGAGAAAAAACTTGTCTCTTTGCCAATGCAAGGCCTTTTTGTTTATACGGTCTATCTTTTCGATGAGACAGAAATCGTAAACATGGTTCGCAAAGGTGTGGACGAGCAGATGGTCATTGGATCGATCTACATCGATAATTATGATGAGACTCTGGAGCAGGAGACGGATGTTAAACGGTCCTTCGTTGTCGCTATGATCGACCGTGCCGTCAGCAACTATTTCCAGAATTGCGGCGGCGTTGTCCGTAAGACGGAAAAAGACCGGTATTATGTTAACTTTAAGAGAAAGTATCTGGCAAACTTCCAGCGTGATAAGTTTGATCTTTTGGACGAGGTCAAGAATATCGATACCGGAAGCGACATTCCGGTCACTTTAAGTATCGGAATTGGTGTTGGAGAAGACTATACAAAGAATAACGAAAATGCCCGGCTGGCGTTAGAGCTGGCGCTGGGAAGAGGCGGAGATCAGGCTGTTGTAAGAGATGGTGAGCGTGTGTATTATTACGGCGGCAAGACCAAACAGGTTGAGAAAAACAGCCGTGTTAAGGCAAGGATCAAAGCCATCGCATTAAAAGAAGTTCTGATGAATAAAGACCGTGTTGTCATCATGGGTCATAAGAACTGTGATATTGACAGCTTTGGCGCAGCGATCGGTCTTTACCGTGCATCGAAAACACTGGGCAAAAAGGCATACATTGTCCTGGATGAAGGCTCAAACTCCATTCAGCAGGTCCTTCCTGCATTTAAGGAAGACCTGGAATACAGGGATGTGTTCATCTCTGTTGATGAGGCGGATGCTTATGTAAATGATGATGCAGCACTGGTCGTAGTAGATGTTAACAAGCCGGATTATTTTGAAGCTCCGAGACTGGTTCTTAAAACAAAAACGATCGTGGTCATCGATCATCATCTGCAGAGTGGAGAAAAGATCGATAATCTGTCGCTGTTGTATCATGAGCCGACGGCAAGTTCCGCTTCTGAGATGGTGGCAGAGATCCTGCAGTATATCTCGGATGATGTGAAACTGCGAAAACTGGAAGCAGAGAGTTTGTACGCCGGCATGCTGATCGATACAAATCATTTCACTAAGAATACCGGCGTTCGAACCTTTGAGGCAGCCGCTTTCCTGCGGAAGAATGGTGTTGATGTTGCAAAAGTAAACCGCCTGTTCAATGATTCCCTGGAAGAAATAATCGCAAAAGCGGAGACGATCCGCACCGCAGAAGTGGTGGAAGATAAATATGCGATCGTGATCTGTCCGCCGGAGAGCCTGAAATTGGAAAACCCTACAGTCGTGGCAGCGCAGGTTGCTAATGAGCTGCTTGATGTACGGGGAATCGTAGGAAGCTTTGCGCTGGCAGATATTGGCGGCAAGGTGTATGTCAGTGCCCGTTCCACCGGTAATGTGAACGTGCAGCTGGTCATGGAGCGTATGGGCGGAGGCGGCCATTTGAATATTGCCGGAGCTCAGATCCAGGGGGCTACGGTGGAAGAAGTAAAACGGCGGATCATATTGACGATTAAAAAGATGATTGAGGAAGGAGTTCTGCAATAATGAAAGTAATACTGCTGGAAGATGTAAAATCACTGGGGAAAAAGGGCGAGATCGTGAATGTCAGCGATGGATATGCCAGAAATTTTATTATTCCGAAGAATAAAGGTGTCGAAGCGACTTCCGCAAATTTAAATACACTGAAACTGCAGAAAGCAAATGAAGAGAAAGTTGCACTGGAGAATCTGGAAAACGCAAAAACGCTGGCAAAGAAGCTTGAGAATGCAGCTGTGAATATTAAGATCAAAGTTGGTGAAGGCGGAAAACTGTTTGGCTCCATTTCATCAAAAGAAATCGCTGTTGCTATTTTAGAACAGTATCAGCTGGAAGTAGATAAAAAGAAGATCGTATTGGATGAGCCAATCAAAGAACTGGGAGCTCATACCGTAAAGATCAAACTGCATAAAGATGTAGCTGCACAGGTGACAGTGCAGGTATTGGAAGGATAGGTTGATTCATGGAAGATAACCTTCTGAAGAAAATCATGCCGCATAATCTGGAAGCTGAGCAGTCTGTGGTCGGCTCTATGCTGATGAATAATGATACGATCGAGACTGCTGCGGAGATTCTGACCGGTGAAGACTTTTACGCAAAGCAGAACGGTCTTCTTTTTGATGCAATGTGTGAGCTGGCAGCAGAGCATAAGCCGGTGGATATCGTGACCCTGGGAGACCGCCTGCGCGAAAAAGGGGCGCCGGAAGAAATGCAGAGTCCGGAATTCATTCGTGACATTCTGGATGCGGTGCCAACTTCTGCAAATATTAAATACTATGCCCAGATCGTTTATGAAAAGGCAACTCTCAGAAGACTGATCAAGATTACGGAGGATATTTCCAAAGACTGCTATGCATCCGCAGATTCTCTGGAGAATATACTGGAAAGTACGGAAAAGAATGTCTTCAATCTGATTCAATCCCGCAATACAAGAGAATTTGAACCAATCAGCGAAGTCGTTATTAATGCGCTGAAGAAAATACAGAAAGCATCGGAAACAAAAGGAAATATCACCGGATTGTCCACAGGGTTTGCGGATCTGGATTTCAAGACGGCAGGACTGCAGCCATCTGATTTTATCCTGATCGCTGCCAGACCTTCCATGGGAAAAACAGCCTTTTCTCTTTCTATTTTGGATCATGTAGTATTCCGGAAGAATCTTTCAGCAGCAATTTTCAGTCTGGAAATGTCCAAGGAACAGTTAGTCAACCGTCTTTTCGCCATGGAGGCAAAGATCGACGCACAGAATATTCGTTCCGGTAATTTAAGTGATACTGAATGGGAGAGCCTGGCAGAGGCCTCGGAGGTGATCGGAGGATCAAAATTGATCATCGATGATACCCCGGGTATTTCTTCGACAGAGCTTCGTTCCAAGTGCCGGAAATATAAAATGGAGCAGGATATTCAACTGGTGATCATCGACTATATCCAGCTGATGACATCAGGCGGACGCAGTGACAACCGTCAGCAGGAGATTTCAGATATATCCCGGTCGCTGAAGAGTCTGGCAAGAGAATTAAATGTTCCGGTAATTGCGCTGTCTCAGCTGAACCGTGCTGTTGAGAGCAGGACAGACCACAGGCCGATGTTGGCAGATATCCGTGAATCCGGAGCTATCGAACAGGATGCGGATGTGATCATGTTCTTATACAGGGATGATTATTATAATCCGGAAACTGACAAGAAAAATGTGGCGGAGGTCATTATCGCTAAACAGCGTAACGGCCCTACCGGCACCGTTGAGCTGACCTGGCAGCCAAAGTTTACGCGTTTTGTAAACATGCTGAAGCCGGGAGGCTCTTTTGGCGGAAACGAAACCTTTCAATAAAGAACAATAAAAAACAGTCAGGCGTTTGCCTGACTGTTTTCGTTCGAACGAATATTATTTGATGATTACTCTTCTGCAATAGAGCCTGTCGGGCATGTATCTGCACATGATCCGCAGGAAACACAAGCATTCGCATCAATTTCATATTTTCCGTCGCCCTCAGCGATTGCTCCAACTGGGCATGCACTCTCGCAAGCACCACAGGATACACAACCATCAGAAATAACGTATGCCATTTACAGTTCCTCCTTCTTGGTTCTTGTTTCTTTCTTGCTTCATTGCATTCTAATATATTTTATTCTCTAATACAAGTAGAAAAACATTGTGCAATGTTTAATAAAAAAACAACAAAAAGACGCCCAAAATTATACAAAGCAACAAAAATGCACAGAATGTATTGAAAATCACCAGGCGTTATACTATAATCGAAAAACCAAAAATAATGACATACAGAAAATACTTTTTTCATAAAATGCCAATAAAATTCAGGTTTTAAGGAGGATAATTTGATGGCAAAGATTTCTAAAGACATGACAATTGGTGATATCTTAAGAGTGGATGAAGGACTTGTTCCGATCCTTCTGGAGACAGGAATGCATTGCCTTGGATGCCCATCCGCACAGGCAGAAAGCCTGGAAGATGCATGTGCAGTTCACGGCACAGATGTTGATGCGATCATCAACAAAATGAACGACTTCCTGGCAGCAAGAGTTTAATCACAATAACTGATAATGAAAGAAAATGACGCACCATGGTGCGTCATTTTTTTCAGTGATTTTATGATGGGTAATAGGTCCCGCGCTTCCTGCGCAGCCGCTTCTTTCGGATATGGAAGAACAGATAAAGACCGATACAAACTACAAGTGCACATCCGGTAAGGATCAGGTATTTTCCGAGAACATTTTCCTGCGTCTTTACCGAGAGCCAGAGCGTATTCATCAGCTGCGTGCCTTCCGTGGAAAGCGCATGAAAAGCTTCTCCTTTTGCCAGTACTTCTGCAGGCGGGTAAAGGATCTCATCCTCAAGCATTTCCGGATCGGTAAATTCTTTTGCTGCAGAAAACGGAGTGGCATAATCCAGGTATTCCAGATTCTCTGCACAGATCTCCGGTTCACATAAGAAATTGATAAAAAGTTCTGCTTCCTTTTTGTGCTGGCAGCCTTTTGGAATACAGAGCGCATCTACGAAAAGATTAAATCCTTCTTCCGGAACATTGAAAGCCAGATTCTCATTTTCTTCCAGCATCAGTGGATAATCGCCGGAGTAGTAAGCGCCGATCCAGGCTTCTTCCCGTTCCAGCTTATCGAAGATCTGGTCCATGACATAACTCTGGACCAGATTTTTCTGTTCTTTTAATTTTTCAGCAGCGGCTGTCAGTTCTTCCGGATCATCGGTATTCAGGGAATATCCAAGTAAAAGCTCTGCAATCGCAAAGGAATCCCTCGGGTTGTCAAACATCAGGATCTTTCCGGCATAGTTGCGGTTCCAGAGGAGGTCCCAGCTGCCGACATCATCTTCATTTACATATTTTGTATTATAAATGATGCCGACGTAGCCCCAGGTATAAGGGACGGAGTATTTGTTCTCCGGGTCATAGGCCAGGTTTTTATAGGCATCATCCAGATACCGATAGTTTGGAATGTTGGAAAAATCCAGCGGTTCCAGTGCATCTTCTGCAATCAGTTTGTCAATCATATAATCGGACGGAACGATCACATCAAAAGCGTTTCCGCCGGACTGCAGCTTGGTATACATTGTTTCATTACTGTCATAGACCATATAATTGACACGAATGTCCGGATAGGCTTTTTCGAATTCAGCGATCACGTCGATATATCCGTCGGTACCGTCTGAAATATACTGCCCCCAGTTATAGACATTGATCGTCACTGGTGCTGCAAAGGTCTGTTTCGGAAAGAACATAAAAACGCTGCCAAGCAGAAGAAGTGCCAGAAACAGGAGAGGAATCTTTTTCATACTTCACCTCCTGCTGCTTTGGCACGGATATGCATTTTTTCTCTGCGGCTTTCACTACGGCTTTGCAGGATGTTCATGACGATCATCAGGATCAGGATCACCAGGAACAATAAGGTGAACAGCGCATAGACCTTTGGATGGATCGGTTTTTTCGTATAGTTATATATTTCGACCGGCAGGGTCACAAATTCGAACCCCGTTACGAAATAGGAGATTACGAAATCATCCAAAGACATAGTAAAACTCATCAGCGCACCTGCGATCACGCCAGGCATGATTTCATGCAGAGTAACTTTGAAGAATGCTTTTGCAGGTGTACAGCCCAGATCCATTGCCGCATCTGTCAGATTTGGATCCATTTGTGCGATCCGAGGCATTACATTCAGGATCACATAAGGAAGATTGAATGTGACGTGTGCGATCAGCAAAGTCCAGAAACCAAGGATCGCGTTTGATCTGAGAATCGTTCCTACGAAGGCAAACATTAATGCTAAGGAAACACCGGTTACGATATCCGGGTTTGTGATAGGGATATTGGTCATACCCATGACCAGACCGCGCATTTTTTTGCCCATACGGTGGATCCCGACGGCGGCGGCTGTTCCAAGGCCCGTTGCAACGATCGTGGAGACAATTGCAATGATGGCGGAATTCCGGACCAGTCTTAACAGTGCAGCATCTTTAAACAGCTCTGCATAACGGCTGAAAGTGAATTCTTTGAAAACAGCAATATCTGTGCCTGAACTGAATGACGCTACAGCCAGGATTATGATTGGAAAATACAAAAAGATAAACACCAGAACGGTGATCACTTTAGATGCTTTTCTCATAGAGGTGTCACCTCCTCACTGCCATGCTGTTTGGTCACCCGGTTGGACAAACCGATACAGATAAAAATCAGGATCAGCAGGATCAGGGACATAGCAGCTCCCAGATTCGGATTATAGGCTCCCTTGAACTGAGATTCGATTACGTCACCGACCATGATCGTTCCCGGAGATCCTAACTTTTGTGAAATATAGAAAGTGGATACTGCCGGAACAAAAACCATAGTGATGCCGGATGCAATACCTGGAGTTGAAAGCGGGAGGATCACTTTGGTGAAACTCTGTCTTCTGCTGCAGCCTAAATCTTCTGCAGCCTCCACCAGCTTAGGGTTGATCTTGGAGATAGAAGAATACAGCGGCAGGATCATATATGGCAGATAGTTATACACCATACCGAGGATCACAGCGCCGGAATTTCGGATCAGCGGGAGTGGCTTCAGCCCAATTGATGTGATCAGTGAATTTAGAATACCTGTATCCTCCAGCAGGGCGACCCAGGCTAAAGTCCTAAGCAAAAAGCTCAGGCACATTGGAAGCATGATCAGCATTTGCAGGATCCTCTGTGTGCGCGGTTTGCACTGCGCAATGGTATATGCCACCGGATAACCGATGATCAGGCAGAGCAGAGTAGCTGCTACAGAAAGCCAGATCGAGCGGAGAAAGATCGAGGCATAATCAAGAATGCTGACAATATTGGCAAACGTAAAAGCACCGGTCACAGAATCCGTAAATGCAAAGTAAATGACGATGCAAAGCGGAACGATCGTAAACAGGAGCATCCATATGATATAAGGAGCTGTCAGCCATCTGCGTTTCATTGACACCCTCCGTTTATTCTTCATCTGCGGATTCATCCGCGTTTGTGATGTCGTCATATTCATCTGAGAAGGTACTGTAATCTCCGTACAGACCGGAGTATTCGCTTCTCTTCATAACATGGATATCATCCGGATTCAGCTGAATCCCTATATAGGAATCGACCGGGTAATAATCAGTCGTCTGGATCAGCCATTTGAATCCCTTGAAATCAACAATGGTATCATAATGGACACCTTTAAAGATCACGTTTGTTACCGTGCCGCAAAGATGACCGGCATCAGCTGCAACGATATCGATGTCTTCCGGGCGGATGACAACATCGACCGGCTCGTTTCTTTCAAAACCTTTATCCACACAGGTAAATACCTGTCCAAACATTTTCACTTTATAATCTTCCAGCATGATGCCGTCTAAGATATTGGATTCGCCTATGAAATCTGCAACAAAAGCATTGGCAGGTTCATTGTAGATATCTTCCGGGGTCCCAATCTGCAGGATCTTTCCGGCATCCATGACCACCACGGTGTCAGACATGGAAAGGGCTTCTTCCTGATCGTGTGTGACATATACAAAGGTGATACCGACTTCCTGTTGGATCTGTTTTAATTCGTTCTGCATATCCATGCGCAGACGCAGGTCCAAAGCACCAAGTGGTTCATCCAGCAGCAGGACTTTTGGACGGTTGACCAGAGCTCTGGCGATGGCAACGCGCTGCTGCTGTCCGCCGGATAAAGAAGTGATCGGCCGGTTTTCAAATCCTTTTAAAGAAACAGATGCAAGCATTTCACCAACCCTGCGATCGATCTCTTTTTCAGGCAGTTTGGAGATACGCAGTCCGAAGGCGATGTTATCGTACACATCTAAATGCGGGAACAGTGCGTAATTCTGAAAGACGGTATTGACCTGCCTTTTATACGGCGGCAGATCCGTGATCGGCTGGCCGTCAAAAAAGACCTCTCCTGATGTTGGCTTCTGGAAACCGGCGATGATACGGAGCGTTGTGGTTTTTCCGCATCCGGAAGGGCCCAGAAGAGTCAGGAATTTCTTATCTTCAATTGTTAAATTGATGGAGTCAAGAACTCTCTCATTTCCGAACTCCATGACCAGGTCTTTTAAACGAATCAATTCTGCTGCCATAGATTACCTCTGTTTATTTCCAATAAAAAAACAGGCCTAATCTGCCTGCTCTTAATAAGCTGAAACTATTCAGCAAGAAAACAGGCAAGCTACACAAACGCAAGGCTTTGAATTGCGTCCCCGATCAAGATCTTTTCATAATGTTCATTCAGGTACGCACCTCTGGCGAAGTTATAGAATTCCTTGCTGCCATATTCTAATGCAGAGTTGCAAACCAGACCAAACTCTTTGATGTTATGGCTGGATTTGCTCAGTAACAAATAGTATCTGTTATTATCAGGACATTTATATAAGGAATTTTCTCCATGATAAATATCGCTGACATGATGCGCAAAACGGATCACGGTATCCAGGCTGTCAAAGGAGAATAACCGCTCCATTGAGGAAGCAGTGACAGAGGAGAACAGATCCTTGTGAACCGGACGGTCTTCTGCAGACGGAGCCTCCGGCATTTCTTTATCATCGGAGAAGATCTCATTCAAGTGGGTGAAGCTGGAGAACTTGGTATCCATTTCGTCTGCGTCTTCCACTTTTGTGATCATCAGAACGATGCAGTCCATAGAAACCGGGATAGCTTCGATCATCAGAGGCAGATCGCTTGCTTCAAAACCAACCTCAGTAGAAGCCTGCTCCATCATATCCTGGAACAGTCCCTTTGTTTTCTCGTTCCCATAGACAAGTTCACTCATCCGGATCTGACGGGAAGCCAGGTCCGAACGGGTCAATGTGCACTTTATCTGATTGTCGTTAATACGTTCGATCTTCATATAGGAAAAATAATCGAAAATACTTGAAAAGTCAATATAATTTTAATATACTGAATTCCGCATAGGAATGAGATTTTCCGCAAAAAACATTCCGATAATAGCAGCGGAAAAACACTCTTCTCATTTCGATTTACGGATCCGCAGTTCTGCAGATCCGGTTCCCGATTTTTAAACAAACAAGGAAAGTCTTTTTTTCTGTGCCGCCGCGGGGGAGGATTATTATCACGAAGCATCTTCTTTTGTTCCCGCGAGTATTCACATCAGGAAAGGAGGCTGATATGACAGAACTGGAAAAAGAAAGATATATTTCTTACATGACTCTGAAAGACGAGCTGACTGCGTTTTCCGGACATGGAGCGGAGCTGTATCTGGACGGCAGGCGTTCGGATGCCGGGAAAATTGCGGCAGCTTGTGTATTTCAGGAAGATACAGATTACATGAGAGATTATGTAAGAGATGCTTCCGGCCGGCTGGTAAAGGTCAATTTTGACCGTGTCAGAAATATATAGGAAAGAACCTCTGACAAGTGAAACTGGTTTTTCTGACAAAGTTGTTTTTGGCAGGGATAGATGTTATAATATTTCAGTTTATTTCTGAAGTTTGGTACGGAAAGGAGCCGCTATGGCGAAAGTAGCCAGAAAACCGAAAAAGAAAAAATCCGGGCTGCTGATCACTTTGATCATTATTGTGGTTATTCTTTTGATCGCAGTTGCTGGTTTGGGATGGTATAGTGCAAATCTGAAACCTTCCTCTGATTTTAAACAGGAAAAGCTGATCGAAGTCAAAGAGGGATCTTATCTGGCTGACGTCGGAAAACTGTTTGCAGAAGAGGGGATCATCAAAAGTCCTTTGGCTTTTAAGATCTATACCAGACTTAATAAAGTCAAACCGCTGCAGGCAGGCCGTTATGGTGTTTCTCCGGATATGAGTCTGAAAGAGATCATCACGATGATGGAAAATGGAGACATCTATACTGGTGACGAGATCCAATTCACGTATATTGAAGGAAAAACAATCCCGTGGCTGGCTAATGCCATTGAAGAAGCAACCAATAATACTAAGGAAGATGTTTATGCACTTCTGAAGGATGAAGCATATCTGAACCGCATGATCGATAAATACTGGTTTTTGACCAGCGCGATCAAGGATCCGGGTATTTACTATTCACTGGAAGGGTATCTGTTCCCGGATACTTATACGCTTTTAAGCAAGGACGTGAGCGTAGAGGAGATCTTCTCTGTTATGCTGAATAAAATGGAAGAAGTCCTGAATGAATACAAGAACGATATTGACAGCAGTGCATACAGCGTTCATGAACTTCTGACCATTGCTTCCGTTGTGGAAGGAGAATCTATGGCTGTACAGGATCGTGCCGGAGTAGCTGGCGTGTTCTTCCGCCGACTGGACGAAGGCATGTCCCTGGGAAGTGACATCACGACCTATTATGCGATCCAGGTGGATCCGCACTCCAGAGATCTGAACGGTGATGATCTGGATCTGGAGAATCCTTACAACACCAGAGGACCAAATATGGAAGGCGTGATCCCGGTTGGTCCGGTATGTGCGCCGAGCCGCTCAGCTATTGAGGGGACGCTGCATCCGGAAGATACGGGCGCATTGTTCTTTGTATCGGATAAAAACGGCAAGCTCTATTTTGCAGAAACCAATGCAGAGCATGAAGCAAACATTGAGTGGCTGCAGGAGCAAGGCCTTTGGTACACGTATTAACACAAACTGCCAAAGTGCCGGAACCATCAAAAGAGTGGTTTTTCATGCTGCTTAAAAAACAAAAAGAGACAAAAGGGCCGCGGTTTTCTGCGGCCTTTTTGAAGGATTGGGAATCATGACAAAGCGAATCGAAAAAAACACGGAAGAATACTATATGCGGGAAGCCTTGAAAGAAGCAAAAAAGGCTTTAAAGATCAATGAAGTGCCGATCGGATGCGTGATCGTATATAAAGGGGAGATCATCGGCCGGGGATATAACCGCCGGATGACTGACAAAACGGCGCTTGCGCATGCAGAGATCACCGCGATCAAAAAGGCCTGCCGGAAAATTGGAGACTGGCGCTTAGATGATACCGATATTTATATTACACTGGAACCATGTCAGATGTGCGCAGGCGCGATCGTTCAATCTCGGATCCGAAACGTTTTTATCGGTGCGATGAATCCGAAAGCCGGATGCTGCGGCAGCATTCTGGATCTTTTGCATGTGAAAGAGTTTAACCACCAATGTGAGGTGAAAACCCATATTCTGGAGGAGGAATGCGCCTCCCTTCTGAAATCCTTCTTTCAGGAACTGAGAAAATAAAAAACCGATGCCGGGGCTTTAAGAAGCAGGCGACCCAACGTCACACAGAAGGTTCTGCTTAGTGCTGCTTCGTTCCCGACCTGACACGGTTCACAGATTTCTGTTGCATTGGACCCGCTTCGGGCCCCGGCACACGGTAACTGAGATTATAAGTTACCCATTTTAGCCAGTCAAGTATTCTCATGCTTTTTATTGTTATTACTTATTAAATATGCTAATATAACTCGTAGTATGATTTGAAACTGGTGCATTATATGTAGGAGTTTGTATTAATGTCGTATGTGGCTCTTTACAGGAAATTCAGACCGCAGACTTTCAGCCAGGTAAAGGGGCAGGACCATGTGGTTTTGACCCTGACAAATCAGATCAAAAATAACCGGGCAGGACATGCTTACCTTTTCACCGGAACCAGAGGAACCGGAAAGACAAGTGTGGCAAAAATCTTTGCCAAGGCAGTTAACTGTCTCCATCCGGTGGACGGAGAGCCTTGCAACGAATGTGAACACTGCAAAGCCATCATGGCAGGCAATTTCATGGATGTGGTGGAGATCGATGCTGCATCCAATACCGGTGTAGATGACATCCGCAGGGTCATTGAAGAAATTCAATATACCCCGGCGAAAGGGCGTTATAAAGTTTACATTATAGATGAGGCGCATATGCTGAGTGGCAGTGCTGCCAATGCGTTTTTAAAGACATTGGAAGAACCGCCGGAATATGTCATTTTTATTCTGGCAACCACGGAACCACATAAGCTTCCGGTTACGATCCTTTCCCGCTGCCAACGGTATGACTTTAAACGGATCAGTGTGGACACGATCGCCCTAAATCTTTCTGCGCTGTTGGACAGTGAAGGTGTTGCATCGGAAGAAAAGGCAGTAAAGTATATTGCACGGGCAGCTGATGGCTCTATGCGTGATGCGATCAGTCTTCTGGATAAATGTATTGCTTTTAATCTGGGAGAAAAGCTGACCTATGCAAATGTCCTTTCCACCTTAGGAACTGTGGATGTAGAAACTTTTTCACGCTTGTTCCGCGCCATCTCAAAAGGAGATGTGGCGTTAGCGCTGACCACGATCGAAGAAACGATCGATGCAGGCAAAGACATCAGTCAGTTTGTATCGGATTTTACGGTTTATATCAGAAATCTGCTTTTAGTGAATGTCAGCGGTGGTCTGAACATGCAGATCATGGGCGTGGGAGATGAGAACCGGGCATTGTTAGAAGAGGATGCTTCTCTTTCAGAAGCGCAGGTCCTTCTCCGCTATATCCGGATCTTATCGGAATTACTGAACAACATTCGTTATTCTGCCGGAAAGCAGATCCTTTTGGAAGTTGCGGTGATCCAAATGGCAAAGCCGCAGATGGAGACAGATATTGATTCTCTGACCGACAGGATCCGGCAGCTGGAAGAAAAAATAAAGGACGGGGTACCTGCTGCAAAAACGACAGAGTTTTCCTATTTCGAAGAAGATCCGTTCATCAGTACATCGGCTGTGTTTGAACCGGAGTATGAGGAAATGATGCCGGACTTTGAAGAGGAAAAGGAAAAGACGCAGGAAGATATTCTGGCAGCTCCGGTGCAGGGTGATGCCGCAGATGTGAAAGCATCCTGGTCAAAAGTTCTGGATGCTTGCAGTGATCATCGTCTGAAAACAGCTTTAAGCAGGGCAAGTGTGGAAGCAGAAGAAGACGGGGTCGTGATCTATGCGGCATCGGAAATGGCTTATAAACAGCTGAAAGAAGAATCGGCAGTTGCTTATGTAGCAAATCTGATCAAGGAAGTGACAGGACTTTCCCCACATGTTCAGGTGAACATGATCACACGAAAGCCGGAAATTGATAATCAGGTCGATCTGGAATCGATTTTAGGAAATATTAATTTCACAATAGGAACGGAGGAATAATCATTGGGCAAAGGACGCGGTGGAAACGCAGGCTTTGGCGGCGGAATGAATATGAAACAATTGCAGCAGCTGCAGATG
>JAFWCK010000131.1 GCA_017536965.1 Lachnospiraceae bacterium | reverse complement strand
GTAAAGTCAAGATGTTATGGCGTTACGGCGGTTCTTTCATGGGAACCATGACGGAACCAAACCGTTATGTACAGCTTTACCGTCACGTTGGCGAAAATCAGCTTGATACCGTGATCAATCAGGACTGTTGGTTTGGCGGAGAAGCTAAGTACGCAGATCTGATCCTTCCGGCCTGCACCAACTTAGAGCGTAATGACCTTGGTGAGTGGTCTGTCGGCGGCGGCTATACCACCCATGCAGAGATCGGTAACAACTGGCGTGTCATCGTACGTGAGCAGAAATGTGTCGAGCCTCTGGGAGAGTCCAAGAGCGACTATGAGATCTTCCAGGAGATCGCTAAGAAGCTTGGTGTCTGGGAGCAGTACACCGATGGCGGTAAGACGGAAGACGACTGGGCAGAAGCATATTGGAACATTTCTGAACTTTCCAAACGCATGAGCTGGGAAGAGTTCAACAAGAAGGGTTACTACATTGTTCCTGTTCCGGAAGATTACGAAGAGCATCCGGCATTCCGCTGGTACTATGAAGGCCGTGACTGTGATACACAGGATTATCTGAATCCGAAGATCAAAGCAGTTAACAACATGAATACGATGGAACCGACGGAACACTCCAAAGAGCTTGGTACTTTCTCCGGCAAGATCGAATTTGCTTCTGAAAGTCTTAAGAAGTTATCTCCAGAAGATAACGAACGTCCGGCTGTTCCGCATTATATTCCTTCCTGGGAGGGACATGAGACAGAGCTTTACAAGAAATATCCGCTCCAGATCATTTCCCCGCATCCGCGTTTCAGCTTCCATACGCATTATGATACACACGCAAGCTGGCTTGACGAGATCCCATGCCACCGTATGATCATTAACGGTTATGCATACTGGATCGCACGTATCAATCCAAAAGATGCAAAAGAACGTGGTATCAAGACCGGAGACATCATCGAGCTCTATAACGACCGCGGAAGCGTACTCTGCGCAGCAGATGTCACCTACCGTGTACCGGAAGGCGTAATGCATTCCTATGGATGCTCGGCTAAATATGATCCGATCACAACAGAGACAGGAGCAACTGACCGCGGCGGATGCGTCAACATCCTGACCAACAAACGCTGGCTGTCCAAGAATGCTCCTGGTATGGCACCAAACTCCTGCCTGATCGAATGCAGGAAATGGGAATGCTAGTAGGAAAGGAAGGTTATTATGGCTAAGTATGGATTTATTATAGATGTTGATCGCTGCAACGGCTGCTACAACTGCTTCCTTGCCTGCAAGGATGAGTGGATCGGCAACGATCATGGAAAATATGGTGCTGCAACTGCAGAGGGCATGAGCCTCATGCGCGTCAATGAGATCGAATACGGCACAGACAATAAAGTAAAAGTCGACTATATTGCGATCCCGTGCCAGCACTGCAAGAATGCACCTTGTATTGCAAAACGTCCGGATGCATTTTATGCACGTCCGGATGGACTGGTTATCTTAGACCCGGAAAAGAGTGCAGACAAATCTCTGCTGAAAGCATGCCCATACGGCTGCGTACAGTGGAACGAAGCCGCGCAGATCGCACAGAAGTGCAACGGCTGCGCACATATGCTTGATGCAGGTGAAAAACAGACCAGATGTTCCGAGTGCTGCCCGAACCAGGCACTGATCTTCGGTGATCTGGACGATCCGAACAGCGAGATCTCCAAGTTTGCAGCAGAGCATGCAGCAGAACTGGAGGATTTCCAGCCTGCATTTAAGGCAGACCCGGGCGTCAAATACATGTACCTGCCAAAACCGTTCATCTGCGGTGAGGTCACCTTCGAAGGCGAAGATGTCAAAGGTGCAAAAGTAACTGTGAAATGTGATGAGTGCGGAAAGGAATATGTAACAGAGACCGACTTCCTTGGTGACTTTGAAGTGCAGGGCCTTCCGACCAATAAACCATTTACAGTAACAATCGAAGCAGAAGGATGCAAACCAGTTGTTCTTACCTGCAAGACAGCAGGCAGCGTGAACTTTGGAGAGATCGTTCTGGAAAAATAAACCAATAAATGCCCGGCAGGGGTAACTCCCCTGCCGGGCAAGAGTAAAAAAGAGGATCACTATGAAAAATGCAGTAATTGTTGAAGCTTGCCGTACTGCAGTGGGCAGTATGGGGGGCTCATTAAGACCACTTAGTGCAACAGACCTGGCGACAGCTGTGGTCAAGGGACTGTTAGACCGCACCGGGATCGATCCGAATAAGATCGACGAGGTCATTTTAGGTCAATGCCGCCAGACATCAGACGAGCCGAATATTGCCCGCGTTGTTGCCCTGAAGGCAGGAATCACAGAAACAGCTTCCGCACATACTGTTATGCGTCAGTGCGCAAGCGGCATGACCGCAATCCATAACGGCGCAATGCAGATCATGTGCGGTCTTTCCGATGTTGTAGTAGCTGGCGGAACAGAGAGCATGTCCAATGCAGTCTTCTATGTTCGTAATGCCCGCTGGGGCGTCGGAACAGGAACGACACAGTTTGTCGATGCCTTAACAGAAGGACAGTTCTATTCCCAGCCGCAGGATATCTACGGTTCTTACAACATGGGCGCAACGGCAGAAAACGTTGCGGAACTTCTGGGTATCACAAGAGAAGAGCAGGATGCGTTTGCATTTGCTTCCCAGCAGAAGGCAATTGCAGCGATCGATGCCGGACGTTTTAAAGATGAGATCATTCCGGTTGAGGTCCCGCAGGGAAGAAAGAACCCGCCGATCATTTTTGATACCGATGAGTTTCCACGAAGAGACACAAGCCTCGAAAAACTGGCAAAACTGAAACCATGCTTCAATATTAAACATGGCGAAGACGGCCGTCTTTTCGGAGACAGCGCACTGACAGGTACCGTTACAGCCGGATCTTCTTCCGGACGTAACGACGGAGCCAGCGCCGTTCTTCTGATGAGCGAAGAAAAAGCAAAAGAGCTTGGATTAAAGCCACTTGCCCGCATCATAGGCATGGGAACCGCAGGAAATGATCCGCGCTTAATGGGATTAGGCCCTGTTTCCGCAGTTCCGAAAGCCCTGGAGAATGCAGGACTGAAAGATGATGATATCCAGCTGATCGAGCTGAACGAAGCGTTTGCAGCACAGTCTCTTGGCTGCATCAAACAGCTTGGCTGGGAAAATAAGATGGACATCATCAATGTGAACGGAGGTGCGATCGCACTGGGACATCCGGTCGGATCTTCTGGATGCCGCATCATTGTCACTCTGGTGCATGAAATGAAAAAACGCGGTCTGAAATATGGCCTGGCAACGCTTTGCATTGCCGGCGGCATGGGACAGGCAACGGTAATCGAGATGTGTGACTAAACAGATCTCAAACAAGGAGCAAATAAAAAAGATTATATAAAAGGTAAAACCTGAAAGGAGCGTTAAAAATGGCAAACTATTTTGATTTGACCGGAAAAAATGCAATCATCATTGGCGGTGCTGGCGGACTTGGACAGCTCATCGCAAAAGCGTTCGCTGAGGCTGGCGCAAATGTTGCAATCGCTTCCCGTACAGAAGCAAAACTGCAGGCAGCTTGTGAAGAGCTGAAAGCAGAAACAGGCAAGGAATTCAAGTACTATGTCTGCGACGCAACAAAAGAAGATGCAGTCGAGGCATGCGCAGCACAGTTCGTAAAGGATTTCGGATCTGTTGAGATCCTTGTTAACTCACAGGGCATCAACAAGAAACATCCTATTACAGAATTCCCGGTAGAAGAGTTCGAAGAGACTATGACAGCAAACGTCACATCCATCATGCTGACCTGCAAACACTTCGGCAAATATATGATGGAAAAGAAATACGGCAAGATCGTTAACGTTACTTCCGTACGTGGCAAGATCGCTACGAAAGGCCCTGGCAACGTTGCTTACTGCGCAAGCAAAGGTGCCCTTGATATGCTCACCAAACAGCTTGCATCTGAGTTTGGCCCATACGGCATCACCGTTAACGGATTTGGACCGAACATCATGAAGACACCTATGATGAACAAGATCTTCGAAATGCGTGCAAATGAAGCAGGCGTTACCGTTGAGAAATATCTGGAAATGCAGGCAGCAGGACTTCCGCTCCGCAGAATGTCTGATCCGGAAGACTGCGTAGGAACCGCTCTGTTCCTTGCAGCTCCAGCATCTGATTTCCTGACAGGCAACATCCTTTATCCGGATGGAGGTCTGACAGCAATCGGCTAATCAGTTATAAAAAAGCTCCGGCCGATTAAGGCCGGAGCAGATCAGTCTTTTGTGACAGGAAGCCAGACTTCAAAGTAACCGGTATTGATACCGTCTTCGAGGATGCTGCAGACCAGGTTCCCCTGAGCATTTCCGACAGGTGTGTAACCATTCTGGGCAGCATAGTCGAAAAGATAGTCGATGTGTTTCGGAGAAAAGGCATTTTTGCCGGAACTCTTAAATACAGAATGAATGCTTTCTGCTGCTGGCTGATAGATGACTGGTGGTTTTACGGGAACGGAAAACTCTTCCACATATTCCATTGCGAGAGAGAATCCCCAGGAATACAGATGGCCGCCGGAACTTTGCGGGTCCAGAGGGATCACAAAATAGCGCTGCAGGAATGGCATATATTGAAGCCACTGCTTAGCGAGTTTCTGCATCTCAGGCGCATTGTCATAATAAGTGTCAAATCGATTGAGATAGCAGACCGATTCCGGACTGAGTGTAATATCACACTTGCCGATCATATCCTTGACGCGGCTGACCTGTTCACAGTGCTGGCGGATACGTCTAAGAAGAAGTTCCTGACGATGGATCGAATCCATCAGCTCTGTTTCCTTCTCTTCCAGCACGGAAACGAGATCTCCGTAGTAGCAGTCGGAAACCATGTAGGCGATCTGAGGAATGCCGAAGCCAAAGCTTTTGTACCAGAGACAATCAATCAGAAAATTGATGTCCCAGACGTCATAATAACGATAATCGTTTTGCTTGTCTTTGGTAGGCGCGACAACACCTTTCTTTTCGTAGTAACGCAGAAGATCGGTCGAAATTCCGAGGATCCGCGCCACATCACCGATTTTATACTGCATAGGGACCTCCCGTAAGCATTAATACGCTATAATTACAAATAATAATTATACTGTAACAACAAAGGAAAGTAAAACAAAGAGATTTAAGAAAGTGAGGAAAAAACCATGGCATACATGCCTCTTGACAAAAGCAAATTTTATCTGGAAACCGAAAAAATGACAAAGATCTGGGATCTTTCCCAGCCTTGGGGATGGGATACCCCGCTGTGGCCGTTCCCGGGTGCACGTGCTGACCTGACCTTCCCACGTGGACAGTATCTGGAGCGTTTCCACAAACGTACATGTACTTACACAGGAACCCTTCATGCAGCAACTCACTGCGACGCACCAAACCACACTCTTCATGAGGAAGAAGTTGACCGCGAGCGTTACGGCTATGTTCTTTCCGAAATGCGCTTAGAGCATGCTATCGGCACCGGCGTTATTGTTGACCTGACCTGGATGTATGATGAGTTTGAAGAAGCATTCAACAAAGCAGGCGGCGACCCGGCTAAAATGGGCGAGTTTGCAGAAGTTCCTGGAAAGAAAGGCGCTATCTGGCACATTATCACTCCGGAAGACGTTCAGAAAGCACTGGACAAAGATGGCCTTGAGATCCGTCCGAACGATTTCGTCGTTCTGAACACAGGATTCCATCGTTATTGGAGAAAGAACAACGATAAATACTTCAACTACTATGCAGGAAATGGTCCGGAACTGGCTAAATGGCTGATGTTCGAAAAGAAGATCAAAGCTATCGCCGGCACCTATGGCGCATCCGACTCTCCGGTATGGCATTGCCCATGCAAGGAGCAGATGCCTTGGCTGTACAACAACTATAAACTGGCTACAGGCCGCGATATCGATGAAGATTATCCGGATTACGAGCCTTGCCACCGTCTGTATGCACAGCATGGTCTGATGGCAATCGAGAACGCTGGCGGCGACATCGATCAGGTTACCGGAAAACGTATGATCCTTTGCGCATTCCCGTTCCGCTGCGAAGCAGCTGACGGCGGTATGGTACGTCTGGTAGCATGGGAAGAGGGATCCTTCTAAGAATCGAGGTTGATACAGCATGAAACAATTATCGGATATTAAAAAAATAGCTGTTCTCGGGGCCGGCACCATGGGCCCTGGGATCGCACAGATGTATGCGATGGGCGGCTATGAAGTAACCATGTGGACCAGGAGTGAGGCAACACGTGAAAAAGCGATTGCTTCGCTGAAGGCACAGTTTGATACATTTGAGGCAGAAGATCTTTTGAGCGAGCCAAAGGAAACTGTACTTGGCCGCATCCATTTTGCACTGACAGTGGAGGAGTGCGTGGAAGGCGCAGACTTCATTCAGGAGACCATCGTGGAAAAAGCAGATGCAAAAAAAGAACTCTATGACCAGCTGGCCAAGATCGTTCCGAAGGATGTGATCATCGCTTCCAACACTTCCGCACTCAATATCTTTGAGATCGTTCCGGAAGAACTGCTTCCGCAGCAGATCATCTGCCACTGGTATGCACCGCCGCACGTCATTCCGCTGGTTGAGGTCGTAAAAAGCGAGCAGGCTCCGCAGGAGATTGCAGAGACGGCAGTCGCACTTCTGAAGAAATGCGGAAAGACAGCCGTCCTGATGAAGAAATTCATCCGTGGTTATATTGCAAACCGTCTGCAGCAGTGCCTGAACCAGGAGATCTTCTATCTTCTTGACAACGGCTATTGCGACGCTGAGGCAATCGACCTTGCCTGCCAGGCTTCGTTTGTACCGAGAGCCTGTGTCTTAGGTATTATGAAACGTATCGATTTCGGTGGAGTTGACATGACATACAACAACTTTAAGAACAAGAGTTATGCTGCTCCGCAGTGGGATCATGTTCCACAGGTCCTGCAGGAGAAGATCGATGCTGGAGACCTTGGCATTAAGACAGGAAAAGGTTTTTATGATTTCACCGGCAAAGATATCGAGGCTGTGAAAGCAAAACGTGATAAACAGCTTTTCGAGATTTTCCGTGTGACCAAGAAATTTATGGATGACCCGGTGTAGGCCGTCCGGACTGAAAGGAAGAAAACATTATGGCAAAAACAAATAAGGTTATGATCCAGGTCTGCCTCTGTGGAGCAGGCACAAAAAAGGATCAGGCACCAACCGTTCCTTATACAGCAGAAGAACTTGCTGATCAGATCGTGGAATGTGCAAAAGCCGGAGCATCGATCGCTCACATTCATGTACGTGAGGACAAGATGGTAGATGGCGTTATGCAGATCGGTTATAAATCCATGAGCCTTCAGAAATTCACGGAAGCCGTTGAGGTTACTCGTGAGAAATGTAAAGAAGCTGGCGTTGATATCGTCATCAACCTTACAACCTCTGGCGGTGAGTATGAAGATTACAAACGTCTGCAGCATCTTGGCGTACTGCGTCCGGAGATGTGCTCCTTTGATCCGAACACGATCAACTGGGCTAACAGCTACATTTTCGAGAACAGCCCGCGTTTCTTAAACCTGTTAAGTCAGGAAGTCGTGAAATATGATGTGAAACCGGAATTTGAAGTGTTTGACACCGGACATATCGACAGCGTTATGTATTATGTCAACAAGTGGAACATCCCGCAGCCACCACATATTCAGTTCATTATGGGTGTCGGCGGTTCCATGCCGGGTACTGCAGAGAACCTTGCATTCTTCGTTGGCAAACTGCCGAAAGATGCAACATGGTCTGTTTCCGGTATCGGCAAAGCACATATGCCGATGATGCTGGCAGGTCTTGCACTTGGATGCGACGGTCTGCGTGTTGGTCTGGAAGATAATGTCATGTTTGGCAAGAATCCGGACGGCAGCAGAGATATCGCTACCAACCTTCGTCTTGTACAGCGCGCTGTTGAGCTTTGCAAACTTGCTGGCCGTGAGATCGCAACTGCACAGGATGCAAGAGATATCTTAGGCATTACAAGAAACTGCCTGCGTGACGAAAAAACATATCCGCTCACACCGGCTGAATAAGAGACAAATAATTAAAAAAGTGCCAGAGGTGATGTAATATCACCTCTGGCCGCAAAAAGAGAAAGGACAAAACAATATGGCTAAATCAAAGGTCGTTACCCCGGAAGAAGCAATGAAGCATTGTTTCGACGGCATGACCATTCTGCTGCCGGGCTTTGTCAACTGCGGTGTTCCGGCAACTCTGATCAAGAGTCTTGTCGCTGCAGGAATCAAAGACCTCAACGTTATCTCCAATAATACCAGTGTCAAGGGGCAGGGCATTGGCCTTCTGGTCCATAATGACCTGATCAAACACATCACCTGCTCTCATATTGGCAGTAACGTTGAGACCTGTGAAAAGGCAGTTAACGGAGAAATCGACATCACCTTTGTTCCGCAGGGTTCCCTTTGTGAAAAGGTGCGTGCCGGCGGTGCTGGCATTGGCGGCATCCTCACCCCGACAGGTGTTCATACGCCGATGCAGGATGGAAAACAGCTTCTTGAGTGGGATAATGAAGAGGGGAAGTATAAATTTGTTGACCCGGATGAGCCGCAGAAGGGTGCACGTTTCATCCTTGAGCTTCCGCTTCATGCAGATGTTTGCTTTGTTCATGCATATAAAGCAGATAAGATGGGCAATGTGGTCTATCACCGCACCGCCCGTAACTTTAATCAGATCTTTGCGACTGCTGCAGACTTTGTCATTGTAGAGGCAGAGAATATTGTAGAAGTCGGCGAGCTTGATCCGGATGAGATCATGACTCCGGGTGCACTCGTTGATCTGGTCGTCCAG
>JAFWCK010000130.1 GCA_017536965.1 Lachnospiraceae bacterium | reverse complement strand
CTTCAGCGCCAGTGCCAGTTTTTCGGAGATGTCACAGATTTTCTGCTGGAACTGACCGGTCAGATTATACGGAGGGTAAACGGCAATGGAATCACCGCTGTGTACGCCCGCACGTTCAATATGTTCCATGATACCCGGGATTAGCACGTCTTCTCCGTCGGAGATGACATCTACTTCCAGTTCAATACCCGGCATATATTTATCGATCAGCACCGGATTGTCAATGCCTCCGGATAAGATCTTCTTCATATAACTTTCTGTCTGCTGCGGCCCGCGGGAAATGGTCATATTCTGTCCGCCTATAACATAGGATGGACGCAGAAGAACCGGATACCCGAGTGTTTCTCCTGCCTGCAGCGCTTCTTCTAACGTATTAACGCCCATGCCCTTCGGGCGGGAAATGCCAAAGGTCTCTAAGAGTGCGTCAAACCTTGCACGGTCTTCTGCAATATCAATACTTTCTGCAGAAGTTCCCAGGATCTGCACGCCCCGGCTGTCCAGAAACTGCGTCAGCTTAATGGCAGTCTGGCCGCCGAATGCCACAACGACACCCACCGGCTTTTCCACCTGAATAATGTTCATGACATCTTCCGGTGTCAGCGGTTCAAAATACAGACGGTTTGCAGTATCATAATCGGTCGACACGGTTTCCGGGTTATTGTTGATGATCACAACATCGTAACCCAGTTCCTGCAGTGTCCAGACGCAGTGCACAGAGCTGTAATCAAACTCGATACCCTGACCGATCCGGATCGGACCGGAACCTAAGACAACGATCACATCCTTGCCGCTGCGCGCAAAACTACGTGCTTCGCAGCTGCCCCCGACCGAAGGTCGAGGGAGCCCAGCGGCTTTGAGCGATTCAAAAGAACTCTCAAGAGTTCTTTCCTTTCCTCTTACGTAAGAATAAAAGTACGGATGATCCGTGCCAAATACAGCCGAGCAGGTCTTTACAATTTTATAGCCGAAGGAGAAACTGTCCGTTTCCACTTCGCCTTCCTTGGTATATTTGAAATCGCAGATGCCCTTGAAATGATCTCCGCTGATCTTTTGAATGGCAGCGTCCGTATATCCTAACTGCTTTCCTGTCAAAATGTTTTCTTTCGTTGCGCCTTCTTTTGCCAGCTTTTCTTCATAGTCCGCCAGGTTTTTAAACTTCTGCAGGAAGTATGGATCGATCATGGTCAATGCATAGATCTCCTCCAGCGGCATGCCGGATTTAATCGCCTCAAAGACGGTAAAGATCCGGCGGTCATCCTGATCCAGGAGACGTTTCTTTAGCGGTTTGTCATTGATCGGCTCTGCATTAAACGTCTCCAGTCCGATCTCTGCACCGCGGACTGCTTTCATCATAGCCATCTCAAATGTCGGTGCGATGGACATCACTTCGCCTGTTGCCTTCATCTGTGTCCCCAGTTTCCGGCTGGAGCCGGCAAATTTGTCAAATGGCCATTTCGGGAATTTAGCAACAATATAATCCACAGCCGGTTCGAAACCATCTAAAGAATCGCCGGTGATTGGATTTTTGATCTCTGCCAAGGTGTACCCCAGTGCCAGTTTTGTTGTGATCTTTGCGATCGGATATCCCGTTGCCTTCGATGCCAGGGCCGAAGACCTTGATACACGCGGGTTGACTTCGATCACAGCATATTCACTTCCGTCCGGTTTTAATGCAAACTGGCAGTTGCATCCGCCGATCACTCCGATAGATGTAACAATATCCAATGCCGCCTGCCGCAGCATAGAAAATTCACGATCCGTTAATGTCAATGCCGGTGCCACAACAATAGAATCTCCGGTATGAATACCAACCGGATCCACGTTTTCCATGGAGCAGACGATGGTTGCGGAACCCGTATGATCCCGCATGGTTTCAAACTCAATCTCTTTCCATCCGGAAATACATTTCTCAACCAGGATCTGCGTGATCGGGGACATATCCAATCCTGTCTTTGCAATTGTTTTTAATTCTTCTTCATTTGCAGCGATACCACCTCCGGTACCGCCCAGGGTAAAAGCAGGCCGCACGATGATCGGATAACCGATCTTTTCCGCGATTGCCAGTGCCGTATCCACATCTTCCGCAATATCGGAAGGCACACACGGCTGGCCGATGGCCTGCATTGCATCACGGAATTTTTCACGGTCTTCTGCTTTATTGATTGCTTCCACATCCGTGCCCAGCAGCTTCACACCGTATTTATCCAGTGTTCCGTTTTCCTTCAGCTGCATAGAAATGGTCAGGCCGCTCTGCCCTCCAAGTCCTGCAATCAGTCCGTCCGGGCGCTCTTTTTCAATGACGCGCGCAACCATCTCTGCATTCAATGCTTCCAGATAGATCTCGCTTGCCAGATGTTTATCTGTCATGATGGTCGCCGGATTGGAATTGACCAGCACAACATCCAGGCCTTCGTCTTTCAAAACGCGGCACGCCTGTGCGCCGGCATAATCAAACTCTGCAGCCTGTCCGATCACGATCGGCCCAGACCCGATGACCATTACTTTTTTGACTGTGTTATCTCTCGGCATAACCTTCCCCTTTTATAATGTTGCCGCCATAACTGCTTTGATGGTATGCATACGGTTCTCTGCCTCATCAAATACGATGGATGCCTTGCCCTCAAATACTTCATCGGTCACTTCCATACAGGTCAGACCGAATTTCTCATAAATATCTTTTCCGATGGTCGTGTTCAGATCATGGAACGCCGGCAGGCAGTGCATAAACCGGCATTGCTCTCCTGCAGCATCCATTAATTTCTGATTCACCTGATAAGGAAGCAGATCATTGATCCGCTCTTCCCAGACTTCATCTGCTTCTCCCATGGATACCCAAACATCGGTATAGATCACGTCAGCACCTTCTACCGCCTTCATCGGATCTTCTTCAAAACAGATGACTGCGCCGGTTTCTTTTGCAATCTCCTGACATGCCGCCGTTAATTCGGCATTCGGAAAATACTTTGCCGATGCGCAGGCAGTAAACTGCATTCCCATTTTGGCACAGCCAACCATCAGTGAATTAGCCATGTTGTACCGCGCATCACCCATAAAGACCAGTTTCTTTCCTTTTAAGCCGCCAAAGTGTTCTTTGATCGTCAGGAAATCAGCCAGTACCTGGGTCGGATGAAACTCATTGGTCAGACCGTTCCAGACCGGAACGCCTGCATACTGTGCTAACGCATCCACGATCTCCTGTCCAAATCCACGGTATTCAATACCATCGAACATCCGCCCTAAAACACGAGCCGTATCTGCGATGCTTTCCTTTTTTCCAATCTGAGATCCGGACGGATCCAGGTATGTCGGATGCATGCCCAGATCTGTTGCTGCCACTTCAAATGCACAGCGAGTCCGGGTGCTGGTCTTTTCAAAGATCAGCGCTATATTTTTTCCTTCATGAAGCCGATGAGGAATACCTGCTTTCTTTTTTGCTTTCAGTTCTGCTGCCAGATCCAGAAGGCCTTCTATCTCCTCCGGCGTAAAATCCAGAAGCTTTAAAAAGTTTTTATTTTTCAGATCCATCTTTATTCCTTTCCGGCTTCTTCTTTGATCACTGACACTGCTTTTTTCAACACGTCCATTGGGATATTCAATGCTGGAAGCAGACGGACCTTATCTTTGGCTGTCAGACAAAGAACACCATTTTCCATACATCCCTTCAATACTTCCGCTGCCGGTTTTTCTGTTTTAATGCCGATCATTAATCCCATACCGGAAACGCTTTCGATCCCTTTTGCTCCCTGCAGTGTTTCAAAAATGTATTTGCTTTTTTCTTTTACTTCTTCCAGAAGAACCTCATCGATCCGCTCCACTACACTTACAGCTGCAGCACAGGATACCGGATTGCCGCCAAACGTGGAACCGTTATCTCCAGGTCCGAAAATGATTTCTACTTTTTCGCCCAAAAGTGTTGCTCCGATTGGAAGCCCGCCGGCCAGTCCCTTTGCCGTGGAAACAATATCCGGCTTAAGGCCGAAATGCATATAGGAATAAAACGCACCGGTCCTTCCGTTGCCAGTCTGCACTTCATCTACGATCAATGGGATGTCTTCCTCTTTTGCTATCTGGTCGATCGCTTTTACAAAATCTTCTGTCAGCGGGATCACGCCGCCTTCACCCTGTACGCACTCGATCATAATGCCGGCGATCTTATTGTTTGCGATCGTTTCTTTTAATCCGGCCACATCCCCTGCTGCCACATGAACAAATCCAGGTGTGAGCGGTGTAAACAGTTCATGGAAATGATCCTGCCCGGTTGCAGCCAGCGTGGTCAGGGTCCGGCCATGAAAGCTATTGATCAGTGTAATGATCGTGTAGCAGTCATTCCCTTTTTTCTCTGCAGAATATTTTCTTGCTGCTTTGATCGCCGTCTCGTTTGCTTCCGCACCCGAGTTGCAGAAGAACACTTTTTTCATTCCGCACTTCTGGCATAAAAGCTGTGCCAGCTTGGCACAAGGCTCCGTATAGTAAAGATTCGACATATGCTGTACTTTACCGATCTGATCGATCACCGCTTTTTGCCACTGTTCATCTGCAATACCAAAGGCAGTCACGCCGATGCCGCTGCCCATGTCGATATATTCTTTTCCATTGTCATCATAAACCAGAGATCCCTTTCCACTGACAATCTCCACCGGAAAACGGTTGTATGTTTTAGCAATATAGGTTTGATCGATTTCTTTGATTCCCATGATTTCTCCTTGTATTGTTAATATATTTCTTCTTCATCTGACTTGATCAGCGTGCCGGCACCTTCATTTGTCAGCAGCTCCATCAGGATAGAATGTGAGATCCGTCCATCCAGTATAACGACGTTTTTCACGCCCTTGTTGATCGCCTCGATACAGCAGTCTACCTTAGGGATCATTCCGCCGGAGATAATACCTTTCTCGTAAAGCATCTGGGCCTCACTGATCGTCAGTTCCGGGATCAGCGTATCCGGATCATCCATATCTTCCAGGATACCGTCTATATCTGTCATCATGATCAGACGTTCCGCTTCCAGCGCTCCTGCAATGTGAGCAGCGGCTGTATCGCCATTGATGTTATAGACGTTTCCTTCTTTATCACAGCCTATCGTCGAGATGACCGGAATATACCCTCTTTCCAAAAGACCCGTGACCGGATCGATATTGATCTTTGTCACATCTCCCACGAATCCTAATCTCTCATCTTTCATCGATGCTTCGATCAGTCTGGCATCTGTTCCGGAAAGGCCGATCGCTTTGCCTCCCTTCATCTCCAACAGATTGACCAGTGACTTATTCACTTTTCCTGTCAGCACCATCTGAACGATCTCGATCGTTTCTTCATCTGTTACACGGAGCCCGTCTACGAATTCAGATTTTTTGCCCAGCTTATTCATCATGTCTGTGATCTCCGGGCCTCCGCCGTGAACCAAAACCACTTTAACGCCAATGAGCCATAGAAGAACAATGTCTTCCATGACTTGCTGTTTCAGTTCTTCATTGATCATGGCGTTGCCGCCGTATTTCACGACAACTACTTTTCCCGTGTAACGCTGGATGTACGGAAGTGCCTGTGTCAGGATCTCCGCCCGTTCCGGATTGGAATACTCATTCATTGCTTTTCCCTCATTAGGTTCTGTAATCACCATTTATTTTTACATAATCATAAGTCAGATCACATCCCCAGGCGACAGCGTCTGCATCACCTGATTTGAGATCGACCAGGATATCAATTTCCTTTTCCAATAAGATCTCTTTTGCTTTTTCTTCGGAAAAGTCCACGCCGGCTCCATTTTGGCAAACCAGGATATTTCCTTTCGCACTTTCAAATGCAACATCGATCTTATCTACATCTACATCTGCTCCGCTGTATCCAATAGCACACAGGACACGGCCCCAGTTAGCATCTGCGCCAAACATAGCTGCTTTCAGAAGGCTGGATGTGATCACGCTCTTCGCAACAGTTTTTGCGGTTGCTTCATCTTTTCCATGGAAGACTTTGCATTCCAGAAGTTTTGTGGCTCCTTCGCCGTCTCCCGCGATCATTCTGCAAAGGCCGACTGTAATTGTATTGAGTGCCTGCATAAACTGTGCAAAGGCTTCTCCTTCCTGTTCGATCAGTTCGTTTTCTGCCATGCCGTTTGCCAGCACTGTCACCATATCGTTGGTGGAGGTGTCGCCGTCTACACTGACCATGTTAAAGGTGTTTGCTATGTCTGCGGAAAGAGCTTTCTGCAGCATCTGCGGTGTGATGGCCACATCCGTTGTGATAAACACCAGCATGGTAGCCATATTCGGATGGATCATGCCGCTTCCTTTGGCAATACCGCCGATTTTACATGTCTTTCCGCCAATCTCGAACTCCACTGCCAGGGTCTTAGGAACGGTATCCGTTGTCATGATGCCTTCTGTTGCATCTTCTGATCCCTCTGTGGAAAGTGTTTGAACCAGTTCCGGCATCTTTTCTGCAATCGGCGCAATATCCAGAGGCTGTCCGATCACGCCGGTGGATGCCACGACCACATCGTTCTCATTGATCCCGGCTTCCTGTGCCAGAAGAGAACTCATCTTTTCCGCAATCTCGATTCCATCGGCATTGCAGGTGTTGGCATTGCCGCTGTTGCAGATAACGGCCTGCGCATATCCGTCAGCAAGATGCTTTTTCGTGACGATCAGGGGTGCGCCTTTTACAAGATTCGTCGTATAGACTGCAGCGCATGATGCTTTCTTCTCGCTGAAGATCAGGGAAAGATCCCTCTTGTCTTTGCTTTTCCGGATCCCGCAATGCACACCGCTTGCCTTAAATCCTGTTGCTGCACATACGCCGCCTTTTATTTCTTTCATTGTCTGCCCTTTCTGTTTATATAACCAGACCTTCTGATTCTTCGATTCCTAATGCAATATTCATATTCTGGATCGCTGCTCCCGATGCACCTTTTCCCAGATTGTCAAAACGGGAGATAAGAAGCAGTCTTTCTTCATTTCCTGCAAGGCTGATCTCCATGTCATCTTTCCCTGCAAAGGCGCCTGCGGAAAGGAATCCGTCCTCGTCCGCTTTTTCATTGAAGTGAACGATCTTTGTCTTGTAGTAATCCTGATAGACTTCTTTGATCTGTGCTGCCGTTGCAGAAAGCTCCGCCGGGGAGATTGGGATCACCACTTCCATCCCGGCAAAGTATGGTGCTACGATCGGGGAGAAGATCACATCTTTTTCCAGTCCCGCAATCTTCTTCATCTCCGGGAGATGCTTATGCATCTGCGTCAAGCCATACAGTCTAGGCGCATCCAGAAGTTCATTTCTTCCTTCTGCTTCATACTCTGCGATCATTTTCTTGCCGCCGCCGGAGTATCCAGTCAGAGAAAAGCAGGAAAGCTGCATTTCTTTCGGGATGATCTTGTTTTCTGTCAACGGTGTTGCTAAAGACAAAAATCCGCTGGCGTGGCATCCCGGATTTGCGATCCGCTTTGCTGTTTGGATTTTCTTACGCAGACCGGACAATTCTGCAAATCCATAGGTCCAGCCTTCAGCGACCCGGTGTGCAGTGGACGTATCAATGATCACTGTATTTTCATTTTCCACCAGCGGGACTGCTTCGATTGCCGCATCATCCGGAAGACAAAGGAAGACCACATCTGCCTGATTCATCGCATCCTGGCGCGCTTTGACATCTTTCCGCACTGTCTCATCTAATGTGATCATGGCGATGTCTTTTCGTTCGCTCAGTCTTGCAGCAACTTTTAACCCGGTCGTTCCTGCGCTTCCATCAATAAATACTTTTTTCATGCGATCATGCCTCTTTGGGGTTTATTTATTCTTGTTTTTTGCGTCGACCATAGCCTGCACCTTGATCGGAAGGCCATACAGATTGATAAATCCTTCTGAATCTTTCTGGTTGTAATCACTTTCTCCGAAGGTGGCGATGTCTTCGCTGTAAAGGGAATAGTCACTCCATACGCCGGCTTTGATGATATTGCCTTTGTACAATTTCAGTTTTACCTGTCCGGTCACATGCTCCTGTGTCTTATCCACAAAGGCGGAGAGTGCTTCCCGAAGAGGCGTAAACCATTGCCCATTATAAACCAATTCTGCAAAGGTGATCGCGATTTTTTGCTTCTCATGCAGTGTCATTTTATCCAGGCAGACACTCTCTAAATACTCATGCGCTTTATAAAGAATCGTTCCGCCAGGTGTCTCATAAACACCACGGCATTTCATGCCGACCAACCGGTTCTCTACAATATCCAAAAGGCCGATTCCGTTAGCTCCGCCCAGTTCATTCAGTTTCAGAATGATCTGTTTTGCAGTCATTTTTTCGCCATTCAGTGCCACTGGTTTTCCTTCTTCAAAATCCAGGGTGATATACGTTGGCTCATCCGGTGCCTGAAGCGGAGATACACCCATTTCCAGGAATCCTTCTTTTTCATACATTGGTTCATTTCCGGTATCTTCCAGATCCAGACCCTCATGGGATAAGTGCCACAGGTTTTTATCTTTGGAATAATTGGTCTCCCGGTTGATCTTCAGCGGAATGTTGTGCGCTTCTGCATAATCGATCTCTTCTTCCCTGGACTTGATGTCCCACTCCCTCCAAGGAGCAATGATCGGCATTTCCGGAGCAAAGTGTTTGATGGCCAGTTCGAAACGCACCTGATCGTTTCCTTTACCGGTGCAGCCATGACAGATAGCGTCAGCGCCCTCTTTCAGCGCGATCTCAACCAGACCTTTAGCAATACACGGCCGTGCATGGCTGGTACCCAGAAGATACTCTTCATAAATTGCACCCGCTTTCATAGTCGGGATGATATAATCGTCAACGTATTCTTCGGTCAGATCCAGTACATAGAGTTTGGAAGCTCCTGTCTTGATCGCTTTTTCTTCCAGTCCATCCAGCTCGTCTCCCTGTCCAACATTTCCGGAAACAGCGATGACTTCGCAATTGTTATAATTCTCTTTCAGCCATGGAATGATGATAGATGTGTCTAATCCTCCTGAATAAGCCAGTACAACTTTTTTGATATCTTCTTTTTTCATTTCTTTGCTCCTTTATTCATCTGATCTGTATATTTTTGTCCGTTTTATGCAATTTTCGTGCATATAATGTAAATTCTTGTTGTGTATTATAGCACGGACTTTTAATATTGCAACCCTTTTTATGCATAAAATTCGTTTATTTTTTCAGATTTTTCCGTTATTTTGCATAAAAACGCATTTTTTGTATAAATGATGCATATTCTTTAATCGTCTTATTATATATGAAGCATTATTTCTTTTTTGCTTTTCCAAAGCCCATTTCCGACGACATTTGACTTTAAGATTCAAGTCTCCTGTGTAAAAAGTCGGGCCTGTACTCGGCTTTCTTCTCTCAGGCCCGAAAATCTAAAATCTATTCGGGCCTGTAATCATCGTCCTCCTTTTAGGCCCTAATTTTCCAAATAATAGTCGGGCCTATAAACAACGCCTTTATATCAGGCCCGAAAACCAAACGAAAAGTCGGGCCTAGTCTGCCATATTTAAAATCAGGCTCTATTTTTGCTCCTTTTTGTAGGGCTCAAAACTCGAATATCCAATTTCAGGCCCTAATCTTTTCCGCGCTTTCGGGCCGGGTACGGTATTTCGCATGACAGGCCCGAAAATCATCAACAAAAGAAAGGCCAAAGGGGACAACCTCCCCTTTGGCCCTTCAGCCACCGGCTAACCAATAAAAACTCTGCAGTTATTTTTTTCTTCTGCTCTTGTAATCTGCCCTCACTTCTTCCAGATCCTCACTACTGTAATCACATCCAGCGCGCATATTCCCTACAACAGCCGACATAGCTCTGTAGACAGTACCCGTTCCTATTTTATCGGCATGATAGTTAGCGACCCGGTCTTCCTGGATCCCAAAATGTCTGGCAGTTTCTACTGCATCAATGTTGGCGCCGATGAAGACGAATTCCCATCCATCGTTTTCTTTCTTCTGTTCGATCATTCGTTTCACCTCTTTGCTGGAATACTTCGTGCTGGCGTTTTCCAGGCCATCGGTTGTGATCATAAATAAAGTATGTGCAGGGACATCCTCTTTTCTGACATATTTATGGATCATCTCTGTATGCTCGATGGCTGCACCAATCGCATCGATCAATGCGGTGCATCCGCAGACGCGGTAATCATCACGAGTCATCTTTGGTACCTCTGTTAACGGGATCCTGTCATGAATCGTCAGGGAACGGTCATTAAAAAGGATCGTTGTGACATAACATGCTCCATCTTTTTCTTTCTGCTCTTCGATCATGCTGTTAAAGCCTCCGATCGTATCCCCTTCCAGTCCGCTCATTGAGCCGCTGCGGTCTAAAATAAATACGAGTTCTGTAGTATTGTTCTTTTCCATGTTCTTTTCCTCCTGATCATCTCTCACATAAAAAATGTGGCTGTTTTGTTTTACAGCCACATTTTATGAAAAAGATGATTCTATTTGGTCAATTCACATTTGACTTTTATTTGGACCCCAAAATCTTCTGATCATGCTCGAAAAGCGTCTGATTGATCTCAAAGATGTTGTACCGTTTATGAACAATGAAGTATTCCACGATCACATCAGCCAGACTGCTGTGGGAAATGGCATAGCCTGCCCGCTCCAGCAGCTTTTTGGTCTCGTCCAGATCCAGTTCTAATGCAATGGCCAGCGCCAGGACCGTTGTCTTGGATGGCAGATACTGCGGATTGCTGCGGATATTGGAAAAGACCTGTTTGCTGACGTTCGCCTTTTTATAGCAGTCAGCGTCTTTCCATCCCCGTTCGTCAATCAGCTGGAACAACAGCTCGGAAAAGCCTTCATCCAGTTCAAACGCTGCCGGTGCAGAACCTGCATAACTTGCATGTTCTGCATACACCGTTTCCTGCGAACGGGCAAATCCAGTTGGCATGGCTTCACGAGGACGAGCTGCAGACGGAGCTGCATCACGCAAAGGCATGGCTTCCCGTGCAGCATTTATTACTTCTGCTGCTTCCTCTGGCTCAGTGGCCTCCTCTGCTTCGAAATCTTCGTAATTCTCATCGATATATTTCTGAACTTCTGCCAGCAGCTCTTCTGAAACAGGTGCATTCACAAACGCATCAAGTACATCTGTCAATCCACCCTGCTGCAGACTGATCGTCTTTACAACACGATTGCCCTGCAGATTGTTTATGGTTTTACTTAATGTTTTTTTATCATCTCCGCCGCCAGATACGGCAAAAAGATAAAAATCTTTCCCCTGCGGATGCGTTTTGCGGATAAATGCCGCAATGGCGCCCGGAGCATTGCCTGCCCAGACCGGCATGCCAAGAAAGATCCTGTCATAGCTATCCAGATCGATCTCTTCATTCAGGATACCCGGGTCTTTTTGCGTCAGCGCCATCCAGCCGCCGACCATAAATTTCCCCATTCCTGCATGCGGAGGTTCCTTTTTGACCCGGATCCGCAGAAGATCTGCCTCCCCGCCGTTCTGACGGATCCGCGATGCGATTTCCTCCGCGATCTTTTCTGTATGTCCCTCAAAAGAATAATAGGCAATCAGTACACGTTCCATAGCTCACCTTCCGTTTACCGTAGAGGTTTCAATAATGCAGCTAGGGTCTACACTGACCTTGAGTTCTTTGACGGTGTCGCCCCAGCGGCTTCCGCCGGAAGTAGCGAACAAAATAATCTTTTTATTGGAGAAATCATATTTCTCCAGGAAGGTGTTGATGATCCGCGGCGCTACGTAACACCAGATCGGAAACCCCAGATAAATGGTGTCGTACTTTTCAATGTGCGCATCATCATTCACGATGGCCGGACGAAAATCTTTATCCAGCGTTTCTGCTACACTGCGGTTCCCTTCCACCCACCATTTCAGGTCGTCTTCTGTATACGGGTTTTGCGGTTTGATCTCGTACAGGTCTGCACCGAGTTTATCTGCCAGCTTTTCCGCTTCTTTTCTTGTAACTCCTGAAGCGCTGAAGTATGCAACTAAATTACTCATATATTACCTTTCCTTTCTTAAACAGTGTTTCCCTTAAGAAACTTACCTGTGCTCCCTCAAAAACTGCATGATAGCATCATAGTGGTCCGGATCATGCGGGAAGGAACACTTTGTACACACTTTAATGATCTTCCCTTTTGATTCCTTATAGGTAGGATTTCCAAGACAGTCCTTGTAGGTATACATCGGGCAGTAGCAAAACAGACAGTTAAAATCCCCCTCCCGGTCATGGCATGGAAAATACTGACAATCGGTATTCATAAAAAACTTTGATGAATTCTCCATTACTGTTTCCTTTCCTTCATTACCTTTACAAAGTGCTCCGTGAATTCTTCATTGGACGGATAATATAGATGCGGGAAGCCCCAAAACTGTGCCTCTCCTTCATGAATGCATTCCCAGCTTTTTCCCGTGACCGGCTTAAGCGCCGTACATGCTTCTCCGTTATTGGTCGAATCATAATAGTGGAATTCATGCGCTTTGATGGAATGGCCTTCCTGCAGGAAGCATGGCTGCTTTTCTGTCAGTTCCACATAACCAAATCGTACCAGTTTTCCTTTAAACTGCACGGTGCCTTTTACAAGACCGACCATCGGATAACATCCGCCTTCCTGATCTTCCATTGATTCATGCAGATACATAAAGCCCCCGCATTCGGCCAGCGACGGCATGCCGCCTTCAATCGCACTGCGGATGGACGCTTTCATGCTTTCATTCTCACTTAGTTCCTTTGCATATAACTCCGGATAGCCTCCTCCCAGCAGAATACCGTCCGTTTCCGAAGGAATTGCCTTGTCATGAAGCGGTGAAAAATAACGGATCTCAACGCCTCTTTTCCGGAATGCACGCATATTCGCTTCATAATAAAAACAAAATGCTTCATCCCGCGCGACCGCCAGCGTCAAAGGCACCTTTTCCGCCGATGTGCTGTCAGCTGCAGCCTTGCCAGCTGGTTCCACATCAGTAATATCTTCTGCCTGATCAGCAATCGCAAGGATCTTTTCAAAACCAGCCGTTGCAAGGAACTGATCAGCTGCTGCATTAAGCTGTGACTCCAGGTCTTCAATCTCGCCCGGCAGCATCAGACCCAGATGACGACTCTCTAAATGGATATCTTTCCTGGCCGGGAAAAATCCGACGATCGGAACCGGCAGCTCTGCTTCCAGCATCGGACGCATGGTCTCCAAAAAGCTCTCTGTCATCCGATTCAGCAGTACTCCTTTGATCAGGTGCTCCGTATCATAATCCAGAAATCCCTTGATCAAAGGAATCATGGATTTGCCCATGCCATGCACATCCACCACCAGAATGATCGGCGTAGATGTTACTTTTGCCAGATGATAAGCAGACCCTTCCTCACGGGTTCCGCCCAATCCGTCAAACAATCCCATAACGCCTTCCATTACAGCAATGTCCGCGTCCCTGGCCAGTTCTGCAAAAATACCCCGGGTCTCTTTTCCGGTGAAGAAGGTGTCCAGATTTTCAGAAGGAACCTTCAGGACCGTCCGGTGAAACATTGGGTCAATATAATCCGGACCGCATTTAAATGCGGCCGGTTTTAAGTCTTTCTTCTTCAGTGCACCCAAAAGCGCGCAGGTGATCAATGTTTTCCCGCTTCCGCTTTTCGGCGCCGCCAATAAAATTCGAGGTTTTTTCATTCTTCGTTTCCCTTAAAAGAACAGATCCAGACCGGATTCTCTGCCTGCAGCATATGATAGTTTCCGACCTTTCTTGTTCTGGTCACTGCCATCTGGACGATATCAAAATCGCTGACGTTAAAGTTCTTTTCAATCTGCAGAAATTCTTCAAAAGTCTCATGGCTGACCGCATTGGCAACAATCGATGTCTTTGGATTCTTCGCAAAGATTGCTGCAAGAATCTCTTTCAGGTTACCTCCGGAACCGCCGATAAAAACATGCGTCGGGGCAGGAAGCTCTTCTAATCCTTCCGGTGCATACGCAGGAATGATCTTCACGTTTGAAAGTCCGAATGCTTCCGCATTCTGCCGGATCAGCTCTACCGCCTCTTCTTTTCGCTCGATCGCGTAAACCGTGATATCCGGGGATATCCGGGCAATCTCCACAGCGATAGATCCGGTACCGGATCCTACATCATAGACAACAGCACCGCCTGTCAGGTGCAATTTGGAAATGCTGGCTGTCCTTACTTCTTCCTTTGTCATAGGGACTTTTCCGCGGATAAAGGAACTGTCCGGAAGTCCGTGTGTCACAGCCACAACTGCAGCATTTGGATTTATGATAAACAGGGCATATAACCCGTCTTTTTCTAATGATTCACATTCCGCCGGTGCCAGATCCCGCAGCTCCTGCTCCGGATAAGACATCTGATATCCGGCCAGGATCCGGCAGTCTTCCATGCCCTCTTCTATCAATATTTTTCCGATGGTCTTCAGATCATCTACACCGGAAACCAGAAGGAATGTTTTCGGGCTGGTCCGGATCGTATAAAGGAGCCTTCCTCTCCAGGTTTGTGCCGTTCCCCTGCCATGTATACTAAAGAGGGTGGCATCTTCCCAAGATATACCAAAAAGAGCCGCCAGATTGGAAACGGATGAAATACCCGGATACACCTTGATCTCTCCGGAGAGTTCTCCATTGGCAACTGCTTCTTTCAGAGCCAGTGTCATCTTTGTGGCTCCGCTGTAAAATCCGCTGTCTCCGGAGAAAAGAATTGCCGCATCACCCGGTTTTTCTTTCAGAACCGGAATGATCTCTTTGGCAAAATAAAATGGATAGCTCTCTGCTGTGATCTTACAATCCTCCAGGATCCTCTTTGCACCAAAAACAAGATCCGCGCTTACCATTGCCTGATACGCTTCTACGGTCAGGTTTTCCGGATGACCCATGCCGCATCCGATCAGAGAGATCTTTCGTTTATGCTCATCCAGATAGCCGTAGAGCGTCCGTCTTACCTCTGCTGCAGACATACCTGCAGAGTTTTCCGGAATTCCAATCACATACAAAGGGATGCCCGCCTTGGCTGCTGCTTCCTCTTTCTCTGCAAATCCTCCGGATTTTCCGGTCTGTTTTGTGACCATGATCTTAATGTCGTGATCATGAATGATAGCCAGATTCATCGCCAGCGAAAACGGCCCCTGCATAGCTATGATCCGTTTTCCCGGAATCCCGCTTTTTTCGCAGATCGCAATGCTTTCTGCTCCAGGGAGGACACGCGCAAAGATGCGGTCTTTGAGCTTTTCATTTTCACAGTACGTTGGCAGTTCTTTACTACCTGTGGTCAAAAGAATATTTCCTTCTGTTTTCGAAAGCGCTTCCATGCAGAGTGCGGTATCAGGAAAGAAATACTTTTCTGCTGCAGTGCTTTGTGTTTCTTCCTTTGTTTGATTTCGATCCAGGCGGAGATATGTTACGCCGGTTTTTTCCGCTGCCTGCCTGATATTCTCCGTCGCCTCTTTCGCATAGGGATGCGTTGCGTCTACGACCACGCGGACTCCTTCACGTTCCATAAATGCCGCGATCTGTTCTGCATCCATCCTGCCCATATGCACTTTTGCCAGCGGGTCCTCATGCATGACCTGCTCGCCGTACTCTGTTGCCACGCACAGATCATGAGCGCAGCCCTTTTCACAAAGCCACTCGGATAATTCTCTGCCTTCTGTCGTTCCCGCAAAAATCAGAATCTTACTCATCCTTCTCTTCTTTCTGATGGATAGCCACGTTTGGTGACCAGTTTTCCGTCAATGATCTCGGCTG
>JAFWCK010000129.1 GCA_017536965.1 Lachnospiraceae bacterium | reverse complement strand
CTGTCCTTTCTCTTGCTGCGGTGATTTTCCGGCACCGGAGGAAAGCCCGATGCTTCCCCCGGCGGCGGTCAGTAACTTGATTTAGTTATCTTATCCCGAACAGGAAAAGATGTCAAATAAAGCGCGATGACTGCGTGTTTTGGATCTTACGCAAAGTAAGTGAAAAGGGGCGGTAAGAAGCAAAGATAAAGAGATGCCGACTGGTGTCTCTTTTCTTTTTTGGCAGGGTATATTCAAAGGGCTATATTGATATATATAGCCCTATCATATTGACATTATCATATAGCTATGTTAAAATATAAATAGCTATATGAAAGGGGGCGGCCTATGTCAATATCACGATCCTATAACAAGCAGAATAACACCACATATGTATACGAAGTCATTGAGAACTACTGGGACAAGGCAAAGAAACAGCCCAGGAGTAAACGGAAACTGATCGGGAAGATCGACCCTGTAACCGGGGAAATCGTGCCTACAGCTTCCCGAAAAAAGGCAACGGATGGGAAAGAGGCCGATTATAAAAAGCTGTATGAATCCGCGCAAAAGGAGATTGCAAAAAAAGACAAGCTTATTCATGAGCTGGAAGAACTGCTCAGGGAATACCTTACGGAGGAAATGGCCTTCCTCCTGGAAGTAGAAAATACAATCAAAACCAGACGGAACAAGGCGGAGGCCCTGCTCCGTAAACAGATAAGCCGTGGCTAAAATGAAGATCCCGGCCAGGGATCTGAAATCAGTCATGCAAAGTAACGATGTTGGCTCTATTCAGGAGCTGATGTTCGGGACGATGCTGGAAACCGATAAAGACAGGCCGCCCTCTGTCGACCGGGAAAACAGCCGTGTCCATCTTTACCTGAGATCATCTTCTGTATCAGGCATATGCCCCTGCTGCGGAAAACGGTCAGACACGGTACATTGTTCGAACTTCCGACATCCCCAATGGATGCCGATCAACGGGATGACAACGTTTGCCCACATCGAATTGCACCGTTTCCGGTGTGAAAATGAAGACTGCCCGCAGAAGACATTTGTGGAACAGCTGGACAATGCCAGAAGGAACCAGCACCGGTCAGACCTTGTGAACCTCATAATATTTGCCATTTCTGTCTTCTGCAGTGATATCGCGGCCTCGCTGATCTGCCAGGAGATGGGGATCATGGTCAGCCATGATTCTGCAAACCGGATATTAAGCCATATCCTGGTGGAAGATGACCCGGATATCGAGGTGATCGGCGTAGATGATGTAAGCTTGCGGAAGGGACAGACATACCATACTGTAATCTATGACGGGAATGACCACCATCTCCTGGCACTGCTGGACGGGAGGGACGGGGCTGCCTTGAAAGAATGGCTGAAAGACCACCCAAAGGTGTCTCTGGTAGCACGAGACAGGGCGAGTGCGTATGCAAGCGCCATCACAGAGGTCCTCCCGCAGGCCATGCAGGTGGCCGACCGTTTCCATATCCTCCAGAACCTGCTGGGTTACCTGAATGACATTTTTAAGGCGAACATGCCTCAGCAGATCTTTATCCGGGACGGCGTGGTGATGGATGAGCCGCCAGACAAAGTGTTTGTGCCGTCCGTGCCCATCGATTCGCCGGAAATGGAGGACCTCCATTACGACAATTCTCCACCGATGGATGCAAACGGGAAAGAAATCCCATACTGTAATAAACAGAGGAACGAAAACCGTACGAGAGATAAGGAGTATGCAAAGAACAGAAGGATAAAATACGAAAGGATCCTGAATCTTCGCCAGGAATGGGAAAAGACCGGGCATAAGAATAAAAAAGAGTTTGCCAGGCAGCATGCTGTTTCTGTACCGGCCCTTAACAGGTACCTTGGCATGTCTGATGAAGAAGTCGAAAACATTCTGGAGGTAAACGAGTATAAAAAACGGAAAACGGATATGGATGACTACATGAACATCGTTTTCAAGATGCTGTCAGATGGGCACAAACCCGCATTGATCTACTCTTACATCCTCCATTGCGGATACAAAGGGAGCCTTGATTCCCTGATCAATCATATAAAAGCAATCGCATTAAACAATTTCAACATAAGGCTGAGAAAGAATTTTCAGGCAAAGGAGACATACCCGGAGGATGTGACAATTATCCGGCGGTTTGACGTTCTGAAGTATATCACCATGAAAGATAAAGGGAAACTAAAGGATTCCGATGTCGCAAAATATTATGAGCAAATCCGGGGAAAATACCCGGCTGTAAAGATCTGTGCGGAAATCTGGGATGCTTTTTACCCGGTTCTTATGGGAGATGATCCGGACAAGCTCGACAGTTTCCTGGATACTTATGAAAACTCGATCATAACCCCATTTGTCAACGGTATAAAAAGGGATATCGCCCCGGTCAAGAACGCGATATCCTCTCCTGTAAGCTCAGGCTTCGTGGAAGGAGGCAACTGCCGCTATAAGGCCACCAAACGTCTCATGTTTGGAAGAAGCGGGATCAATCACCTGTTTCTGAAAACCTATGCAATCTCTATTATAATGCGGCAGGGAAAATCTGCAAGCAGTTTGATCGAAAACTGGTTGACGAGTTGAGGAACAGTTACAGTACAGACCCACCTGAAACTCGAGGCGTTTTGCGCGGCTTTTTCGCGCAAAACCCGAGTGTAACGGCGCGCGGCGCACGCGAAGCGTATTGGAATCGCCGCGCGCAACGTTACATGTCCACGCCCTTCGAGAGGG
>JAFWCK010000128.1 GCA_017536965.1 Lachnospiraceae bacterium | reverse complement strand
TTTGTCACTTCAAAAGAGCAAGTCCTTCCAGGACCAGAAGATGGACCGGATAAAAAATGTAGAAAAAGTATTTCAGGTTTACTTTTCCGCGCTGTCCATTATAAAACCACAGCGGGATCAATGCCAAAAGACACAGCCATTGATATGGCATGCTCTGCATGCCCTGCAGGGAAAGCAGTACCAGTCCGATGCCAAAATAAACATAACGCCACGGTTTTCTAAGCGAGATCAACGCCGTCACCGGCAGCACCGCTCCCATAAAATTGTAGTCATAAGTAACAGGGAATCCGCATAACCTTACTGCAGGTGTGATCCCTCGAAACGGCTGCTCACAGAATGCATAGAACGCAGCAATCAGCAGAACGGCCAGAACGAGCACCCATATTTTTTTTCGATCCATCCGGGCGGCCAGAAACGCCATGCACAGCAGGATTCCAAAGGACAGGGTAAAAAGAGTATTCAGATAAATACCTGCGAATGTACCTGTGACCAGTTCAAAAATGGTATAGGCTGCCTGGCAGATAACAGCAAGAATAAAGATCCGCAGAAAATATTTGACTCTGCTGCGGGTATGCAGCACGCCTTCTGCCACCATAAATGCAAATATCGGCAGCGCAAGGCGGCCGATACATCGCAGGATCACGATATTTGGGAACAGCATAATAGCGGCATGGTCTGCCAGCATCGTTCCACATGCAATAATTTTCAGAACATTATTGTTAATATTCTACTTCCTCCCCCATCGGAAGCTCTAAAAGCTCCGGATTTTCCAGAAGATGCTTCAGCAGTTTCACAGACTTGGAATAGTAATAGCCATCCACCAGTCTCTCATCCACAGTAAGACCCAGGTCAACTGTTTCTCTGACGCCGACGGTTCCATCTTCTTTTACATAGGTCGTATTTTTAAATTCACCAACAATGCAGAACAGGGAGCAGGTGCCCCAGTTTGTCAGATGATGGTAACCACTGCGCAGTTTTAAAGAACCAAGATTGGATAATACTACGGAAGTGTAATATGGATCTGTCTCGATCAGACCTCTTGGACATTTGCCGATCCGGTCTAAGAAACACATCAGTTCACAGAAAAGTCTTGTTAATCTTCTAGGCATGCGGCTGACGATATCCATGCTTTCTGAAGATTTATCGATCACATCGCTTCTGCTGGTTGAGATCTGTTTGTAAAGTTTTTCGTGGATCGTGCGGATGGTGTCATCAGGCTTTGCTTCCACCAGTGCCAGCGCCTCAGCGCCATCATCGGAAAACAGTTTTTTTACAACAAAAGAAGCGATGATAAAGTTTCTCTGGTACATCAGTTTATTCGCAACGAAACGGTTCAGCTTCGGGCGAAGCGTGATGGTTTTCAGAATTGCTGTTACGATCAAATGAAACAAGGTGTACGGAAAGTCCGCTTCATCCTGATTGATCTTTTCCAGATATGCCTTCATTGGTGCAATGTCGATGCGTTCTGCAATGTAAGCTTCATTATCGCATCTGTTCGGATACAGGATCGGCGTGATCACATGCATCGGATCAAGTTCTTTTATCAGCTTTCCATCCCACCGGTCCCCGAATTTCCGGCGTGTTTTTTCTCTTCCCATCTTATCTTTGGACCTCCCATTTACAGCAAAAAGCCGCCAAATCCTTTTGATTATAAGCTTTGGCGGCTTTTTATTCAAGCAATTCTCACCTTATGCTTTTTTTATAACTATTATTCCTGACCGGCCTCTTCTTTTTCCAGTTCTTCTACAGCATGTGCAATTTCTTCTTTCTTTGCATCAACTGCATCCGGAGCTGCCTTTTCTTCCTCAGTTTCAGCAGCGATCTTAGCCAGTTCCTCTTCTTCCAGGATCCGGTATGCAACTTTTCCGACCAGTGTTGTCGGAAGATTCTCGCGGAATTCGATGTCATACGGCATTGCATATTTTGCAATGTGTTTCTTACAGTATGCCATCAGGCGGAGCCAGGTCTCTTCGTTTGCCGGGTATTCCGGTTTCAGAACGACAAATGCTTTCACCTTCTGCATCTTATAGTCATCCGGCACACCGATGACGCAGCTCATATGCACCATCTTGTTTGCATCCAGGATGTTTTCCATCTGTGCAGGATAAATATTGTAGCCGGAGCTGATGATCATTCTCTTGGAACGGCCTTTGAAGTAAACAAAGCCTTCATCATCCATCACGCCAAGGTCTCCGGTATAAACCCAGGTAAGTCCGTCGCTGTGATGACGCAGGGTCTTAGCAGTCTCTTCCGGTTTGTCCTTATAACATTTCATAATGGACGGACCTGCCAGCAGGATCTCTCCTTCTTCGCCGTACGGAAGTTCTTCGTCTGTATCCGGTTTTACGATCTTGATGTAAGTATCCGGGAACGGAACACCGATACTGCCTTCTTTTGACATTGTCGGCGGGGTCAGGCAGCATGCCGTAACGGTCTCGGTCGTACCATAACCTTCACGGACCTGGATGGTTGCCTGGTGATCATAAAGGAATTTATCCATTTTCTTCTTTAATTCCACACTCAGGGAATCACCGCCGGAGAAGACACCCTTCAGACAGCTGAGGTTTGCTTTCTCCATGGATGGCAAACGAAGCAGTGCTTCGTAAAGTGTCGGAACGCCAGCAATAAAGTTGCACTGATATTTCGTGATCAGTTTTGCATAGCTTGCTGCTGTGAAACGCGGAACCAGAATGCAGCGGCCGCCATTGAACAGCATTGTATGAATGCAGACGCCCAGTCCAAAACCATGGAAGATCGGCATTGCTGCCAGCATCTTATCGCCTGGTTTGAACATCGGGTTCACACCAACGACCTGTGCTGCCAGTGCATTGAAATTGTAATGTGTCAGTTCGATTCCTTTTGTAGTTCCTGTTGTTCCGCCGGAATACAGGATGACCGCTGTTTCGTGGCAGTCAGATTTTGTTTCATAATTCCAGAAGCAGGCCTTGCCGATATTCATAAAGTCATTCCAGCGGATGACCGGTGCATCTTTCGGGATCTTCTGGATCTTGCGTCCTTCTGTCAGCATATAACCTGCACGCAGCGGACGGGATAATTCATCTTTGATGCTGGCAAGAACCACATTCACCAATTTGGTGTTATTGCGGATCGCCTCAAATTTGTTGTAGAACTGGTCCAGAGTAATAACTGTAATACTGTCAGATTCATTCAGATAGAATTCCAGCTCCTTCTCAGCGGAAAGCGGATGCACCATATTAGCAACTGCGCCAATGCAGCTTAATGCATAAAATGAGTAAATAGCCTGCGGGCAGTTCGGAAGTGCGATCGTAACTTTGTCTCCTTTCCGGATACCCAGTGTTCTCAATGATTTTGCACAGCGCTGAATCTCGGAAAGCATCTTCCGGTAAGTCGTGGAGCTGCCCATGAAATCAAAGGCAATATTGTTCGGATACTTTTCGGCCGTTGCCTTGATTCCTTCATACATGGTTCCTTCGAAATAATCCAGATGGAACGGCAGATCGCCCAAATGATCTTTCCAAGGAGTTTTTGCGGTAATAGTTTCCATATCTTGCCTCCCTAAAGCAATTGCATGTCTTTGTTGCCGGGTTTTCAAACTCGATGCATTATAAACGATTGTTTTTAGTAATACAATAAGGAAATATCATTATTGTACATAATGTTAGCGTTTATATTTCTTTTTTGTTCTTTTCCCCTTCTTTTCGCTTTATTCTATTATACACATTGTATAAATTGAGGCAAAAACAAAAAAGAAGAGCCAAATTGGCTCCTCTTTCTGTTTTTTCCTATGTGTTATCTCTTTTTCAGCCTTTATAACCGTCCATTGTCCTCTTCTTGCCCCAGAAGAAGATGGCCATCAGGCCAGGTCCGCAGTTGGATCCGATGGTCGGTCCAATGTAGGTATACTTCACATCTTTAAATCCATACCGCTGTTTCATCTCCTCGCCAAATTCCATGGCCTTTTCCGGAATATCAGAATGGCAGACCCATGCGACCTGATCTCCGGCATTTTCCACGATGCCGTCCATGATCTCGTGGATCCGGCGGATCGTCTTCTTCAGACCTCTCACCTTCTCCTGTACGATCAAGTGGCCTTCCAGATCCAGATTCAGGATCGGACAGATGTTCAAAGCTTCACCAAGAATCGCACCAAGCTTGCTGACACGGCCGCTTCGGTAAAGGTATTTCAGCTCATCTGTTGTATACCAGGTATTAATATTTCCTTTATGTTCTTCAATCCAGTTGATTGCCTCTTCCAGTTCACATCCTTCATCACGCATCTTTGCCGCTTCTAATGCCAGCATGCCATAGCCGGTAGAGCAAAGCGTGGAATCGATCATGTGGATCTCTGCCTCCGGCAGTTCATCCTTTATGATATCTGCTGCCTGGCAGCCATTATTATAGGTACCGGACACACCGCTTCCCAGACTGATATGAATGATCGGCAGATGATGCTCTTTTACGATCGGTGTCCAGAAATCTACGAACTGCATGACGTTCAGCTGGCTGGTCTTTGGTGCTGCGCCATTACGCATATTCTCATAAAACACATGACAGTCTTCATGCTTCATGGTGTCGCTGACCAGCTGCCCGTCCAATTCATACTGCAGCGGGATCGCATAGATTTTATTTTCCTGCAGCCACTCCAGCGCCAGGTCGCAGCCGGAATCCGTGCATACCACAAATTTCCTTTCCATATCCATTTCCTTTCTTATGACACGTCAAATTCATCTGACAGTATTCGCATATTGTGCGAGTTTAGAATAGCATATACAACATCATTTTGCACGTTATTTATTCTGGTAAAACGCCCTCTCCATCGAAGGCCGGAATAAAACTCTGCTCTGCTGCATCGCCCTCTTGGATCATGCAGTTTTCGATCCCCCGTGCGATCACATGGTCGACTGCCTGCTCGTATTCTTTTCTGCTAACTTTCCGGTTCAGTTCTCCAAAAGGAAGCGTTCCCATCGGCGTATACTGACTCATCAGAGAAAACCAGATCCTATCTCCGTAAGTATCTGCCAGATAATCGATCACGCGGATCGTATCCTTAAGACTGCCCGGTGTCATCAGATGCCTGACACAGACGCCTTTTTTCATCAATCCGTCTTCCGACTCTGCCAGTGCCGGTTCTGACCGGTCCATCTGCATTGGCCAGGCAGATTTTACCATCTGTTCCAGGGCCTTTTTTACAACCTTTGGATAATCCGGTGCATGCAGATATTTTGATGCAAGTCCTTCGTCCAGTGTCTTAAGATCCGGCAGATAAATATCGATCAGCCCTTCCAGAAGCTTAAGTGTTTCCGGGAATTCATAGCCGGAGCTGTTCCAGACAAACGGCAGATCAAATCCTCTTTCTTTTGCAATTCGGATCGACTCTGCGATCTGCGGAGTAAAATGCGTTCCGGTCACCAAATTGATATTCAGCGCTCCTTTTGCCTTCAGTTCAAAAAAGATATCCGCAAGGCGGTCTTTGGTAATCTCAATGCCGAACAATTCTCCGCAGCCTTCTTCCGGTCCTCCGCCGGAGATCTTCCGGTTCTGGCAATAAATGCAATGCAGGGAGCAGCCCGAAAAAAAGACGGCCCCGCTTCCGCTTTCTCCAGATAAAAAAGGCTCTTCATAAAAATGAAGGGCCGCCCGTGCCGCTTTCAGTTTCTGTCCCATTTTGCAGAAACCTGTCTTCTGGCTCCTATCTACACCGCAATTCCGCGGACATAACCGGCAGTTTGTTTCCATCGTTTTTCTTTTCTGTTTTTTCTATTCCCATCCGGAAATGATCCGGCAGATATCCATTGGCGTATCAGCAAAAACTTTCGCACCCGCATTCGCCAGCTCTTCTTGGCTGCCGTATCCGTAAAGAACACCAATACTCTCTGTCCCTAAAAGACTTGCCGCTTCAATATCATTCTCGCGGTCACCGATCATCACAGCTTTAGCAGGATCCACCTGCAGTTCCTGCAGAGCATACGAGAGCACTTCCACTTTCGTCGCGCGGCTCTCGTCCATAGCAGCTCCGCCGATAAAATCAAAATACCGAGTCAGTGCAAAATGCTCCAGGATCTGTTTTGAGAAAAGTTCCGGCTTGGATGTTGCAACCGCCAGCACCAAACCGTCCTCCTTCAGTTTCTGCAGCATCTCTTCAACGCCCGGATACACGGAGTTTTCAAACATACCGCCTGCAGTAAAGTATTCCCGGTAATAAGTGACCGCTTCTAATGCTTTATCATGATCAAAACCAAACCGCTCCTGAAATGAATGAACCAAAGGCGGGCCAATAAAGGAGTGCAGATCGTTTTCCTCTGCCTCGATGCCATATTTTTTTAATGCATACTGTACGGAATGAATGATTCCCGGAGCAGAATCAGTCAACGTTCCATCCAGGTCAAAAAAGATTGTGTGATTCATTTTGTTTTACCGTTTCCTTTGCTTTGACAGCCCTGAATAAAGAACTCCGTAAAACCTTCCATTTTATTTACGATATCATAGCTGCCTTCCCGTCTTGACCAGTCTGTAGAGACACTTCGGAGCATAAGGAGAAAGAAATCCGTCAGCTCATCAACGGTAAACCGTTTGCTGATCTGTCCCTTTTTCCGGGCAGCTTCAAAGATTTCCTGAATTTTCTGAAAAGAGGCCCTCTCTTTTTCCAGATTCCCCCAGCCTTCCGGGTTCACACCGGAAATCAGTTTGGAACGCTCCAATCCATGCGATTGGATGTAGGAAGCCCAGCCGCGTGCAAACATCCGGAGGTTTTCCATTTCATCTTCGTTGGTAAGAAGCGGGAATGTGTTTTCTTTCAGATCCTCATCGATGATCCACAGCAGTCCGATCAGCATATCCGATTTTTTGGTAAAGTAATGGTAGAACGTTCCGATAGATATCCCTGCGGTCTGGCAAAGCTCTGAAACACTGATCTTATCAAAATCCTCTGATGTCATCAGAGGGATCAGTGATTCTATTATTTCTGAACGGCGTTTCGCCTGTTTTTCTTTTACTTTGGACATAAAAATCCGCCTTTTCCTGGGATTGTCTGTTGACATCATGAAATCTGGTGGTAGAATAAAAAGTAGAATGAATTCTAATATTTATTCTAATTTTTCTTTTTTCATTATACCCGTATTCTTTGTGTTGTAAAGAATGAATACAAACAATTTTGGAGGTCAAACAGATGAATACAACATTATCCGGCTTAAAAGTGATTGAACTGTCTACATTCATTGCGGTCCCTGCCTGTGCACGGTTTTTCGCTGACAATGGCGCAGACGTGATCAAAGTGGAAGCAAAGGGCGGAGATGCCGTTCGTTGGAACGGCACGAGTGAAGGACGAAGCGACAGTCCGTACGAAAACACGACGTTCGATTTGGAGAACGCTAATAAAAAAGGAATTGTTCTGAATTTAAAATCTCCGGAAGGAAAAGAAATCTTATTCAAACTGCTGGACGATGCTGATATCTTTCTGACCAACTGGCGGCCGCAGGCTCTGGAAAAAAACGGTCTTACCTATGAGATGCTGCATGAAAAATATCCGAAACTGGTCTATGGAACTCTGACCGGATTCGGCGACAAAGGTCCTGATAAGGATCTTCCAGGTTATGATTTTACGGCATTCTGGGCAAGAGGCGGAATCATGGATTCCCTGCGCCAGAAAGATGAATGGCCGATCAACCTGATCCCGGGTATGGGTGATCATGTGACCGGTATGATGCTTGCTTCCGGTGTTATGGCAGCGCTTTATGAAGCACAGAAGACCGGAAACGGAAAGAAAGTATCCATCAGCCTTATGCATACGTCAATCTTTATCCAGGGCATTATGGTTCAGGCAGCCGAATACACAGATATTGGTCAGAAGTACCCAATCTCCCGGTATACAGCTGACAACCCGTTCAACTGCGCCTATAAAACAAGTGACGGCAGATTCATGCAGATTTCCATGCCGCCATTTGATATGTTCTATCCTAAGTTCATGCCGCTGATCGGCCGGGAGGACCTGGTTGGAAATGAACGTTACACAATGGACAATATTTCCAAGAACAAACTGCATCGTGAATTTATTGAGATCCTGATCGAAGCGTTTGAGAAGAAAACAGCTGCAGAATGGGATCAGATCCTGACTGAAAATGATATCCCTCATTCTGTGGCACAGTCCTGGGAAGAAGTTCTCGAGGACAAACAAGCCTGGGCAAACGATGTTTTCTACAACATGGAATACCCAACCGGCAATACGCGCGCTTTAGTCCGCCAGCCAATCTTCATTGGCGATGATCTGCCGGATTACAAAATGGCTCCGCTGCTCGGAGAGCACAGCGAGGAGATCATCCGTTCCCTGGGCTATACAGAGGAAGATCTGCAAAAGCTTCATGAGGCCGGTGTTTATAACACTTGGGAAGATTTAAAACATCTTCATAAAGGTTGATCAATTCAATCGAAACAGAGGAATCGCAAATGGCTGATATTTATACAATGGGCATTGATATCGGATCTTCTGCATCCAAATGCCTGATCTTAAAAAACGGAACAGAGATTGCAGGAAGTGCAGTTATCGCAGCCGGAACCGGAACCTCCGGTCCAAGGAGAGCGCAGGAAGAAGCGCTAGCAGCTGCCGGGATTTCTATGAAAGATATCCGCCGCAGTACAGCGACCGGATACGGACGCAATACCGTAGAAGGCGTAGATGCAGTAGTCAGTGAATTGAGCTGCCACGCAATCGGGATCCATGCTGTATTCCCGGATGTCAGGACTCTGATCGATATCGGCGGACAGGATGCAAAGGTGATCCGGGTCAGTGAAAACGGCCGGTTGGACAGCTTTGTGATGAATGACAAATGCGCAGCCGGTACCGGAAGATTTCTGGATGTCATGGCACGTGTCCTGGAACTGGATGTCAGTGAACTGGAAGAGAAAAGTGCAAAAGCCAAAAACGTGGTCAATATCAGTTCGACCTGTACAGTCTTTGCGGAATCAGAAGTGATTTCACAGCTGTCGAACAATGTGGATATCTGTGATCTGGTCGCAGGGATCCACCGGTCAGTCGCTGTCCGTACCGCCGGGCTGGTAAGAAGACTCGGGGTTGTAGAACCAGTTGCCATGAGCGGCGGTGTTGCCTTAAATGGCGGCGTGGTATCTGCACTGGAGGAAGAGCTTGGGCTGACGATCAAAGTATCTCCGCTGGCACAGCTCAATGGAGCCTATGGTGCAGCGGTACATGCATGGGGACAATTAGAGAAAGAGACACTTTAAGGAGGATAAATGATGAGCGAAGCAACTGAGAAAAAACCGGCAAAGGTTGTCCTTAAGGAACTTCAGGACAAAATTGCGGATGACGCCTGGGAAGCAAAAAAGCGCGGCGAAAAAGTCGGCTGGTGTGCAAGCAACTTCCCACAGGAGATCACAACGGCGATGGGCATCCCTGTAGTCTACCCGGAAAACATGGGCGCAGCTGTTGGTGCAAAAGGCGGCGGACAGAGAATGTGTGAATATGCAGAAGGCATGGGCTATTCCGGCGATCTGTGTTCCTATTCCCGCATCAACTTTGCTTATGCCGATCTGAAAAAATGTGAAGAACTGGAGATTCCATTCCCGGATTTCCTTCTTTGCTGCAATAATATCTGCAACTGTATGATCAAATGGTACGAGAACCTGGCACTTGAGCTGGACATCCCGCTCATCCTGATCGATATTCCGCACCTGGATCAGTACGAGTGCGACGAGGACCGGATCAAATATATCCGTGCCCAGTTTGATGATGCCATCCGGCAGTTAGAAGAGATCACAGGAAAGAAGATGGATTACGACAAGCTGAAGAGCGTCATGGAAGTATCGCAGCGCTCCAGCCAGGCATGGCTTCGCGCAGTTGGTTATATGTCCGCTAAGCCATCCCCGTTTTCTGGTTTTGATATCTTCAACAACATGGCAGTCGCCTGCGTAGGAAGAGGCACGGTGGAAGCAGCAGAAGCATTCGAGCAGCTTGCCGATGAGTACGAGGCACTGGTGGCAGAAGGCAAGAGCACCTTTAAGGGAGACGAAAACTACCGGATCCTGTTTGAAGGCATTGCCTGCTGGGCAAACCTGCGCTTTACTTATAAGACCCTGCAGAGCCGCGGGATCAATCTGACGGCCTCTGTATACGGACCAGCTTTCTCTTTCCTGTACAGCAATCTGGATGAATTAATGGCTGCCTATTCTTATGTACCAAACTCCAACTGCTTTGAGAGAGAACTGGAGCTGCGCGTCGTCGACGCAAAGAAGAACAAAGTGGATGGCGCGATCTTCCATATGAACCGTTCCTGCAAACACTGGAGCGGCAACCTGTATGAGATGGAGCGTCAGTTCCGTGAGCAGACCGGTGTTCCAACTATCGTATTTGATGGAGACCAGTCAGACCCTCGGGCCTTTTCAGAAGCACAGTATGAGACCCGTGTGGAAGCCCTTGTAGAGATCATGGAAGAAAATAAAAGAAAGGAAGCGCAGGCATGAAATATATAGACGAATTAAAAAATATCAGTGAAAACCCGAGAGCCGCTTTCGAAGGAGCCATCGCATCAGGGAAAAAGGTAGTTGGTGTAATGCCGTATTTCTGCCCGGAAGAACTTGTTTATGCTGCCGGCATGCTGCCTTTCGGCCTCTGGGGTGCTGCCATTCAGGCAAATGATTCCAAACGGTACTTCCCGGCATTCATCTGCTCTATTCTTCATACAACACTGGAAATGGGCATCAAAGGCCAGCTGGATGATCTGAGTGCTATCATGATCCCAATCTGCTGCGACAGCCTGAAAGGAATGGGAGCCAACTGGGAGTATGGCGTAGGAAATAAGGTTCCTGTCATCAATGTGGCTTATGCTCAAAACCGGAAGATTGAAGCAGGTGTGGGATTTACTGCGTCCCAGTTCCGCAAGATCCGCAAACAGTTAGAAGAGATTGCCGGCAATGAGATTACGGACGATGCTCTTGCAAAGGCTGTTACTGTTTATAATGAAAACCGCGATGCAATCCTTTGCTTTTCAAAAGCCGCAGCAACGCATCCAAAGGAAATCAGTGCGCAGACTCGTTCCGCAGTATTAAAAGCCGGATACTTTATGGATCGTGCAAAGCATACAGAAATGCTCCGTGAAATTACAGAAGAGCTTTCTGCCCTTCCTGCATCCGATGAAGGTTATCTGAAAATTGTAACGACCGGAATTTTGGCAGACATGCTGGGATTCCTGGAACTGATCGATAAGAACAACATGGTGATCGCAGATGATCAGATCGCACAGGAATCAGTCGGTGCCAGAACACAGACACCTGTGACGGAAGATCCGATCCTTGGTATGGCACAGCGTCTGTCTGATATTGAAGGCTGCAGTGTTCTCTATGATCTTGGAAAGTTCAGAGGAAAACAGCTGGTTTCACTCGCACAGGAAGCAGGCGCAGCAGGGATCCTCTTTGTCCTGACCAAGTTCTGCGATCCGGAGGAATATGATTATGTTCCGGTAAAACGGATGACAGATGCCGCAGGCATCCCAATGCTGCAGGTTGAGATCGACCAGCAGATGAAAAACTTCGCGCAGGCAGAATCTGCCCTTCAGGCATTTGCAGAGATGCTCCGCGAAAGATAAAAACTATTTACAACTGTGCTTTTTCACGCACAAATGCGATCTGTTTCTGCAGAGAGTCTTTGGATGGACCTCCTGCGCTGATCCGCGTTTCCACGCAGGTCAGAAGATCGATCGCCTGATACACATCTTTTTCGAATAATGGGCTGTGTTTCTGATAATCCTCTAATGGATAAGTCTCCAAGACCAGCTGTCGGCTGATACAGTCGCCGACGATCTGCCCGGAGATCTTATAAGCATCACGAAACGGCAGCCCTTTTCGTACCAGATAATCCGCCAGGTCTGTCGCATTAATGAATCCGCCCTGCGCCGCCTTCTTCATGTTTTCCGGAAGCACCTGTACAGAACCGATCATTCCGGTAAAAATATCCAGACACATCTTAACTGTATCCACAGCATCAAAAATGGCTTCCTTGTCTTCCTGCATGTCCTTGTTATAGGCAAGCGGAAGCCCTTTCAGCATAGTCAAGAGCGCCATCAGATCTCCATAGACCCGGCCGCTCTTTCCGCGGACCAGTTCTGCCATATCCGAATTTTTCTTCTGCGGCATAATGGAAGATCCCGTTGTGAATTCCGAAGACAATTCAATAAATTTGAATTCCCAGCTGCTCCAGAGGATGATCTCCTCCGAAAAACGGGATAAATGCATCATCAGGATAGCAATAGCACTCAGCAGTTCCACACAGAAGTCCCTGTCTGAAACTCCATCCAGAGAATTCAGCGTAATATCATCAAACCCCAGTTTTTCCGCTTCCAGATAGCGATCGGTATCATAGGTCGTGCCAGCCAGTGCGCAGCTTCCGATCGGGGAAATATTCATACGTTTCCTTCCGTCAGCCAGCCGGTCCAGATCCCGGCACAGCATCATGGCATAAGCCATCAGATGATGTGCAAAGGTGATCGGCTGCGCGCGCTGCAGATGCGTATAGCCCGGCATGATCGTCTCCGTGTGTTTTCCGGCAAGATCCAGAATGACTGCCAGAAGTTCTTTGATCTTTGTTTCGATCTCCTGCGTTTCATCCCGCAGGTACATCCGCAGATCCAGTGCCACCTGATCATTCCTGGAGCGTGCCGTATGCAGCTTCTTTCCTGCATCTCCGATCCGGGCTGTCAGCACTTCCTCTACAAACATGTGAATATCTTCTGCATTCTCATCAATAACAAGTGCCCCGCTCTGCAGATCATCTAAGATTGTCTGCAGTCCGTCTATGATTTTTTCCGCATCTTCTGCAGAAATGATCTTCTGTGCAGAAAGCATGGCTGCATGCGCCATGCTCCCTTTGATATCCTGCTGATACATCCGGGAATCAAACCGAATGGAGGAATTAAAATCATCTGCCAGTTTATCTGTTTCTCCGCTGTTCCTTCCAGCCCACATCTTTGCCATATCGTTCTCCGTTATTCTTTATTCCGGCGCTTTCTGCATATGGTTGATATCTACCAGTTCCACGTTGGCAGGTGTGAACCGGCTCATCATGATATCCGCCAAAGCCGTTACCGTATCCAATGCGGTCAGACACGGGATCCCCAACTGCATTGCCTTCCGGTGCAGCACAGTGTAGTCACCGATGGTTGCGTCCTTTACGGCTCCGGTATAAACAATATACTGTATTTTCCCTTCTTCCATCAAGTCCGTGATCTCATTGCTTTCTGTTGCATTGGCAACGGAATGCACCGGGATACCTGTCGTGTGGATGGAAGCAGCCGTTCCACTGGTTGCATAGATGTCCATGCCCAGATCATAGAACCGTCTTGCGAAGGAATGGATTTCTTCATAATCGTGCTCTTCCACACTCAGAAGAACGCCGATCCGTTTGTTGCTGTAAATTGCCGGAACAGCAAGCCCTGCTGCATTCAAGCCCTTAAAGAGCGCTTCTGCCTTAGTCTTTCCAATACCCAGCACTTCCCCGGTGGATTTCATTTCCGGACCCAGAATAGAGTTCGCATCGTTCAGCTTTTCAAAGGAGAAGACCGGTACTTTCACTGCAAAGTAAGGCGGTACTTTGACCAGCTTTGTTCCGTAACCCAGATCTTTCAGCTTTGCACCGAGCATGACCTTTGCCGCCAGATCTACCATAGGAACATCTGTCACCTTACTGATATAAGGAACCGTTCTGGAGGCTCTTGGGTTGACTTCGATCACATACAGCTCGCCGTCGTAGATCAAGTACTGAATATTGACCAGTCCTCTTGTCTTCAGCGCCAGTGCCAGTTTTTCGGAGATGTCACAGATTTTCTGCTGGAACTGACCGGTCAGATTATACGGAGGGTAAACGGCAATGGAATCACCGCTGTGTACGCCCGCACGTTCAATATGTTCCATGATACCCGGGAT
>JAFWCK010000127.1 GCA_017536965.1 Lachnospiraceae bacterium | reverse complement strand
TGATTCACCTGAAAAATGCATGGCTCGACCTCCTTACAGCGTTCTCTTGTTCCGCCGGAATGCCGCCATCCGGCCCAGATCGCCGTGGCTGATCTGATGCTCCAGCGCGGCGACGATTTTGTCTTTCCGGGAGAGAAAATCGGGCCCGGAAAGATTGTCGCCGGAAATCGTGTGATGAGTAATGAAGAAGCAGTCACAAGTCAGGTTCTCGACATAGAGCTTCAGCTCCTCCAGCATTTCCTTTTCGGAAAGCGGATCGAATTCGCCGCGCTGGGCCTCTTCCAGAAGTTGTGGGTGCATCCCTGAGTGATTTCCAAAAGCGGCCATGTCGGCCAGTAGGGATTTCTGTATACGGTTCCGGTAAAATGCATGATAAAACCTCCTCTCACAGCTCCGTCACAAAGTCTTCCAACGGCATGCGTCTAAAGTGCCATGCGTTGGGTTTTGCCTTTTCCGAAGGATAACCCATAGCAAACATCATGACCGGAACAATATTCTCCGGCAGCTCAAATACCTCCGATACCGTCAGTGCATCGAATCCACGGAGCCATACGTTGTGGATGCCGAGTTCCTCCGCCTCATACATCATTGTCGCAGCGGCAATGCTGGCATCCTGTTCCCCAGAGTTGTAGTTATGAAACATGCGGTCATGCGGGGCCTTCCACACCGTGTTCAGGTCATAGCAGACCAGCAGCATCTGCGGAGCGTTATAGTGAAAAGGCGTCACCATTCTTGCTTTTGCCAGCGCCTCCGGGCTTCGCAGCACATAGAATCGCTGCGGCTGGTAGTTGCAGGCAGTCGGTACAACACGTCCCGCCTCGAGAATCTTATCCAGCTTCTCCTGCTCGACTGGGCGAGGATCAAAGAAGCGCTCCGAATATCTGTTTTTGGCTAATTCAAGAAAATTCATATCAATCCATCCTTTCAAAAAGTGCAGTTCCCGGGGTTCTGTCCCTGAATGTTCTTGTTTATGGTCCGAGTTTACACAAATCCCTTGAAAGATTCTACGTACAGACCCATAATTTTGATAGATGTTCTTACATTTTTTGCCTTTTGTAAGAAGGAGTATATATGGCTGAGATCACTAAGATGTGGATTGCGGATAAGATGCGGGAAATCATGAAACACAAACCCATCGATATGATCCGTGTGACTGAGATCTGCAAAGCGGCTGACATTGAACGACCGACCTTTTATTACCATTTTAAAGATAAGTACGACCTGGTAGCCTGGATGTTCTGCACGGATGCCTATGGAACCAATATCACTTCTGTCACCTCTGCCGCTTCCGGAATGAACAGAATGAAGCAGGAGCTTCTGTTTTATAAACGGGCCTATGAAGATTTCTCCCAGAACGCACTCCGGCACTACATGTTGGAGTACTTTGTCAGGCGCTATACGAAACTTGTAAAAGAAAAGCTGGGCACCGATATTCTCGATACTCAGCTTGCCTATAGCATTCGTTTTTATTGTATGGGTGCTGTCGGGATGACACAGGAATGGGTGATGAAGGACAATATTACCTCGGCGGAAACAGTGGTCCGGATGATGTTTCAATCCATGCCGGAGAACCTGCGGGCGATACTGTTCTAAATATCATATTCTTGGAGAAGTCAAAAAAGGAGACCTGGAACGGGTGGCCTTTAAGAGCGAACAGCTCCGGAAGTATTTTCCGAAGTCCTATACGCCGAAACAGATGTCCGATACGATCATCAAGCTCCTCGAACAGTGGCAGCGAAAGCGCCAGCGGGACCAGGAACGCTAAGCATCAATGTTTTATTGCCCGATATAAACCGGAAGCCTCCATAACAGATAAAGCGGAAGACTGATCTCATGCGTATCACCTTTCTGGTTGTCTCCTATGTTTTTGGCAGAGACTTTAAACGCCAGTTCCGGTTTATACTGCCTGCAGTACGTCGCAAGGCTTTTCGCTCTTGTGTTATCCGCCGATTTCACCTCCAGAGGCATGATCCGGTTCAGGCTGTCTTCCAGGAGAAAGTCAACCTCGGCACTGTTGCCGCTTCTCCAATAATAAGGCCTGATCCCAAGAGTGGTCAGTTCTGTCATACAGTAGTTCTCGGTGAAAGCACCTTTAAAAGATGCATATCCTTCCGGCTCAGTCAGAACAGTGCGGTATCCTACGCCTGCATTTCTGCGCAGGAGGCCAAGGTCCGCCCCATATGTCTTGAAAAAGGTTGCGTCAGAGCAGGAGGAAAGCGGGATCTGCGGAGCAGATACCATCTCCAGACGATATACCAGCCCGGCGTCCACAAGCCACTGAAGAGCGTCTTCCAGATCCCTTGCCCTTGTTCCCTCCCTCACGTGGGAGAAGACAAATTTATTGTTATCCTTTGCCAGCTGTTTGGGAACGGAATCCCAGATCCAACCGATGCGGACAATGTCTTTTGGCTCGGCATGGTGGGCAAAATCGTTATGCAGATCCCGGATGATACGGTCAAGTACCGTGTCAACCTGCGTCAGATCCTCGGTCTCAACATACGTTCTGACCGCTTCCGGCATGCCGCCGATGATGTAATACAATTTCAGGTAACGCAGCATGGGCTCGGCAATGTATGAAGGAATTTCCCTGAAAGGATCAAACTCCTGCAGCATCTCCAGATAGTTTCCCCCGCCAAGGGCCTGCGTAAACTCGTAAAAGTCAAGCGGATACAGCTTTAACTGCTCGTCTTTTCCGACCGGGAAAGAGACCTTATTACGCTTCAGTTCCACGCCAAGAAGCGAGCCGGCACACAGAAGATACAGGTTCATGCCGCTTTCTTCAAAATATTTGATCGAGGTGACAGCTTCCGCACACTGTTGGATCTCGTCGAAAACGATCAGTGTATGTTCCGGGTCGATTGGTTTTCCCTCCCGGAGCATGCCCAGTTCCCTTAAGATCCTCACCGGATCCAGATTATACTTGAAAATGTCCGCAATCGCGGGTTCCTTTTCAAAATTGAAGATCAGAGTCTTTTCAAAATAGCGGTTGCCGAACTCGGTCATCAGCCAGGTCTTTCCACACTGTCTGCAGCCGGTGACGAACAACGGTTTGCGATTAGCTTTTTCTTTCCATGCCACAAGGGCTTTCATTGCGGATCGTTCCATGTTTATACTCCAGTCGGTTCATGGCAGAAGCCATAATTGGTTATTATTCGTATGGTTTTTGACCAATTGGGGCTTTTATACGTGCCTTTTGCAGCCATTTTAACCCGGGAAGGCTCTTTTTTCAACAGGTTTTCAAAACCGCAAAGAAGAACGAATCATTAAACAGATAGAAAGATATTGCAGAAGATGCTGCCCTATCTTGACTTTTCAGAGAAACAAGTATATAGCATCTATATGCAATAACATATAGATACTATATGGAGGCGATTATGGATCTGACACTGCTGAATTACTTTTATACCGTCGCCAGAGAAGGCAGTTTCATGGCAGCCGCAGAAAAGCTGGGTTATGCACAGTCAAATCTCTCCATGCGGATCAAGCAGCTGGAAGAAATTGCAGGCACTGAACTTCTTATACGTGGTAGGAATGGCGTCACACTGACAGAAAGAGGTCAGGTTCTCTATTCATATGCGGATAAACTGCTGGCTCTCTCTGAGGAAGCAGAATCTGCAGTTAAGGGAGAAGGATACAGCACTGGCAGGATCACGATTGCAACGATGGAATCCGCTGCTGTGACATTCCTTCCCAGACTGCTTGCGATGTTCCACAAAAAGTGTCCCGATACGTCTGTCAAAGTGATCACCGGCACCTCAGACGCAGGGATAAGGGCAGTCCTGGCTAATGATACAGATATGGCAGTCGCGGTCGGGGTAAATTCTCACGAAAGCTTATTCTCCCTTCCTCTGAAAAAGGAAGAACTGGTCCTGGTGACGGATCGTTCCGATCAGGAAAATGATCTTAAGAAACTGCTTGCAAGACCTCTTCTGGTCTTTCCGTCCGGATGTGCCTATCGCAGAGTACTGGAGCGGATGCTTGCTGACTATGGAATAACAGCTGTGCATACGATGGAGTTCACTTCCCTTGGGGCGATTCTGGCCAGTGTCAGTGCAGGCCTGGGGGTTTCGCTATTACCGGCATCGGCAATAAACTCCTTTACTGCAGGAAATTCCCTGAGGATGATTCCACTGCCGGAGGAATATAAGACAGCAGACATTTACTTGATTTTCCGCAGACAGTCAGCGGGAAACAGAACACTCAAAAATTTCATAGAAATGATTACAGCAGAGGAATAATACAATGCGATTTGAAACAGTAAATGTAGATGGCCCGAATTTGGCACAGCTTTTATTCGCGGAGGATTGAATGATGCGAGAAATGAGAAGACAGGATCGGAAACTTGAACGTGAGGAGATTCAGGAAATTCTGAAAAATGGAGAGTATGGCATACTGGCAACCGTTACCAATGATGATAAGCCCTACAGTATTCCGCTGAGCTATGCTCTGGATGAAGAAAACCGGGTTATTTACATGCACTGTTCTGCAGATGGCGGTCAGAAGATCGACAATCTTCTGCTTCATCCGGAGGCCTGTTTCACGGTTGTGAGCCAGACAGAACTCATGCCAGAAAAATTCGCAACGAAATATTGGTCTGCCAATGTTTTCGGGACTGTTGCAATCATAGAAGAAGGTCCTGAGAAGCAGAAAGGGATTGAAGCAATTCTTCGAAAATACTCACCTGAACATGTAGAAAAGGGATTGAAATACATAGAAGGAGCAATACATAAGATTTATGTCCTCAGACTTGAAATACGGGAAGCCACAGGAAAAGCAAGGAAAAAGTAAGATTGGCCTGTCCCCCGAAGCAGAAGGAGTGATCTGTGCACTCATATCCGGTATCCTGTTCGGAACAATGCCCTTGATGGCAAAAACAGCGTATACACTGGGGAGCAATGCATATACGGTTGCCTTTGGGCGTTTCTTTACCGGAGCGGTGGCTTCAGGGGTTGTTATCCTGATCCGTTATGGTACTGTATATAAAATCACCGCCAGGCAATTAGCGAAGATCGCAGTTCTATCTGTCTTCTTTGCTGCAATGCCATGTATGCTATATGGGTCATACCGGTATATTGATTCCGGGCTTGCCACCACACTGCATTTTACATACCCGATCATTGTCATGCTGATCTCCGTTTTTGTTTTCAGAATGAAATTCAGCAGGACTGGCATGCTCTGTCTTCTTATGTGTGCTGCCGGAATAATGTGCCTTTGCAATTCTGAAGGAAACATGGACAGCAGAGGGATGCTTCTCGCTGCAGGATCAGGTGTCGTGTACGCTGTCTATATATCTGGTATTGATCGGAGTGGTCTGAAAGAATTGCCTGTTATGGTGATCATATATATAGGTTGCGGAAGCGATCTCTTTCGTAAAGTTCTGCAGGATCTGCACATCCTTTTGCATCAGAGAAAGAAGATCTTCCTTCTGAAACACCATCAGGGTTGTCGGTTCCAGCGCGACAATATCACAGGGATAGCGCTGGCTTTTTGAGAAGACGGCGGCTGGCCCGATTAATTCACCCGGGATACGGACGGAGACATTCACCTGGCTTCCGTTCGGGAAGGACTTCTGAGCTTCCACACGCCCTTCCAGGATAATACCGATCTTAAGTGCAGGATCGGGTTCTCAAGCCCATATAGGATCTTATTTCCTGCATCCGTTCACTCTGTTTCACAGAGAACGGGCATCGGTTATCGCAGTGGCCGCAGCCAATGCAGTCATCCGCGTTCTTTTCCAGCGTGCGGTAATGCTCCACTGCCATAGCATCCCCGGCCAGTGCCAGATCATAGTACTTGTTCACCAGGCCGATATCGATCCCGACCGGGCAGGGCTTGCAGTGATTGCAGTAAACACACTTTCCGAGCTCTTTAGGCGGGGTAAAGGAGCAGATTACGGAATAGTCCGTCGTCTCCTCAGGCTGGTCGTAATACGCCAGCAGGGTTTTTACTTCCTGCACACTCTGCGCTCCCGGGAGCACCGTCAGGATGCCCGGTTTGTCAAGGCAGTAGCGTATGCACTGGTACTGCGTCAGGGCCTTTCCGAAAGGAGACTGCTTTGCATCCAGCAGCTGGCCGCCGGAAAAGGGTTTCATCACGGAGATGCCGATCCCTTCTTTTTCACAGCGCCGGTAAACGGCACTGCGCTCATCCACGCTGCCATTCGCGTATTCACCGTGACCGTAATCATAGGCCGGGTTTACCGAGAACATCAGCATATCCACATCGGCATCATCCAGGATCCGGTGAATGACTGAGGGCGTATGGGAAGAGAGACCGATATGCTTCACGATACCGTCCTTTTTCAGCTGTAGAATATAATCGTATACGCCGTTTTCCAGATAGGTTTCCCAATCGGCGACTTCATCCTGGCAATGAATAAAGCCATAGTCAATATAATCTGTCCGAAGCTCACGCAGCTGTTCTTCCACGGAGCGTTTGATCGTATTCAGGTTTAACGACCATCCGTAAGTGCCTCCGGAGTAGTCCGCACCAAAGTGAATTTGGAAAAAGATGTCCTTCCGCACATCGTGCAGGGCCTCTCCGTAGATCGGAAATGTCTTCCCGTCGCCTGCTGCAAGGTCAAAGTAATTGATCCCGCCTTCCACGGCGCAGCGCAGTGCCCGGATGGCTTCCGCCATCCCGGCACAGAACATGTAGGAGGAGCCGATTCCGATCTCGCTAATACGGTCTCCTGTTTTTCTGTTGATTCTGTATTTCATTATGATTCTTTTTCATCCTTCCAGACTTCTTTTGCCAGTCTGAACACCGCCCAGCCCTTCGGCCATCCGACATACATCATTGATTATTCTTTCGTCTGCTTTTTCGGGAACTTTCTGATTCCCTCAGAAGTGTAATGCGAGATAAAAACGAACAGTCCCATTATGGCCAGGTAATCCAGAAAAAACAGGACAATCGGTTCCGTGAGATCAATGAAAGCGAATTTTGTCATTCCGAAAAGGTACTCATGGATCCGTCGGGCAGCCAGGGCATAAATGCCGTATCCGGCAATCAGCACCGCTGTGATCCTTGCTGTCCACTTTAAGACCGGTTTATCCTTTGGCAGTTTCTTTGAGACCATTTTTACGATCATGGTCCAGTGCAGCCCAAGGTGCAGAGACATCAGGATGAAGTTCCAGTATCCGCAGAGCATATGGATCTCCCGGGCCGAGGATGCACCCTTAAGGTCAAGGAAACCGAATACATGCTTTGACAGGATCATCCCGCTTACTGCCGAACCAATCATGGTAATAAGCAAAAGGATGACCAGCACTGTCTGCACAACCCTGAACAGGCTGTACTTTCCTTTGAAAATGCCTGAAAACCATTTCCTGTTCATTATGTGATGGATAATATACAGCAGGAACATCGAGATTCCAAGCCATTCATGCGCAGCTTCCCCCACACGGGAATACCCCATCAAAAGGAGCAGTATGACCGTCATTAAGCAATCGACGGTCATCCGCATCATCTGCTTCCTGTTCATTTGGAATACCCAAGTCCGCTTACCCAGGAGCGGACATCCTGCTCGGAGGAATCCACCTTGCCTCCGCGAATCGACAGATAATCATCGGAGCGGATATCGGCATCCGGAGCCAGCTCCTTCATGTTCTGAAAAGCGCTTCCTCCATTGGATGTGCCCTCATGAGAAATGAAGGGGATGATCGTCTTGCCGGCAAAATCATAGCTTTCCAGGAAGGTCCACATCGGCATCGGCAGATCATACCACCATACCGGGAAACCGAAGAAAACCGTGTCATATTCCGCAAGCTGTTCTTTCGTAAGATCCGCAGCGATTTCCGGCCTTGCGTTATCGTCACGCTCCTCCTTGGCACGGTCAACGGTTTCGTCGTAATCATCTGGATAAGCCTCTTTTGCCGTTACACGGACAATGTCGCCACCGGTCTCATCGGCGATCCAGTGCGCCATGCTGTCCAGATGGCCGGTATAAGAGAAGTAAACGACCAGGACTTTATGGTCTTCAACTGCACCAGACTCATTCTGTACTGACCCGGAAGCTTCAGAGGGAGATGTGCTCTCATTCTGTGTATCGTTCTGTACAGGTGTCTGGGTGGATGTCTCATTACCTTTTCCTGAGCACCCAGCCAGTGCAGCGCCAAGAATGATTATGGTCAGTAATATCGAAATAATTTTTGAAAAATGCTTCATCATTGTCACTCCTTACATCAGTCAGCCAGCTCGATCCGAACGTCATATGAGCCCTGCAAAGCGGCGATATCCGCGATCGGGCAGGTGATCACGCCGATATTGACCTGATAGCCATACTGTTCCGAGACATCTTCATCCTCGAAGAGGATCGTGAAATACGGCGCATTCAAGGCATAATCGATATCACCGTTGAGCCATCCGTA
>JAFWCK010000019.1 GCA_017536965.1 Lachnospiraceae bacterium | reverse complement strand
TTTCTTACCGCAGGCTGCAAGCATACCAATGACTAAAACAGCTGCTGCAAGGAAGACGACGATTTTTGTTGCTAAATTCCTTTTCACTTTCATTTCCTCCTTATATATCTCTTGGATGTTTAGTTTCCATTAAAAAGGACTGGGTTAAAGGTACTCATCCGTGAGACCAGCAGCTTGAAAAGAATGACCCGCTTCAATAAAAATCCCGCAGCGATCGTAAGATCCTGCGGGCGTTCTGTGCAAGCGTGTGCCGCTCAGACGCCCTAGATCGGGGCTTTCTGAACCATTCTATTTAAGCAGGTCTCCTGACTTGCGCATCTGCGACTTTTTCACGCCTTCTCAGAATCACTCCCAATGACTGGCTTTCGCCTTGTGAAAAGTCTCCGCGCCTACAGTGGCGGTACCGTTCCGGACTTTGACCGGATTCACTATTCTCTGCCTTCTCCCAAAGGATTCCGGCAGCACTTAAACAGTTCGATTGTCTAGACAGGTATACCATGAAACAAGGGCTTTGTCAAACCAAATTCCCGCCTTATTTCATGGGCTTTTTTGGTTATTTTTTTGTTATATTATTTTGTTATATTTTCCTATTCTAAAATAGCTCAAACAGCGAGTTTTTTTCGCCTGATCATTCAGATATTTCGTACATCCTGCGGCTCGATCCGACGGATCACACGACACGGATTTCCGAACGCAACTACGTTATCCGAAACATCTTTGGTGACCACGCTTCCTGCGCCGATCACAGAGTTCTTCCCGATGTGCACGCCCGGCAGAATAATGACGCCGGTCCCGATCCATACGTTGTCTCCAATGTGGACGTCGCGGTTATACTGCAGACCCCTTGCGCGCAGCTCCGGCTCGATCGGGTGCGCCGCTGTAATGACCGATACATTCGGTCCGAACATCACCTTGTCTCCCACATAGATATGCGCGTCATCTACCATGGTCATATTGGAGTTAACGTAGATACCGGAGCCGAAGTGCACGTGGTGCCCGCCCCAGTTTGCGTGAAACGGCAGCTCAATGTAACAGTCTTCACCGCACTCCGCGAACACTTCCTTCATATACGCTTCTTTTTTCTCCAGATCAGAAGGTTTCAGCTGGTTGAATCCCAGAGCTTATCCTGGAACGGGAACTGCTCTTTCTGGATCTCCGGATCCAGTGGATCATATATTTTGCCTTCGAGCATTTTTTCGTATTCGGTCATTATTTAAATATCTGTCCTTTCACAAACTCCGCGATGGCTTCGCCCAAACGGACCTGCCCCACTGCATCCAGATGGCACCCATCGGCATCGCTGGCTTTGACATAGTCTGCTGCATTCAGAAAATGAACGTGATACAGCTTTGAGAGATCCTGATACCATCCGGCAATCTTTTTGGAAACTTCTACTGCATACTCATATCCAAAGTTTTCGCCCAGCCAGGAATCCTGGATGGATTCGGCAATCAGCGGCGGCGCGACCAGCAGGATCTGGAAATGATCCTGACAGCGGAAATGGTTGTAAGAGAGAGCCTTCTCCAAAAAGATCTGCATCTCCCCTGCGATCTCCATCGCCGAATAAGAGAATTTGCGTTTGCAGTCGTTTGACCCCAGCATGATGATCAGCAGGTCAAATGGCGTATGGCTTTCCAGGCACGGCAGAAGATAGGTCATCCCGTTCTTTTCGCCTTCCGCCGGGTCTTCGTGAGCGATAGTCCTGCCGTTCTGTCCTTCCTCAATTACTTTATAGTCTTCTCCGAGGATCTTTTCCATTACCATCGGCCAACGGCTTTCCTCCGGAAACCGAACACGGTTTACCGGATCATACCCCCAGGTCAGAGAATCCCCAAAACATAAAATGCGTTTCTTTTCCATTTATAGTCCTTTCATCGTTTCCATATATTTTAATAATTATAAAGGATTCATAAACTGTATTCAATCGTGCCGTTACAAGGCGTGATAGGTATGAGATTGCGAGTTGTGTTCGTTTTTTTACAACGTTTTTCGAGCTAAACCGAGTTAATCAACACTCTATATGTATAAATCGCTGTTTTTTATGCCTTTTGGGGCAAAAGTCGCTCGATTAGTCTAAGCTAATCGAACCCAAAACGTGATTCCGGGCAAATCGATGTTATAGAAACGAACACAACTCGCGATTTCATACACATCCCCGTTATAGAAACGAACACAACTCGCAATCTCATATAAAACAAGATAACAGCAGGAAATCCTCGTCAATCTTGGGCAATAAACACAAACAAAACGAACAGAAAAAGCAACTAAGGCGGGAATAGATGCAAAAAAGCAGGAATCCCGAAGGATTCCTGCTTGGTATTGTTGTTAGATATTAAGTCCGCCTGCTGCGGGCTTAGAGAGAATTACAGACCAGCCTGCTCCATCAGAGCCGGGATCTTGTCTTCCCAACCAAGGGTCATGATGTGAACGCCCTGGCAGTAGTCTTTGCAGTCGCGGATGATGCGGGCTGCGATCTCGGTACCGGTGATACCAGCTTTTGCTCTCTCTTTGTCAGCTTTCAGCTCATCGATGATCTCTGCCGGAATAGCGATACCTGCAACATTGTTGTTCATGAAGTTGCACATACCAGCATTCTTCGGAATGATGATACCCAGCTGAATAGGGACATCAAATTCTTTCTTAGCGATCTCAGCGAATTTGATATATCTCTCGGAATCAAAGACAGCCTGTGTCTGGAAGAACTGAGCACCAGCTTTGATCTTACGCTCCATCTTGACCAGCTGTGCATCCAGAGAGTCGCTGCACGGAGAAACAACTGCGCCCTTTGCAAATGTAGGCGGCTCGCCTTCAATATCCTGTCCGCCAAGGTCTTTGCCTTGCTCTAACAGTCCCATTGTGTACAGAAGGGAAACAGAGTCAAGGTCGAATACCGGTTTTGCGCCAGGGTGATCGCCCAGTTTTGTATAGTCGCCGGTCAGAGCCAGCACGTTGTCGATACCGAACATAGCTGCACTTAACAGGTCGGACTCTAATGCGATACGGTTTCTGTCACGGCAGGTCATCTGGAAGATCGGGTTAAATCCCTCATTCTTCAGCGCGATGCAGACTGCCAGAGAACCAAGACGCATAACCGAAGACTGGTTATCCGTAACGTTGATGGCATCAACATGGGTCAGATATTTTTTGGCATCCTCGATCATTTCCTCAATGTGAAATCCTTTTGGAGGGCCTACTTCAGCAGAAACAACAAACTTACCTTCTTTAAATAAATCTGTAACTTTCATTCTTCGCTCCTTATATATTATTCTGATTCTTTACATTCTTTGGTTGCATCGTCGGTGGAATAGTCACGGATCTGTACCGGGGCATTCTTGAGAATGTCGATCTTGCCGAGTTTCTCAAGACGTTTCTGGATACGCTCCCAGCCGCAGTCCATTTCCGGATCCACTTCACACTTGCCGTTCTTGGCACCGCCGCACTGGCCGTTCACAAGGCTCTTAGAGCAAGCCGTGATCGGGCAGATACCGCCGGTTCCATTCAGGAAGCACATGCCGCACTGATCGCAGTCGAATTCCTGCGGGGTAACACCCTGGAAACCAGGAAGACGATACGTATCACAAGCAGCAAAGACTTTCTTTCCGCTGAAGAAGTCAGCGACTGTCTGCACGCCTACGCCGCAGGAGAACACTAAAACGGTGTCGGCTTCATCAGCCTCTGCCTTGAAGTTCTCCAGCTGCAGCTTCAGATTATCCGGATTGCAGATGTAGTCCATCGTAAGAATTCCGGTAACCTTACCAGCATCGCAAAGCTCTTTCTGCAGTGCCTTTGCTTCTTCCTCCGGGAAGGATACTTCTTTACAACCGAAGCAGTTAATGATAAACGCTTTTGCACCTAATAATGCATCTATGGATTCTTTCGATTTTAATTCGGTTATCAGCATCTTACTTCACCTCCGTTATTGCTTGTTTGCCCGATTTGATCCACATCACAAGCGGGATCTTAGAGGAGCAGATATACTGACAGCATCCGCATTCGAAGCAATCCCTGATGTTATTGTCAAGGAGCGCTTTCGCATTATTTTCTTTCATGTATTTGTAGAATTTCAGCGGAGCGAGTTCCATCGGACATACATCCATGCAGCGTCCGCACTTGATACACTCGTTAGCTTCTGTGTATGCCGTGTTGACTGCGATGATACCGTTTGTACCTTTGATAACCGGTACGTTGGTATTCTCCAGAACAGCACCCATCATAAGGCCGCCCATCTTAACGGTTGCGCCTTCGCGGGTGATGCCGCCGCAATAATCGATGATATCCTGAACGTTGGTACCGATCTTCACCATGAAGTTACCCGGGTTCTTGATGTAGTCGCCGGTCACGGATACCGCACGCTCGATCAGAGGCATGCCCTTCTGAATTGCGTCAGAAATTGCAACAGCTGTGCTGACGTTGGCAACGACTGCACCGACGTCTGCCGGCAGTCCGCCGCTCGGCACCATGCGTTTCATGACGTTCTTGATGAGCATCTTCTCTGCGCCCTGCGGATATTTGGTTCTGACTGTTCTGACTTCGATATCATCCATGTCAGCTGTTTTAGCTTCCATCAGCTCGATAGCATCCGGTTTGTTATCCTCGATAACGATGATGCCCTTCGGTGCTGCAACTGCTTTCATGATAGCCTTAAGGCCGAAGATGACATCGTCCGCATACTCAAGAAGCACACGATGATCGGCTGTCAGATAAGGCTCGCACTCGCAGCCGTTTAAGAGGACCGCATCGATCGGTTTGCCCGGTGCCAGTTTGACGGAAGTCGGGAATCCTGCACCACCCATACCGGTGATACCTTTGTCTTTAACGATAGCAACGATCTCTTCCGGAGTCAGTTCCTCTAACGGTTTAGCAGGCTGTACACGTCCGCATAGTGTACCCTGTTTGTCGTTCTCGATCACGATGGAAAGCACATCCGTTCCTTTGGAATGCGGACGAGGCTCGATCGCGATAACTTTACCGCTGACACTGGAATGAACGTTAGCACTGATGAAGCCGGCAGCCTCAGCGATCAGCTGACCCATCTTAACGGTATCGCCGACTTGAACAACAGGAGTGGCAGGGGCACCTGCATGCATCGAGGTCGGAATCACAACAACATCAGGCTCCGGGAATTTAGCCAGAGGAATGTTCTCAGCAAGCTCTTTGTTCTCGCTCGGATGCACACCTCCGTTATAGCCGGTCAGACGGCCGTCCCGAATTGCTTTTACATAATCATTGACAACTTTGAAATTAACTTTTGAATAATCACGCAGCTGGACCGGCTGATCCAGGAAGTCTTTCTGACGTCCCTGCGCCTCGAGTCTCTGATAGATCTTCTCCCATGCGCAGTCCTTCTTAGGATCCACTTCACATTTGCCGTTCTTTGCGCCGCCGCACTGGCCATTGAGCAGACTCTTGGAACAGTCTACGATCGGGCAGATGCCGCCGGTGATATTCAGGTAGCACTGTGCGCAGGCGCCACAGGTCTTCTGTGTCAGCGCCATGCCGTGATGACCGATATAGTTCAGGGAATTGCTGGCTGCGATTACCGGCAGGTCCTCCAAATCAGCAATGATCTGAATACCCAGACCGCAGGAAACGACTGCGATATAGTCCGTTCCTTCAGGGATGACACCTTCCAGCTTCTTAGCTGTGATCAGCTGGTTGCACAGGAAGTCCATGTTAATAATACCCGTAATCTTCTTGCCCTGTTCCGTAGCAAATTTGACGAATTCATCGCCATCTGTCTCGTTGACGGACTCGAATTCCTTGAAACATTTGTTACAAGCGATAACGAAAATGTTGTCTTTTCCTTCCAGAATGGAGGCCAATTCTTCGTTATCTTTTAATACATACTTGGTATAGTCCACCCATTTTCTCCTTTCCTTCTTTATTGTCTCTCAAATATCCGTGCTAATATTTTCCAGTAATCCCCACCTTTTAAGGAAAGTATCGCCAAAACATTCAGAAACTATTACGCATGATATTATAGCAAAAAAGAAGCAACTTTCAAATAAATAAGGAAAGATTCGAAAGATAATAGTAAAGATTATGGAATTGTTTTAAAAAAGATTACAGCAGGTCGCTCAGATGTTTGCTGTAGAAATAGTCATGGGTGATTTTATCGTACTCTTCCCACAGAGGAAGCGTCTGGCACTCCTTGGCACGCGGGCATGGCGCTGCGTCATCAGCCAGGCAGGCAACGGTTGCAAAAGAGCCTTCCATCAGCTCCAGGATCTCACCAACGGAATACTCTTCCGGCTTGCGGCACAACTTGTAGCCGCCGCCCTTTCCGCTGGCGCCGACCAAAAGCCCGCCGGAGACCATGTCCTTTACAATGATCTCCAGATATTTTTTGGATATATCCTGTCTTGCAGCGATATCCTTCAGAGGGATATAGCCGCCATTATCGTTTTCCGCCAGATCGATCAGTACGCGGATCGCATATCTTCCTCTTGTTGAAATCAAATCGAAACCCTCTTTAATCAAATAAATCCAGATAAACAGCTGTCTTTTTGATTCACCTATTATACCGCAGGGTAAATAGGTAAATCAAGAGATGATTTGCTCTTTTTCAAAAAAATAGTCCCAAAAATTCTACAATAATTCGGTCGGTATTTACCTATTGACATAGTAGGTAAATACCGATACAATATCAACACAAGACAGATCTGCTCATCAACAGTGACACGCGCGCAGCAACAGCGACACGCGCGCAGCAACCGGGGCAAGCGCTGTGAAGAGACAGACAAAACGAAAGGAGAAAACAACGTGATCTACGCTGACAATGCTGCAACAACCAAAATGAGTCAGGCAGCAATCGATAAAATGATCTCCCTGAACAACGAAGTCTGGGGAAATCCGTCCAGCCTTTACGGGTTCGGACAGAAAGCAAAGGAAATCCTGGAAGAAGCGCGTAAGGATGTGGCCGATGTCATCGGCGCCGAACCGCGCGAGATCCTCTTCACATCCGGCGGCAGCGAGGCCGACAACCAGGCCATCCGCTCAGCCGCAGAGCTTGGCAGAAAAAACGGCAGGATGCATATCATATCCTCCGCTTTTGAGCATCATGCCGTCCTGCACACGCTGCAGAGACTGGAAAAAGAAGGCTTTGAAGTCACTCTGCTCGATGTGCATGAAAACGGACTGATCATCCCGGAAGAAGTGGAAGCGGCAATCCGCGATGACACCTGCCTGGTCACGATTATGTTCGCAAACAACGAGATCGGGACCATTCAGCCGATCCGTGAGATTGGCGCCATCTGCCACAAGCACAATGTCATCTTCCATACAGATGCCGTGCAGGCGATCGCGCACATTCCGGTCAACGTCATCGACGACAACATCGATATGCTCTCCGCCTCCGCACACAAATTCCACGGGCCGAAGGGTGTCGGCTTTCTATATGCAAAGAAAACGATCCGCCTCACCAATCTGATCGAGGGCGGCGCACAGGAAAGAGGCAAACGCGCCGGGACAGAAAATGTCCCTGGCATCGCAGCCATGGCTACCGCACTGAAGGAAGCCAACGAGAAGCGAGAGGAAAATGCAAAACACCTTACAGCAATGCGCGATAAGCTGATCGCAGGCCTTTCTGCTATCCCGCACAGCGCATTGAACGGCGATGCAGTCAAACGCCTTCCGGGAAATGTGAATTTCTGTTTTGAAGGGATCGAGGGCGAATCCCTCTTACTCCTTCTGGATGACAAAGGCATCGCGGCATCGTCCGGCAGCGCCTGCACATCCGGATCGCTGGACCCGAGCCACGTGCTCTTAGCGATCGGACGCGTACATGATGTGGCGCACGGATCGCTGCGGCTTAGCATCGGGGAAGATACAACGGACGAAGACGTGAACTACATGATCCAGTCCGTCAAAGAAGTAGTCGAATATCTGCGCGGCTTCTCGCCGATCTGGCGGGATCTGCAGGCAGGCAAAAAAGAATACATACTCTAGGAGGTGCCAAATGGCTTTATATAGTGAAAAAGTAATGGATCATTTCCGCAACCCGCGCAACGTGGGCGTGATCGAAGATGCAAACGGTATCGGCGAAGTCGGCAACGCAAAATGCGGAGACATCATGAAGATGTATCTGAAGATCGAGGACGGCATCATTCAGGATGTCAAGTTCGAGACCTTCGGCTGCGGCAGCGCGATCGCATCCAGCTCCATGGCAACCGAACTGATCAAAGGAAAACCGGTGAAAGAGGCGATGCAGCTGACCAACAAAGCCGTCGCAGAGGCACTGGACGGTCTGCCGGATTATAAGATGCACTGCTCTGTTCTGGCGGAGGAAGCCATCCAGTCTGCGCTGGAAGATTATCAGAAGCGGACTGGCGATGTCATCCTGCAGGAGGAATAAACCATGGGCATCGTCCACAGTATTTGCATCAGCGAGAAAAAAGGAACACAGAAGCACGAGATCCCGGAGGCCGTAGTAATAGAAGACTTCGGGATCCAGGGCGATGCGCACGCCGGAAAATGGCATCGGCAGGTCTCGCTTCTGGGGCTGGAACAGATCAATGCATTCCGCGCAAGAGGCGCCGACGTTGCGTTTGGTGCATTCGGAGAAAACCTGGTCGTAGAAGGGTTCCATCTGCGCGAACTTCCAATCGGTTCTGTTTTTCAGATTGGCGACGTGGTGCTGGAGATGACACAGATCGGCGAAGAATGCCACAGTCACTGCGAGATCTATAAAGTCATGGGCGACTGCATCATGCCGCGCGAAGGCGTATTTGCCAAAGTACTGCACGGCGGTACGATAAAAATCGGCGATGAGATCGTTCTGAAAAATTGATGAAAAAAATCTTTATAAACCTATTGACATAGTAGGTTGATAGTGATATAGTATCGAAAATTTCAAATGAAAAGAAAGAACTCATACGAGTTCTTCTGATCGCTCAAAGCCGCGAGGCTCCCTCGACCTTCGGTCGGGGGCAGGAAAGGAGGCATATATAATGATCCGTAATTTACCACGTAAGCAGAGTACGATGATGTGGTGTCGAATGCTAAACTCCCGGGCATGTCAAATGGCGGGGGCGTTCGGCTGCGAATCGATGCGCCTCCACACGAGCCGATGTTGCAGATAATACCTGCAGATCTATTGTCCGGGAGCTAACAAAACGTTCCCGGATTTTTTATTTGCCGGGAACACCCCAGGAAAACCTGGAAAAGCACACCGGAAGCGGATCACACTACTCCGCTTCGAATAATCCAAAATCGATTCATTAAGAAAGGGAGAATACCATGAGCAATTATAAATTTGAAACCTTACAGTTACACGTTGGACAGGAGCAGGCAGACCCGGCAACCGATGCGCGTGCCGTTCCGATCTATCAGACCACATCTTACGTTTTCCATAACAGCCAGCACGCAGCTGACCGCTTTGGACTGGCAGACGCCGGCAACATCTACGGACGTCT
>JAFWCK010000018.1 GCA_017536965.1 Lachnospiraceae bacterium | reverse complement strand
GACGCATTATTTGCGTAACTGATCTTCATATAATCTTTTTCGATCCCGTCCACGGTCATCCTCTCGATACCGCGGTAAATACCGACACCGTGCTGCTCATGCACCACATAATCGCCAATATTCAGATCAGTAAAATCTTTGATCGGATCTCCGGAATAACGTCTTTTGCGCCTCTTGTTCCGGCGTCGTGCACCGTAAATATCCACTTCTGTGATCACGCTGCATCGGATATCCGGATATTCAAAACCGGTACGGATATTCCCTACTTCCACCTGCAGCGGGATCTGTGCATCCTGCAGTTCTTTAGTCAGCCGTTCTGCACGGATCGGACTAGCTGTGAACAAAGAAATATTCCATCCTTCTTTTTTATATCGTTTCAGGTCCTCTACCAGATCAGCAAACCTTCCGTTATAGGAAGGAATACTCCGTGCATTTACAAAGAACTCCTGATCTGCAGGAAGATCCTCGCAAACCGTTCCCAGCATGGAGAATAACAGCGGATGCCGCTTCTGAAATTCGCCCAGCAGTGCTTCCTCAAAAACAGCTTCGTGGAAAACACGGGCAGGTTCATCAAAAATATATAACGTCCGATCACTAAAATAATCAAACAGCGTAACACTGTTTTGCGTTCCTTCTCCTCCCGGGAAAACCGTAAAGGACTCCACCTGCTCGATCGACCGTTGGCTCTCTACATCAAACATGCGGATGCTTTCAATCTCATCTCCCCAAAGGTCGATCCGGTACGGCGCATCTTCTGTATAAGGAAAGATATCGATGATATTGCCGCGCAGGGAGAATTCGCCATGCGCCTCCACCTGCAGTTCATTCTCATAGCCCAGTTTCACCAGACGCTCTGCCAATGCCGGTACATCCAGCACTTCTTTTTCTTTGATCACGATCAGATTCTTTTCGATGTCCTCAAAGGAAGAAAGCCTTTCTGCAAATGCATCAAGTGTTGTAATAACAGTCAGTTTTTCTCCGCTGAACAGACGCTTCTGGATCGCAAACCGCTGCTCGGAAAGATAGGTGCCGCGAATATCCGCCTGATCAAACAGCGGATCTTTTGCCGGGTAATAAACACACTGACGGTCGAATGCCTGATAGTTGGTCAGTAATTCTCTGGCTTTTTGCTCATCAAAAGTAATGATGACTTTGCCATCAAAGCCATCACCCAACTGCCACAGAAAATGTTCCATCTGAGACGGGACACAGCCGGAGATCCGAAGGGTCCCTGTTCCTATGGCCTTTCTTATGTCATGGAATACTTCCAGTCTGTCCAGATCAAACATAGAATTAATTAAACTGATTCATTGCTGCATCGCAGCCCTTTTCCAGGATCACAGACACTGCCTGAGCAGCTTTTTCCATCGCACTCTCCACTTCTTTTCGTTCATCTGGTGGAAACGTAGAAAGTACATAATCGACCATATCCGTCTGCTCCGGCCTCTTACCTATGCCAATACGCACACGGGCAAATTCTGTCGTGGCAAGCTGCTCTACAATATTTTTCATCCCGTTGTGACTGCCGGCACTTCCTTTTGCACGAATACGCAGTTTTCCCACATCCAGATCTGCATCATCGTAGATCACGATCAGTTCCTTTGCCGGATCAGACTTATAAAAACGGACGATCGGCCGGATAGCAGTGCCGCTTAAATTCATAAATGTCAGCGGCTTTACCAGAATCACTTTTTCCCCTGCGATTATGCCTCTGCCAACCTGTGCGCGAAACAATGACTTGCCCATTTTGATCTGGTATTTTTCCGCCAGGATATCAATCGTATCAAATCCTACATTATGACGGGAATGAGCATATTTAGCTGTCGGATTTCCAAGTCCCGCGATGATAAACATGACCTGTTAAGCTCCTTTTGAATCTGCCACGATTATATAAGCAAACCTCCCCTCTTGCAAGAAAAACGGGGTTTTTGAGGTCTATCTGTTGTATTTTTAAGTCAAAATTGTATTTTTTATAAACATATTTAAAACATTTTTCGTATACTTTGTTTTTGATTTTTTCCTATGTTATAATTTGCGAGTTGGTAGAAGTAGTTCCAATGAAAGAAAGGCAACTAAATATGGAGATCACTGATGTGAGAGTCAGAATGGTCGCTAAGGAAGGCAAAATGAAAGCCGTTGTGTCCATTACGATGGATTCCGTATTTGTCGTTCATGACATCAAAGTCATCGAAGGCGAAAGAGGTTTATTCATTGCCATGCCTAGCAGAAAAACTCAAGACGGAGAGTATCGCGACATTGCTCATCCTATCGACTCAGAAACACGCGAACGCATCCAGCGTATCATCCTAGAGAGATACGAAGAAGAAGCTGCTAAGGAACCAGAAAGCGCAGAATTCTAAGTACTCAAAGAAAACCAAAGTTAAATGTGCGGCACTTGTTGCCGCCATTTTTCTTGTAAAAGCATTTTTGCAATGCTATAATTTTTTATTATGAAAGAAAACAATTTAAGCGGAAAAAAACATATTCATTTTATCGGCATTGGCGGCATCAGTATGAGTGCTCTCGCCAATGTTTCTTTAACCAAAGGTCTGACCGTTTCCGGATCTGATTCCAAAGAAAGCGAACTGGTCCAGGAACTGCGGGCAGAAGGCGCATCCATACAGATTGGGCAGCGTGCAGAAAACATCACGGATGATATTGATCTGGTTGTCTACACTGCAGCAATCTCCGATACCAACCCGGAACTTGCCCAGGCAAGGGCAAAGGGTATAGAAACCATGGTCCGGGCAGATTATCTGGGGCTGCTGATGAAAGAGTACGAAACAGTCATCTGCGTATCGGGCACCCATGGAAAGACCACAACGACTTCCCTTCTCTCACAGATCCTGCTGGATGAGGACACAGACCCGACCATCATGGTAGGAGGTATGCTTCCTTCTATCGGAGGCAATGCACGGATCGGCCATTCCGGCAAACTGATCACAGAAGCATGCGAATATACCAACAGCTTCCTTTCCTTCTTCCCGACGATGGAAGTGATCCTAAACGTACAGGCAGATCATCTGGACTTCTTTAAAGATCTGGATGACATCCGCCATAGTTTCCGGGAATACACCCGTCTTTTACCAGATACAGGAACTCTGATCATCAATGGAGAGATCGATGATCTTTCTTATTTCACAGAGGGACTTGGATGTAAGATTTATACATTTGGCCTGGAAGAGGGTTGTGACTTTACTGCAAAAAACATCACCTGTGATTCATTTGCCTGTGATTCTTTTGACGTCTGGCATAACGAAGTGCTCTTAGGTCATGTAAGTTTAAAGATCCCGGGAAGACACAACGTCTATAACGCATTAGCTGCAGTTGCTTCTGCATTTGCATTAGGACTCTCTATTGAACATGCCTGTGCATCCGTCTCTTCCTTCCGGGGTGTTGACCGGCGTTTTGAGATCAAAGGTAAATTTGATGATGTCACAGTAATCGATGACTATGCACATCATCCGGATGAGATCCGGGCGACTCTGACTGCGGCAAAAGATTTTCCGCACGAGAAACTGTGGGTCATTTTCCAGCCACATACCTATTCCCGTACAAAAGCTTTTCTGGATGAATTTGCAGATGCTCTTTCCCTGGCAGATGCCGTTGTCCTGACAGACATTTACGCTGCAAGAGAGATCAATACTTTTGGTGTTTCTTCCAAAGATATTCAGGAACGGATCCAGGCAAAAGGGAAAGATTGTTATTATTTTGACACATT